>JBAYVP010000062.1:0-18555 GCA_041674485.1 Sulfuricellaceae bacterium
GATTGCACGGTTTTCCGGGCGCATGGCGGCGTTGCAACTCCTTGAGAAGGGAATGGAACGACCATTCCGCGTCGTTGCGCCTTGCCCTGCACCCGGAAAACCGCACACTCCAGCCCGTTCAACTGAGCTTTCTAGGATGAATGTCTTCCATCATTGATTTTCATCATGAATTTCTGAGAACAAATTTACCCTGAAAAAATGACTTGCCGGGTTGCTCAATTTTGTAAAATACTCTTATCAAAAATACCTAAACAATGTAAAATTGAATTTACAAAATAGCCAGAGAAAGGCAAATGGAATACATTTTCCGTGAGCAGCAACGACTTCTTGATAGCCTGACCCCGACCAAACGTTACCTCTATGGACGGATTGAATGGGGCGAACGCTGTATCGGCATCCTGGGGGCGCGAGGAACGGGAAAGACCACCCTGATGCTCCAGCATGTCAAGGAGGCCTATCGCGATGGCGGCAACGCGCTGTATATATCGGTCGATAGCCCCTATTTCCAGGCACGTCATCTGTTCGACTTCGCCAGGGAGTTTCACCAGCTTGGCGGAACGGCGCTTTTCCTGGATGAAATCCACAAATACCCCGACTGGTCGGTGCATGTAAAATCCATCTACGATGCCTTGCCGGATATGCGGCTGGTTTTTTCCGGCTCCAGCCTGTTGCAGATCGCCAAACAGAAGGGCGACCTGAGTCGTCGCGCCATTATCTATAATCTGCACGGGCTTTCACTGCGGGAGTACGTCAACTTCATCCATCGGCAAGCACACCCGGCTTACACACTGGAAACGCTGCTCGGCGCTCACCAACAAATAGCCGGCGAGCTATGCCGGGAGATTAAACCGCTGAAGGAATTCCGCGACTATCTCCAGACCGGTTATTACCCATTTTTCCTAGAAGGTGAAGCGCTCTATAAATTCAAGCTGCGTGAAGTTATCAATCACATTCTTGAGGTGGACCTGCCGCTCGTGAACCGCATCGAGCCAAGGCAGGTGTCGAAGATCAAGAAACTGCTTTATCTGCTGGCGACCAGCGTGCCGTTCGTGCCAAATATCGTCAAACTGGCCGAGGCGACGGATATTTCCCGCCCCCGTCTGTACGAGTACCTGGAAAAGCTGCAAGATGCGAAATTGCTCAATCTGGTGCGCTCACAGGGCAGGGGATATGAAGTGCTGACCAAGCCGGAAAAGATATTGCTGGAAAACAGCAACCTGATGTACGCCATTGCCGACGAGGTCAATACCGGAGCGTTGCGTGAGTTGTTCTTCGTCAATCAGTTGCGCAATGCTCACAGCATACATTCCCCCTTGCTGGAAAGCACCGTGGAGCTTGCCGGCAGCGGCGATTTCATCGTCAATGGCCGGCATACCTTCGAGATAGGCGGCAAGAAGAAGGGGTTCAAACAAGTCAGCGGGGCGGCGGATGCTTTTGTCGCAGCCGACGATATTGAAGTCGGCTTCAAGAACAAGATACCGCTTTGGATGTTCGGCTTTCTGTATTGATCTGCATTTTTCAGAATTATTTTTATATGCAAACAAGGAACCATCATGAACACCCGCTTTTTGAAACTCGAATTTTTCCTTACCCTCCTGTGTGCCGTTGTCACGCCAGTTCAGGCCGAAGGCTATGTGGGCGCAGTCAAGGCGGAGAAAATCCTTGTCACCACCACCGCCGGAAACGGTCAAAAACACGTTTACCTCAAAACCGAGCGCCCCGAGGTGACCGCCATGATCGTGGAGATTCCGCCCAGCGTGGAGACCGGCTGGCATCTGCACACCGTGCCGGTATACGCCTATGTGCTGGCCGGAACCCTGGAGGTGGAAATATCCGGCGACAAGACGCTTGTCTTCAAGCCGGGCGAAGCTATTGTCGAAGTGCAAAATCTGGCGCACAACGGTAAAAACCGGGGAAGCGAAACCGTCAAGCTGGCGGTTTTTTATACCGGCGAAGAAGGCCGCCCCAATGTGATTCGGGTGGAAAAACCGGAAACCGGCGGGAACGGACGATAGCGCCGAAATCCCGCCGCCCCCCTGCCGACGTGTCGATATGCAGGACGGCAAATGGGAAAACATTGGCCGGGCTTTACGGTAAAATGAGGCTAATTTCAGGTTCGTATTTTTCGATACACCCCCGGAGTAACCATGAACGCATTCAAGACATTAACCGCCATGCTGTTATTTGCCCTATTCTCCACCACGGCCTGCGCCATTACGGATAGTCAGGTGTTTGCCTATGCGGAAGCCAATTTCCCCGGCATTTTCACCGGGACAGCCACGCCCGGCCAATATCAGCAATATAACTACCGATGCTATCAGGCAAGCGGCAACTGCCTGGCGGTTGACGCTTCCGGCGTGATTTCCATCATGGGTCCGTATACCGGCGGCGCGGTGAGCGCCGTAGGCACCGTATCGGCTTTTGCGGATGCCATCGGCGCATGGGAAGCGTCGCAGGCGACAACGCCGACAGCCGCCGATTATTCGGGTGCATGGACGGGAAACTATCAGGGGTTTACCATGGTTTATATCATTACGCAGAGCGGAAACAACCTAACGCTCAAATCGAATCCCACGCCATTGACCGCTACGCAAACCTATACCGGCGTATTGAACGGGAACACTGCGACCGTCACCACCAATGATTATGCCGCGTCGTCATCGACTTTGACGGTCATTGACAACAAGACCGTCAAAGTCGTGCAAAATAGCTGCGTTGCAAGCAAGGCTAATTTAATTTACTGCCTAGTGCCGAATGGCGCCCCTGTTATCTTTACCCGACCTTAGCCTGGCGGAGCGCGAAGGTTATTTCCGCGTGGGCACACGTGCCCGCCCATAACCACACGCTCTCCCCCCTCAACCGAGAAATCCAGGATGATAAAAGCAGAAAATCATCTCAAGCCCGCCTGGGTGCGTCGGCAATTCGATATGGCGCGCCCCTTGCTGCCGCCGGGCAGCAGCGTGGCGCTACAGATCGACGGCAAGGTGCTGGCGGAAATCAACGAGACCGGCCACGATTTGGCTGAAGGCGCGCCGGATGTGCAAGCCTTCCCGCTGATACTGGAAGAGGAGCGCGTGGGGCTGCTGCTGCTGCACCTGCCGGCAGGAAGCGCAGGCGCGCAGGCGGAAATCTGTGGAAGTTTTCTCGTCCATGCCTTGCAAGGCGTACTTGAATCCGAACACGCCCGCCGTTCGGCGGCGCGCGAAACGCTGGAAAGCTACCGCGAGGTGGCCTTGCTGCAACGCGCCGTCACCGACCTCAATCATTCCCTCAAGCCTGCTGCGGTGGTTGCCGCCCTGCTCAAGGAATTCGAAGGGCGCAACAGCACGGCGGATTATGGCGCGGTGTTTCTGTACGCCGCCGACAGCGGCGACTACAAGTTGGATCAGTCGTTCGGCAAGGACGCTACGCAAGCGTTCGCCAAGCTTAAGGATAGCAGCCGCTTCGCCGCCATGGCCGCGCATGAAACCGGCGACATTGTCAACGATTTGTCGGCATCCCCGCCGGAGGCGCGGATCAATACGGATTTCGGCGCATTGCTATGGCTGCCGCTGGTCGCCCATGGCGAGAAGCTTGGCTTGCTGGTGCTCGCGTCGCGTCGCGCGCGAGGCTTTGGCGCCGCCGACTTGAAACGTGCGCAAACCCTGGCCTCGGTCGCCGCAATCGCGTTACGCAACGCTCAACTTTACGTGGCGTCCTCGCCTGCGCTGACGCTTGCGCCCAGGCGCAAGACGAACGCACTGAAACTCAAGCAATTCTCCTTGTGGTTTTCATTGGCGGTGGTGTTCGCGTTGAGTGCCAACGCGATATTTCTGCTGATGATCCAGCAGGCGCACGACGGCGTGGTGACGGTGCAGGACCACCGGCACCGCGCCATGTCGCTGGCCAACGAGTTGCAACAAGAAACCGAACAGTTGACGCACCTGGTAAGGGCTTACACCAGCACCGGCCAGACGCGCTATCTGACGTATTACTACGACATTCTGGCGATCCGCCAGGGCGAGAAGCCCCAGCCGGAAAACTATGTTCCCGGCGCTTATTGGGACATGGCGATTGCCGGTGAGATTCAGCATCGTTTTCCGCAAAATGGCGAACTGCATTCTCTGGCGAATCGTATGAAATCGCTGGGATTCAGCATCGATGAATTTGATGCGCTCGGCAAGGTTTTCGCCGCGACCGAGGCAATGAAACAGGTCGAGCAGATTGCGTTCGCCGCCACCCAAGGGCTTTACGACCCGGTCACCGAGGATTTCGTCTCGGACGGCAAGCCCAACCTGGAGTTTGCCAGCCGGCAAGTGCATAGCCAAAACTACAATCAGCTCAAATCCAATCTGGCCAAGTCCGTGATAGGACTGGCTTCCATGGTGGATAAACGCACCAACACCGCTGTCGCCTCGGCGGCGAAAGACCTGGAGCGTTGGATATTACTGACTTTCGGCAGCGTATTGTTCACCTTCGCGATGGTATTGGTTGCGTCCCAAGTGATCCGCCGCCGGGTCTTGCAGCCGATAGACGCACTATCCCAGGCTGCCGGACGCTTGGCGCAGGGAGATTATTCCACCCGCACAGGAATAGGCGGCAAAGCAGAGGGGTCGGCGGTTTACAGTGCCACGGTGCGGGACGCCGGCAGCGAACGCGGCGTCGAAGAATTGCTGGCGCTGGGTGCGACTTTCGACGCGATGGCCGAGGCAATCGAGCGGGACATCAAGCTGCGCCAGCAGGCGCAGCAGGCGCTGGAAGCGGCCAACCGCAAGGCCGAGGAGGCCACCCGCGCCAAGTCGATGTTCCTCGCCAACATGAGCCACGAAATCCGCACCCCGATGAACGCCATCATCGGCATGGCCTATCTGGCGCTCAAAACCGACCTGACGCCGCGCCAGCGGGACTATATCGACAAAGTGCATAACGCGGCCAAGTCGCTACTCGGCATCATCAACGACATCCTGGATTTTTCCAAGGTGGAGGCCGGCAAGCTGGAACTGGAACAAGCGCGCTTTATCCTCGAAGACGTGGCCGGCAATTCGCTGTCGCTGCTGCGCCAGCGCGCGCGCGAAAAGGAAATCGAGTTGCTGTTCGACATCACCGATCCGCTGCTGCTCGGCGAAAACGGGGCGTTGCTCGGCGATGCGCTGCGCCTGGGCCAGATACTCACCAACCTGCTATCGAATTCGGTCAAATTCACCCACCAGGGCTATGTCAAACTGGCCATCAGCACCGATGAGCGCAGTGCTGACGAAGTGCTGCTGCGCTTTACCATGCATGACACCGGCATCGGCATGACGCCCGAACAACTGGGCAACCTGTTTCAGGAATTCACTCAGGCCGATGGCTCGACCACCCGCAAATACGGCGGCACCGGCTTGGGGTTAAGCATTTCGAAAAAACTGGTCGAGCTGATGGGCGGGCGCATCTGGGTCGAAAGCACGCCGGGCGAAGGTTCGAGCTTCATCTTCACCGCCCGATTCCCGGTAGCCCAGCCGACGGCGCCTGCGGTCGCGGTGTTGCCGGGCGTGGACGTATTGCGCGTGCTGGCGGTCGACGACCAGCCCGAAGCCCGGCTGGTGCTGGCCGATTTGCTCACCGCGCTGGGTGTCGGCGTAGCGCCGGGACGGCAGGTTGCGTGCGCCGCGAGCGGTGCGGAGGCGCTGGACGCGATCAAGCAGGCGTGCGAAGCCGGTCAGCCATATGACCTGTTGCTGGTGGACTGGGTGATGCCGGAGATGGATGGCGGCGCCTTGCTGCGGGCGCTGCACAACAGCGGCATGGACACCCCGCCGCTGTCGGTGGTGGTTTCCGCCTACGATTCGGAAATGATACACGAAGCCGCCGAACGTCTCGGCGCGCAGCACTTCCTGGCCAAGCCGGTCTTGCCGGAAGCGTTGCGCAAGCTGCTCAACACCCTGACCGGCAACACCGTCGATGAACATAGCGGCAGCCTGGATAGCCGCATCGACGCGAACCTCAACGGAATGCGCGTGCTGCTGGTGGAAGACAACCCGATCAATCAGCAACTGGCGGTCGAACTAATGGAAAGCCGCGGCATCGAAGTCACGGTCGCCAATAACGGCCAGGAAGCGCTCGACCGGCTGGCGGCTGTGGCTCCCGACCATTACCATGTCGTATTCATGGACCTGCAAATGCCGGTGATGGACGGCTTTGATGCAACCCGGCGGCTGCGCGCCGATCCGCGCTATTTCCCGCTGCCTATCGTAGCCATGACGGCGCATGCGATGGTCGAAGAGCGTGAACGCTGCCTGGCGCTGGGCATGAATGGCCATCTCAGCAAACCGATAGAACCGGACGATTTATACGCCATGCTGGCGCGCTATTTTGATCAGAAGACAGAGGACAGAGGACAGAAGACAGAAAAAGCGCCTCAATCCCCGTCCTCTGCCCTCTATCCCCCGTCCCCGGCACTGCCGGACATCGCGGGGCTGGATACCGTGGGCGGCTTGCGCCGCGCCGGCAACAAGCCGAAATTGTACCTGCAAATGCTGGCCATGTTCGCCGGCGACTATGCCGACTGCAACAACACCTTTACGCATTATTTCGCCAATGCGCAATGGGCGGAGGCCGAACGGCTGGCGCACACGCTCAAGGGGCTGGCCGGCACCCTCGGCGCCAACGACGTGCAGCCCTTGGCCGGCGACCTCGAACGGCACTGCAAAGCGCGGCAAGCCGACGCCGCCGACGCCGCCCTGGCCGCGCTGATGCCACTGCTTGCGCCGCTGCTCGCCGCGTTGCAACAGCACTTCGCCGGGGAGCAAGACGTAGCGGAAGCGGCTACGCCGCCCCAGCCCGGCAAGCTGCCCGATTGCCTGCCGCAACTGCGGCAATTATTGAGCGAAGGCGATAGCGACGCCATCGAACTGTGGGAAAATCATCATCGGGAATTCGCCCATGCCCTGTCGCCGCAAGTCGCGCAGCGCATCGCCACGTCTCTGCAAAATTTTGAATTTGACGCGGCACTGGCACTGCTGGCGAAACTGCCGGTTGCCGCACCCAATGAAGGATAGCCCATGATCCTAGAAACCTCCATTGACCGCTTGCCAAGATGTGTAACATGACGGCACTAAATAATTTTGTTATATATTTCGCGCTCACCCGTTTGGTGAGAACGCTACGGGCTGGATTGCACGGTTTTCCGGGCGCATGGCGGCGTTGCAACTTCTCAGAATGGAACAACCATTCTTCGTCGTTGCGCCTCTTGTGCCCAAGCCGTCAGGCTGTCGGGTATGCCCTGCGCCCGGAAAACCGCACACTCCAGCCCGTTCAATGGAGGTTTCTAGGATGACCCCCTCGACCAATGAGCGCCCCACCGTGCTGGTGGTGGACGACACCCCGGCCAACCTGAGCCTGCTCGCCAGCCTGCTCAAGGATCAATATCGCATCAAAGTAGCCAACAACGGCGCCAAAGCCCTCGACCTGGCGGCTGCCGCACCGCCGGACCTGGTGCTGCTCGACATCATGATGCCGGAAATGGACGGCTACGAAGTATGCCGCCGCCTGAAGGCCGCCGAGGCGACGCAACATGTGCCGGTAATATTCCTGACCGCCAAAACCGAAATCGAAGACGAAGAACTGGGTTTTTCAGTCGGCGCAGTGGATTTCATCCATAAGCCCATCAGTCCGCCGATCGTGCTGGCGCGCGTTAGAACCCAATTGCAGGTCAAGGCCTGGCATGATTTCCTGCAAGACCAGAATGCCTGGTTGAAGAAAGAGGTGGAACGCCGCCTTTCCGAAGTCAACCGTTTGCAGGAATCATCCATCATGGTCATGGTTTCGCTGGCCGAATTTCGCGACGAATGCACCGGCAACCACATCCGCCGCACCCAGGAATATGTGCGGGTGCTGGCGGAGCAATTGGCCGGTGCGCCCAAATATGCCGCCCAATTGACCGTGCCGCATATCGAACTCATCGCCAAATCCGCGCCGCTGCACGACATAGGAAAAATCGCCATACCCGACAACATCCTGCTCAAGCCCGGCAAACTCACGCCGGAAGAGTTCGAAATCATGAAAACCCATGCGCAACGCGGCTATGAAATGTTGCGCACGGCGGGCAACCACATGGGGGAACGGGGCGATTTCCTGGAAATGGCGATGGAAATTGCCCGTTGCCACCATGAAAAATGGGATGGCTCGGGTTACCCCAATAGGCTGGCGGGCGAAAGCATTCCCCTGTCCGCCCGCCTCATGGCGGTGGCGGACGTGTTCGACGCGCTGCTGACGGTGCGCCCCTATAAAACCGCCATGACGCGCGAACAAGCCGTCACCATCATCCAACAAGGCAACGGCGCGCATTTCGACCCGCAGGTGGTTGAAGCATTCATGGCGACCCAGGATGAACTCCAGCGCATCGCCGAGATGTGGGTCGATGCTTAACAGCAACCCAATCATGGTAAATTTGTTCTCAGCACGAAAAAACCGATTCACCGCAGAGGATGCAGAGGAAAAGCATGAGGGGTTTCCTCTGCGTCCTCTGCGGTGAAAAAGGTTTTGTCTTTATGGGTTGCCGCCATGAGTCAAGTAGCGTCGAGCAAAGTTGCGCTAAGATTGTCCGGGATTCACGAACGTTTTCCATCATTGATTTTCATCATGAATTTCTGAGAACAAATTTACCCTGATAACCCAATTTACCTGAATTAGCGCTAACCAGGTAAATTTATACTTTCGCCCGGATCGCGGCTTGCCGCCGCGACGGAGGCGGTTGCCGTTGCTGCCTGTAGCGTTGCACTTGCGCAATGAGGACGCGGGCGGGTATATTGGGGCGGACGCTCGTCATCCACGATTACAACGAAAGGATTACCCATGGAATACGTTGACCGCAGCCTTGCCGTAATCAAACCGAGGCAACTGTTTTTCGACTGGCTAAAGGAAACGCCGGACTGGGACCTCGATCTCACTCTGGAGACGCTACGGGTGGATTGTAGCGCGCTGCTGATCCCGGAATTCGATGAACCGGAGGAAGCCGTTGCCTACATCGACGACATGTTTGAGCAGATTTTCGACATGGAGCTGGCATCGTGGTGCATCGATGAAGAATGTTGGCCGAAAAAGCGCACGCTCAAGATGTTTTGGGAATGGTTCGACGTGGAATTGCACTCGATGGTGATCGATACCGCCGATGACATGGGCGGCGACATGCCTCAAACCGCGAGCCTGCATTAAACCTAGAAACCTCCGTTGACCGCTTGCCAGGATGTGTAACATGCTGGTTTTAAACAGCTTTGTCATGCATTTTGCGTGTACCCGTTTGGTGAGAACGCTACGGGCTGGATTGCACGATTTTCCGGGCGCATGGCGGCGTTGCAACTTCTCAGAATGGAACAACATTCTTCAGCGTTGCGCCTTGCCCTGCACCCGGAAAACCGCACACTCCAGCCCGTTCAACGGAGGTTTCTAGGTTAAACCACAAACAGGCCGAATCGTCTCGCGGGCGCGCTGCTGCTCCGGTCTATTGCCGTCGCGCAAGACATAAAGCCGACAAGCTTCACGGTAAATTTGTTCTCAGAAAAAATGTAGAGTGGATAAGCGCGAGCCGCATCCACCTTTCTTGCTCTGGCACGGTGGATGCGCTACGCTTATCCACCCTACGACCGCGACTTTCATAATTGTTGGCTATCATTGATTTCAATCATGAATTTCTGAGAACAAATTTACCGTGCCGACAGCTTGTTCATTGGAGCGCCTGTGGCATCGCTGATACACTACGGGCTTGAACCTAGAAAGCTCAGTTGACCGCTTGCCAGGACGTGTAACATGGTGGTTCTAAACAACTTTGTCATCTATTTTGCGTTCACCCGTATAATGTGGAGACTTATTTAACCTGTTTCTGCGGAAATCGTGGAAACGGCCCGCCTTACCCGAACAGAATGCCTACCCTATGAAATCGAATGAAAATTCAACATTCGCGCGCAAGACGTTATTCTCGTACAAGATAAATTATCGGCATGCGATGTCTCCTCTGTCTTGGCAGCCTGCGCCCGTGTCGCACATCGACGATCTTTCGAAGAAAGCGACCGCGCTGCTTGCGGGCCACAATATTCACGAGGCCGAAGCGGTGTTGCAACAAATTCTGCAAATTTCCCCGAATCATTTCGATGCGCTTTTCAATCTTGGGAGCATATTGCTGGGACGGGGAGATAGCCGGGGCGCATTCGAATACTTAAAACACGCCCTTCAACTGAATGCGAATGTTTGGCAAGCGAACGGCATGCTCGGACTTGCCTTGTGGAAATTGCAGGAATTCGCTTTGGCCACGCAGCTCATGGCGCGGGCAGAGCGACTGATGCCGGCGGACGTCGATGTCGCACAACACTTAACCTGCAAAATAATCGCCAACGCCTTAGAGCAGGAGGTCGCCCCGGATTTATGGGCGGATACGGTGCATTATCTGCTGGAAAGGAACCACATTACAGAACAGACCCACTTTTTGGCAATGTGCGGTTTCGATAGAACCGCGCCACAAAGCCATAAGAAGCATCTGGTTGAGAATATTGCCGTCCCGCTGATAGCGGCCACGCTTGCAAAAGGCGATTTTGGTAATGCCTTGCGGCTACACGAGTTTATTTTTAAGACGGCGGCACTGTCTCCCCATACTCAGGAACAATGGGCGTGGTGCATGGACAAGCTCAATCCCTTGTTCGTCGAGGCTGGAGAAAGCCTTCGCAAAGAACTTCCGGAGCTGCCATTTCCAGGCGCATCGGATGGGCCGCCGGTGGTTGCGTTCATTGTCGACTATTCCATCGCCTTCGGCTCGGGCTTCACGTTGCTGATGACTATACTTGAGCAGGTTGCGCAGCTAAAAAACCGCCGGATACTCCCGGTTGTTTACACATTGGTCGAGTCCCCGCAAGCGCTCACGTCCAAGTGTCAAGAGTGGGGGATTCCGCTTGTCGATTTCGACGCGCAAAGCCCCCCCCCACTCGATGACGATATGGCGGCGAGGCTGGTGTCGGTCAGGGAGCAATCGCGCCGGGACAGGGTTTCCATAGCCGTCTATTTTTCCTCTTACGAAGCAATCGCATGTCTTGCCTCATCCATCGGCCTGGCGCCGCTACAAGTCTATTTTACCATGCTGTTTCACAGCATCGATGCTCCGCGGCTTAACGCCTATTTTGCCTTCACCTCTTTCGGACGGGGGACGAAGCTGATCCGGGGGCGCCCATGGCAAACGGTTACTGCGCCCTCACCCTACCCCTTCCCCGCCATCGGATCGCCGGAAAGCGTGGAGCAACTCGCCAAAATTGCGGACATACGGGCGCAATTACACAAAAAATTCTCGACCCTGCTGGGGACGATTGCCCGGGCAGAAAAGCTCGACGATGCCTTTGTAGATGTTGTTGCGCTTATCCTGCGGCAAAGTCCCGGTGCGGCGTATTTGTGGTTCGGGCATGAGAACGAACCTGTTGTGAACCGTATTGCCAACATGTTCAGAGAACGGGGGCTTGCGGATCGTTGCCTGTTCATGGGCTGGGTAGACACGAAAATATTCTCCCGCGTTCTGGACATCCACCTCGATTGCTTCGGTTTGCCCACCGGATTCACCATGGCTCAAACCTTTTCGGCGGGCAATGCCTATGTCTTGAAGCGGGGCGCAGAGTCGGAGCATATCGGCTTGACTTCAATCCTCGCCTCCATTACGGAAGGTTCGGATAGCGATCGGGACATCGTCGAAGCCCGGGCGCTATTCCTGGATCCCGCAACGGGCGAAAGTCTGATGATGCTTGCCGAAGATACGGATCAATATATTGCTTTCGCCAATCACCTGATTCGTGACATTGAATACCGTGGCAAGGTCGGCAGGGCGGCAAAACAACTCATGGACAAGTATTTCCACGAATCGGACTATATGGGCAAGGTATTCGAAGAGCACCTCGTCGAGTTGGTTGCCGATGCGCGAGCAAGCCTTGGCTGCGGCTGAGAAACCATCCATTAATTATCTACTCAGCGTTACATGTTAGAAGACCGGAAAACGCCACCGATATATGTAACGCAGCCCTTCCTTCCTCCGCTGGAAGCGTTCATCCCCTATCTGCAACAAATATGGGACAACAAAATCCTGACCAACGGCGGCCCGTTTCACCAGCAGTTGGAACAGGCGCTGTGCGATTATCTGGGGGTCAAGCACCTTGCCCTATTCGCCAACGGCACCATCGCCCTGATTACCGCGTTGCAATCCCTGCGTATCACGGGCGAAGTCATTACCACGCCGTATTCCTTTGTGGCAACGGCGCACTCGCTGCTATGGAACGGCATCAAGCCCGTGTTTGTGGACATAACCCCGACCACACTCAACCTCGACCCGGACAGGATCGAAGCTGCCATCACCCCGCAAACCACCGCCATTATGCCGGTGCATTGCTATGGGCGCCCCTGCGATGTAGCGCGCATCCAAAAAATTGCCGACAACTACGGCCTTAAAGTCATCTACGACGCGGCGCCAGCCTTTGGCGTGCAGGGACATGAGGGCAGCGTGCTCAATCACGGCGACCTGTCGGTGCTGAGTTTTCATGCCACCAAAGTGTTCAACACCTTTGAAGGCGGCGCCATCGTCTGCCCGGATGCCAAGACGAAACGGCATATCGACCATCTGAAAAACTTTGGCTTCGTGGACGAAGTGACTGTGGTAGCCGCCGGCATCAACGGTAAAATGAGCGAGATTAACGCCGCCTTCGGTCTGCTGCAACTGAAAAGCATAGATGCCGCCCTGCAACGGCGCAAAGTCATTGATGCGCGTTATCGCGCAGGCCTGGTGGATATCGCAGGCATTCATTGCTTGTCGGACACGGGGGAGAAAGTATCTAATTACGCGTACTTTCCGATTCTAGTGCAAACTGAATATCCGCTCAGCCGGGATGCGTTGTATCAAAAGCTGCAAGATAACGGCATCTGTGCGCGGCGTTATTTTTACCCGTTGATAAGCGATTTTCCAATGTACCGGGGGATGCCTTCCGCGGCGCATGCAAATTTGCCGGTGGCGAGGAGAACAGCGGAGCAGGTAATTTGTTTGCCGATTTATCCTGCTTTATCCGATGAACAGGTTGATTTCATTATTGAACTGATCCGGGACTCACTTGGCATGACGACTCGCGGTCGGCGCAACGAAATAAAAGGATAATGATGCGACTAACCGAGCGACAGTGCGCCATCATTCGCGCAACCGTAGCTGAGACCTTTGGCGCAGGAACCAGTGTGTGGCTGTTTGGATCAAGAGTGGATGACAACAAGCGAGGGGGAGACATCGACCTTCTGATCGAAACGGATCAAGTTGACGGCGATGCCATAGCGCGAACTGAAATTGCCTTCCTGACCAAGATTCAAATGAAGCTGGGAGAGCAAAAAATAGATGTACTGCTGGATTATCCATCGCGCAAAACCCACCCGCCCATTTTTTCCATCGCCAAGCAGACCGGCATATTGCTATGACAGACAACGTTTCGACACTTCGGCTGCAAGACGCATGGCGCGAATGCGAGCGCAACATCTATTATTTGTGCCGTGCATTAACATCGCTAGCGCCCATCTTGCCAATGACGGGGAAAAAAATTCCGCACTAATTAACCTGGGCTGCGAAGCCGCTGAAAACATGTATAACATATTGGTTGAAATTGAGGAAAAGCTGAAAATTGACCAGCCTGTTCTTGAGTTGGGCAAGGCTTTGCCTGTGCGCAGGGTATTGCAGTGCTAAATGGTAGGCATAAGGAGATCGAAAATGCACGTAATAGAATTTGAAACCATTTCCCATCAACACATTATTCGTTTGCCCGATAGTGTTCCCGATGGCGTTCCCCTGCGAGTATTACTGCTTTCGCAAGCCCCGTTTGCCAAACCGGTTGACCGCAACCTCAAAACCTTGCTCGCCTCCATAACAGAAGGTATGACCGAAGCAGACACTGCGCGTTTGCGGGATTTGGGTAGAGAGGCGCCGGAATGGGCTTCCTGATTGATACCAACATTCTGTCTGAGCTACAAAAAGGCGGACGGACAGATGTTGGCGTCAAAATTTGGTACGATAATTGCGATCCCGATGATTTGTTTCTTTCGGTGCTGGTTGTCGGAGAAATTCGCCAAGGCATTGAGCGTTTGAGACGACGCGACCCCATTCAAGCAGAACGACTTGAGCATCGCCTTGTCGATGTGCTATCCAAAATGCAAGGGCGTATATTGGCAATCACCGAAAATATCGCACAAAGGTGGGGCAGTATCAATTCGCCCGACCCTTTGCCGGTTATCGACGGGCTGTTGGCGGCCACCGCTCTTGAACATGGCTTGACGCTGGTCACACGCAATGTGCGTGACGTTGAACGTAGCGGAGTTGTGTTGCTCAATCCATTTTCAGACCCGTCAGGCACATGAACTTCCCGCGCCATTTCCAAGTGCAAACAAAGTAGTGTGGATGGCCGAGTAAAGTTCTGGCTTAGTTAAGTGCGGTTGAGGCAGGTTGCCCAACAAAAGGAGAGTTATGCGACTACAAAAGCGCCACAAAGCGAATATTGATTCGGGCAAATCCTTGTCTGCGACCAGTCAGAAACAATCGTCTCGTTGCAACGGAGCATGGCAGTAGAAAATGAAGACTGTCGCCATCATGCAACCCTATTTTCTGCCCTATATGGGTTATTTTCAGCTAATGGCGGCGGCGGATAAATTTGTGGTGTTTGACGATGTGAATTTTATTAATCGCGGCTGGATCAATAGAAATCGGCTATTGCTCAATGGCACCCCTCATACTTTCACGATGCCGCTACGCGGCGCCAGTCAGAACAGGTTGATTTGCGAAATTGAATTGGACGACGAGCAAGGTTGGCGGGAAAAATTGCTGCGCACCATTCGCCTAGCCTACGGAAAAGCGCCATGTTATGCACAGGCATCCACTCTGCTGGAACGCGTCATCAAATATCCATCGACCCGGCTTGATGCGTTTTTACTCAACAGCCTTCATGAAATCGTGCATTATTTGTCGCTGGAGGTGGAAATCGTCAGCACCTCGCGCATCTATAAAAACACCCATTTGAAGGGGCAGGAACGCATTCTGGACATCTGTCGGCAAGAACAAGCCGACATTTATGTCAATTCGATTGGCGGCATGGATTTATACAATCGCGCCGACTTCTCGCGGCAGGCGTTGTCGCTTTATTTTTTGCGCTCGCGTCCGGTCGCCTATTCTCAAGGGAAGGGCGAACACGTTGCGGGGCTATCGATCATGGATGTGCTCATGTTCAATGAGCCGAGTGCGGTCCGGTGCATGCTCGCCGAAATGGATTTAGTCTGAAATATTTTTCTGCCGTGCTCAACCGGCTGAATATGCCTTGTCAGAAAGAACGAATGATGCAATCAGGTGCATACGCCGCCAATAATCGGACGGAACCGGCAATCTTGGTATTCCCCGCCACGCATCCCGATGGGCGGGAATATCTCGAAGCCGCGCGGGAACGCGATGAGAATGTGACTGCGGCGTCATCCGAGTGGGATGCGGAGCTGGCCGGCGAGATAGGCGAATTAATCGTGTTGCCTTATGTTCATGAGCCAACCTTTCCCGACCGCTTTCTGGAATTGGTTGGAAAACGCAACATCACCCGCGTGTACGCGCCGGTGGCGGCCGTCTATTCGTGGCTGGCCCGCTTCATATCAGAAAACAATCTTGCCATACGGCTGGTTGGCGGCTCCCCGGTCAAACGGGAAATGGCGCGTTTTAACAGGCTGATGGACAAGGTGGCCAACTACAGGCGTTTTATCGATGAATGCGCCGGAGGCGCAAGCGATCTGAGCGACCTTGAGATCGCCGCAGTGTTTCGCCTGGCCGGCAATATTTACGGCGAATCGAACGAGCACAAGATTGCGGCGATGATGGCGATTTTTTCCAGCGCTCCCACGGGAGATGTCATCGAAATTGGTTCGCTGGTGGGAAAATCGGCGGCTGTGCTTGCCTGGCTTGCGAAGCGCTACCGGATTGGCAATGTGCTCGCCATTGATCCCTGGCTGCAGGAAACATCGACGCAACACGATGCACCCGACACAGTGCGAGTGGATATGGTGCGCGAATGGGAACATGAAATGCTGCCACGGGACTTGGTCGTCAACCTGTTGCCGGTCGGTTTGGGCGGCTTTAATTATTTACGCCAGGAATCCGCAACAGGATTTGAACTGTTTCGGGAAAACCATACGGTGAGGAGCCAAGCATTCGGACGGGTGGATTATCAAGGTAAGATAGCCATCATACACATCGACGGCAACCACGACTATGCCAAGGTGAAACAGGATTGCGATTTATGGTTGCCGCTGATGGCACAGGATGGGTGGCTTATTCTGGACGATTACCTATGGGTGCATGGCGACGGACCGCGCCGCGTGGGAGACGCGCTGTTGGAACGGCGCGCTCACGATATTGAACGCGCATTTGTTTGCGGAAAAGCGTTGTTTGTCAAATTTAGTAGCGAACCGCGTTAACCTTGGCGAATGCATTCCTGCTGATATTATGGAAATTAAATAACCATGTCGAAAAGCAACTATATTCCAGGAGAACTGGAAAGCTCAAAGTTCTCCGCGTTGAAGGAACCCTACTACAAAGCCATGGAAACCATCAAGGGGCTGGGCTACTCGGTTGAGGACTATATCCACAATTTTCCTTGCTTCTGCGGACATCTGACACTTGCTAGGTTTCTTTCGTTGAACGAGTGCTATCAGAAGACACTAGGCATCGCTGGTCACATGGCCGAAATCGGCATGTACAAAGGGGCGGGTTCTATTTTTCTGGCCAAGCTTAGCCAGCTTTACGAGCCAAATGCATTAACTCAGGTTCATGGCTTCGATTGGTTCCAAGGCGCGCAAAACCTGTCTGAAGAAGACCGGAAACATCTCGTGGAAGGCTCCTACTTCGAGCCTAAAGCCAGAGTTGAAACCTTAGTGAAGGCTCAGAACCTCGATCACATCCTGAAAATCCAGGACATGGACATGTCATCTGCGGCTGTAGGTGAATTTTTTCAGAAAAATAAACATCTGCAATTCAAGTTGGTGATTTTCGACATAGGCATATACGAGGTTGTCAGTAATTGCCTGCCCCATTTCTGGGAGCGTTTGACTCCAGGCGGCATTATCATTTTTGATCAATATAACTTCGATATTGCTCCCGGTGAAACGCAGGCCGTGCGTGAATTTTTACCTCACGTAGTTGTACGGACTTTTCCTAATGGATGGATCCCGACGGCTTATGTGATAAAGGAATAAGCGTCTGTTTCATAAAGAACTATATAGAGTCCCAAGCTAATAAAGCGACAGGATGCTACTCGACTCCGTTCGACTCCGCTCGACTCATGGCGGCAACCCATAAAGACAAAACCTTTTTCACCGCAGAGGACGCGGAGGACGCAGAGGAAACCCCTCATGCTCTTCCTCCGCGTCCTCCGCGTCCTCTGCGGTGAATCGGTTTTTTCCGTGCCGAGAACAAATTTACCCTGGCAGGGCATGTTGCTTTACTTGCTTCGGCCTCTATATCTCTCCGAGCACGGCATAGCCAAAGCCGTCTTTACCAAAACAATTCCCACAATAGAACATCAGGGCATTGCCACCCAACTCAATAACGTTCGGATAGCAAATCATCTCCGAGTCCCACCCGCTGTTTGAAAGAGATATTCCGGCTTTTGCATCGTCTCGTTGCCATATTTCCAGATCGTTTGAGCTTGCATAGCCGATTCTGTAACCGCCCTCGGCGTTTCTGAATTGCAGGCCACGTCGATAGGAAAACCACATGTGCCACAAACCCTCTCTGAAAATGATTGCCTGACCCGCATGACACTCATTCTCTTCTCTGGTTTCCATTACCGGTTTCCCATCTCTTTTCCAAAAAATGCCATCCGTTGAAGTGGCATGGGCTATCCGGTATATCGCTTCCATGCGGCCATCGGTATCGGGTATCCATTCCACGCCTGTCAGATACCACATATGCCATATGCCATTAACAATTTTTACTTGTGGGCCTTGCTGAAGGTATGGCTCATTGTGCGAAGCCCCCAAAATTGGCCCCTTCGCGTAACGCTCGAATGTCAGCCCGCCGTCTTCACTAATAGCCAACCCGATTGCGCGATTAAAAGGAACGGATTGCATCCGTGTCCACCCAACGTAATAAAGCCAAACTTTGTTTTCAACCCGGATCACCGAAACCGGGTGTAACCCAAATTCATCGAAACACCCAACATCGCCTAAAGGCAAAACAGGTTTTTCACCGTAATTCAGAATCTTGGCAGGGTTATTTTTATCGACATCTATGAAGCCGATTTGAGAAATGGGTAAGCTGTCTTGGATTTTTGGCCGGCAGCCAAAATAGATACGAATGAAATCATCAAAAACCAGCGGTGTCGGCACCTGCGCGTAAGCATGCATCCAACTGGCAGGCGATGGAACGAAGATATGGCCTTTTTTCTCCCAATGCATTTTATTATCCTAGAAAGCTCAGTTGAACGGGCTGGAGTGTGCGGTTTTCCGGGTGCAGGGCAAGGCGCAACGACGAAGAATGGTTGTTCCATTCTGAGGAGTTGCAACGCCGCCATGCGCCCGGAA
>JBAYVP010000063.1:0-18310 GCA_041674485.1 Sulfuricellaceae bacterium
ATGTAGGTTGTGACGTTTCCTTGGCATATACAAAATGCAAGGTGTCGAGAATGCGCTTTATCACCAAGGCTAAAACAGCCTTTGCCGCAACCCGAAATATGTCCTCAAAACCCAATATGAGCCAAAACAAAACCTTTTTCACCGCAGAGGACGCGGAGGACGCAGAGGAAAAGCATGAGGGGTTTCCTCTGCATCCTCCGCGTCCTCTGCGGTGAATCGGTTTTTTTCGTGCTGAGAACAAATCTACCCTGCGCTACTCCTTTCTTGTATTGAACTTTCACCAACTATCACTTGCCAGTTTGTGCTGGCGCACAGGTTTTCAGGTTCAATACGAACCGGCGTGGGCGTAGTTCTCGAAGCGGGTGTATTCACCGAGGAAGGTCATGCGCACCGTGCCTATCGGGCCGTTACGCTGCTTGCCAATGATGATTTCGGCGATGCCCTTGTCCTGGGTGTCGCTGTTGTAGACTTCGTCGCGGTAGATGAACAGGATTAAATCCGCATCTTGTTCGATTGCGCCCGATTCGCGTAAATCCGACATCACCGGGCGCTTGTTGGGACGCTGTTCCAGGCTGCGGTTGAGTTGCGATAGTGCAATCACCGGTACGTTCAGTTCTTTCGCCAGCGCCTTTAGGGAGCGGGATATTTCGGAGATTTCGGTGGCGCGGTTTTCGCCTACCCGGTTGGCGCTCATCAGTTGCAGGTAGTCGATCACGATCAGCCCCAGCTTGCCGGCCTGGCGGTACAGGCGGCGCGCGCGGGAGCGCAGGTCCATGGAGGTCAGCGCCGCCGATTCGTCGATGAAGATGGGCGCATCGTTAAGCTTGCCTACCGCCACGGTGAGGTTGTGCCAGTCGTCGTCCTGCAGGCGTCCGGTGCGCAGTTTGTGCTGGTCGAGGCGTCCCACCGAGCCTATCATCCGCATCACCAGTTGGGTGCCGCCCATTTCCATGCTGAACACGGCCACCGGCAAGCCGGTGTTCAGCGCAACGTTTTCGGCGATGTTCAGGGAAAACGCGGTTTTTCCCATACTCGGGCGACCGGCGACGATAATCAGGTCGCCCGGCTGGAAACCGGAGGTTTTTTCGTCCAGGTCGTGGAAGCCGGTGGGGATGCCGGTTACGTCGTTGGGGTTGTCGCGCTGGAAAAGCAGGTCGATTTTTTCCACCACTTCGGTCAGCAATGGCTGGATTTCGACGAAGCCTTTTTTGCCGTGCGCCCCGGCCTGGGCAATTTCGAATACTTTGGCCTCGGCCTCGTCGATGAGTTGGGAAGTGGTGCGCCCCGCCGGGTTCAGCGCATTTTCCGAGATGGTGCTGCCGACTTCCACCAGTTTGCGCATTACCGCGCGTTCCCGCACGATTTCCGCATAGCGGCGGATGTTGGCGGCGCTCGGTGTGTTTTGCGCGAGTGACCCCAGATAGGCCAAGCCGCCGACGTTGTTCAACTCGCCGCTGTTTTCCAGCATCTCCGCTATCGTGATCACGTCCGCCGGCTTGGATTGTTCGATCAGTTTGCCGATGTGGCGATAGATCAGGCGGTGGTCATGACGGTAAAAATCGGCGTCGGTCAGCAGATCGGCGATCTTGTCCCAGGCGTGGTTGTCCAGCAGCAAACCACCCAACACCGATTGCTCGGCTTCGATGGAATGCGGGGGGAGTCTGATGGAATCGAGTTGCGGATCGTTCATTTAACCTAGAAACCTCAGTTGAACGGGGCGGAGTGTGCGGTTTTTGGGGTGCAGGGCAAGGCGCAACGACGAGGAATGGTGTTGTTCCATTCCGAGGAGTTGCAACGCCGCCATGCGCCCCAAAAACCGTGCAATCCACCCCGTAGCGGACTCACCAAACGAGTGAAACGGTAAATCATGAAGAAGTTTATTGGAATCACGCTATTAAATTTCCAGTCGAGCGGTCAACTGAGGTTTCTAGGTTTAATGCCCAGTATAAAAGCAAAAAGGGGCTGTTCCCAGCCCCTTTTTGTTGTCGCTATTTATCAGCGGCTTAGCTGATGCCGTATACCGATACGGTGATGTTCGCCGTCACGTCGTGGTGCAACGCGATGGTGACCGGGTAGTCGCCGAGTTGTTTCAGGTGGCCGTTGGGCATCCTGATTTCCGCTTTGGCGACTTCGAAGCCTTGAGCTTGCAAGGCGTCGGCTATATCCACGTTGGTCACGGAGCCGAACAGCTTGCCGTCCACCCCGGCCTTCTGGGAAATCCGCACCGTCATGTTTTCCAGCTTTTCGGCGCGCGCCTGGGCGTCCGCCAGGATTTGCGCCTGTTGTTTTTCCAGTTCGGCGCGCTTCACTTGGAATTCCGCCATATTCTTTTCCGTGGCGCGCTTGGCTTTGCCTTGCGGCACCAGGAAATTGCGACCGTAGCCGTCCTTGACCTTGACCACGTCGCCGAGTTGCCCCAGGTTGGCCACTTTTTCCAAAAGGATAATTTGCATCTTTACAGCTCCCTCTAAATGCTGGTGTTAGTGCTGATCGGTGAAGGGCAACAAGGCCAGGAGCCGGGCGCGCTTGATCGCGGTGCCCAGTTGGCGCTGGAAGCGCGACTTGGTGCCGGTGATGCGCGACGGAATGATCTTGCCGTTTTCCGCGATGAAGTCCTTCAGCAGTTCTACATCCTTGTAATCCACATGTTCGATTTTTTCCGCAGTGAAGCGGCAGTATTTGCGACGCTTGAACATGTTGCGGTTGCTTGGTCGTTTGTCTTTCGGTTTCGTTGGGCGAGCCATAATTAACCTTCCTCTTCAATCAATTTTATTCGGTTCACATGCAATGTCAGTTGCGGGCTATTCAAGCTGCGGCGGGACAGAAATCCCTCCACGGCAACCCGGTCGCCGATCTTCAGGCCGCTTGCCATCTTGACCGGCTCCCCGATCGCAATCACCGGAACCTCGCATTGCACCTGCCGCATCGCACCGGCTTCCATCTGCTCGGAAACATGGCCCACTTTAAAGGCCAGCACCGGAAAGCCGGCGGGGGTGTGGCGCAATACGCTGATTTCGATAACCTTGCCGCTTAAATCAACCCGGTTGCATGTCACTTAGGCAGCAGCTTCCGGTGCAGCGGGCGCTTCGGTGGGGGTTTCGACTTTCGCGACCGCCGCTTGCGGCGCTTCCACCGCACGTTTCACTTCGCGCATCATCGGCGACGGCGTGGTGACCGCAGCGGTTTCCTTCATGATTAAATGGCGCAGCACTGCGTCGTTGAACTTAAAGGCATGTTCGAGTTCGTCCAGGGTTTCCTGGTCGCATTCGATATTCATCAGCACATAATGCGCCTTGTGCATTTTCTGGATAGGATAAGCCAACTGGCGGCGTCCCCAGTCCTCCTGGCGATGAATCGCGCCGTTCTTGGAGGTGATCAGGCTGCGGTAACGCTCGACCATGGCCGGCACCTGCTCGCTCTGGTCAGGGTGAACGATGAAAACGATTTCGTAGTGGCGCATGTATTCTCCTTGTGGGTTATAGCCTCCCGCCATGCGGACGGTGAGGCAAGGTTGAAAAACCGGCCATTTTACTGATTTCTCATTGGAAAATCAAGCAAAAGCAGCACACCAGGGTAAATTTGTTCTCAGTACGAAAAAAACCCGATTCACCGCAGAGGACGCGGAGGACGCGGAGGACGCAGAGGAAAAGCATGAGGGGTTTCCTCCGCGTCCTCCGCGTCCTCTGCGGTGAAAAAGGTTTTGTCTTTAGGGGTTGCCGCCATGAGTTGAGCAGCGTCGAGCAAAGTTGCGCTAAGATTGTCCGGGATTCACGAACGTTTTCCATCATTGATTTTCATCATGAATTTTTGAGAACAAATTTACCCTGGGCATCCGGGAAAACGGCGGGAACAGGAACGTGGCGGCTGAGGCGCAAGCGCCATTGATGAAGACGATAAAACAGTCGCCAAACAGAGGGTGGGCGTGTGTGCCCACCAGGCTGAAATCGTGTAAAGTGCCGCCTATGTTGATTCTCGGCATCGAAACTTCCTGCGACGAAACCGGCGTTGCGCTGTACCACGGCGAGCGCGGTTTGCTGGCGCATGCGCTGCACTCGCAGGTGGCGATGCATGCCGAATACGGCGGCGTGGTGCCGGAGTTGGCGTCGCGCGACCATATCCGCCGCATTCTGCCGCTGACACGCAAAATACTCGCCGAGGCCGACTGCACCCTGGCCGACCTCGACGCGATTGCCTATACCCAGGGGCCGGGGCTGGCCGGGGCGCTGCTGGTCGGCGCCGGCGTCGGCGCCGCGCTGGGTTTTGCCTTGAATATCCCGGCTATCGGCGTTCATCACCTCGAAGGCCATTTGCTTGCCCCGTTGCTGGAACCCGATCCGCCGGCTTTTCCGTTCGTCGCCCTGCTGGTTTCCGGCGGCCATAGCCAATTGATGCGGGTGACCGGCGTCGGCGCTTACGAAACCCTGGGCGAAACCCTGGACGATGCCGCCGGCGAGGCATTCGACAAAACCGCCAAGCTGCTCGGCCTGGGCTATCCCGGCGGGCCGGCGATTTCCGCACTGGCCGAAAGCGGCGTGCCGGGGCGCTTCAAGTTGCCGCGCCCAATGCTCCATAGCGGCGATCTCAATTTCAGCTTCAGCGGCCTGAAAACCGCTGTATTGACGCTGGCAAAGCATCAACCCAACGACCGACAACCCCTGGCCGACATCGCCCGCGCATTCCAGGACGCCATCGTCGAAGTGCTCGCCGTCAAGGCGCTCGCCGCCCTCGATCAAACCGGGCTGAAACGCCTGGTAGTCGCCGGCGGGGTCGGCGCCAACCGGCAATTGCGCGCCGGCCTCGAAGCGCGTGCTGCGAAACGGGGCTATAAAGTCTATTATCCCAAGCTCGAATTTTGCACCGACAACGGCGCGATGATCGCCTTTGCCGGCGCGATGCGCTTCCGGCATGACGCTGTCGCCGGCAACGGCGCATTCACCGTCAGGCCGCGTTGGGAGCTTGTAGGGTAGTTGGGACAAGGTTTGACAGAGGCTCCACCATGAACGGGGAAGTTTGACCCTGTCTTCGAGCCGCAATCGTTAATATTCCAAATATCCTGGAGTACGCCATGAAAGCGATTTTAATGAGCCAGCCGGGAGAAGTGTACACTCTCCGCTATGCCGATGTTCCCATGCCCGAATTGAGCGGGGCGAATTCCATGCGGGTGCGCCTCCGCGCCGCCGGCGTGAACCCGGTGGATGCCAAGCTGCGCAAGGGCGGCACGTATTTTCCCGACAAACTCCCGACTATACTCGGCTGCGACGGCGCCGGCGTGGTGGAAAGCGTCGGCGCCGCCGTCACCCGTTTCAAGCCGGGCGACGCAGTCTATTTTTGCCATGGCGGCATCGGCGGCGAGCCGGGCAATTACGCGGAATTTACCGTCCTCCACGAAGATTACGCCGCAGCATTGCCGAAAAACCTCTCATTCGAACAAGCCGCCGCCGTGCCGCTGGTGCTGATCACCGCTTGGGAGAGCCTGTTCGAGCGCATCGCCCTGCAACATGGCCAAACTGTGCTGATCCACGCCGCAGCCGGCGGCGTCGGCCATGTCGCGGTGCAATTGGCGCAATATGCCGACGCGCGCATAGCCGCCACCGTCGGCAGCGCGGAAAAGGGCGAGCTGGCGCGCCGCCTGGGCGCGGAAAAGATCATCGACTACACCCGCGAGGATTTCGTCCAAGCCGCGCTCGACTGGACGGCAGGAAAAGGCGTGGACGTGGTGTTCGATACGGTCGGCGGCGCTACCTTCCAGCGCTCGTTCGCTGCCGCCAAAGTGTACGGCAAGATCGTCACGCTGCTGCAAAGCGACTGCCCGCCCGCCGACATCAAACTGGCGCGGCTGCGCAACCAGAGCATCCACTTCGAACTGATGCTCACCCCGATGGTGCTGGATATGCACGATGCGCGCATCGCTCAGCGCAAAATCCTGGAAACCGGCGCGAAAATGATAGAAGACGGCCAACTGGAAATCATCGTCAACCGCATCCTGCCGCTGGAGCAGGCGACACTGGCGCACGAACTGATCGAAGCCGGCCATGCCACCGGCAAGACCGTGTTGACCATGCCGTGAACGAATCCTCCCTGGAACAATCCATCAGAAATCGTCTGCCGCCGTTGCGGCGCGTGCTGCTGCACCTCGCGGGGCTGGCTGCGGCGGCTTATCTCATTGGCCCATGGCTGGGTCCACAGCTATTCGGCTTGTCCGGCGTGCAAAGCACCTGGGGGCGCGGACAGGCTTACGCCATCGGCGACGTGATGAACTGGGGAACGTTATTCCTGATGGTTGAACTATTCGCCTACACTGCCTGGATCATGAAGCAGGGACGCAAGGGCTATGACGAATACCGGATGAGACAGTGGCGCAAGGCGCTGGAGGGGGAAGGCGACGGGGAGAAGTGAATGCCGTTCCTGGAAGCGTTTTTGTCTCCCATCCCCGAAAATCAGTTATTATTCGATTGGTTTTTTGCGGATGTTCTGTAACGACTGGTTGCTGCAATCCCGACGCCGGCAGGCAAGGAACGCGCATTTTGGAGAGATGAAAAGTGATACGACGACTGCTGATGGCGATTTCCCTGTTGCTGTTGAGCCTGGGCGCGGCGTCCGGCCCATTGGAAAATGGCGTTCCCAGCCAGGGACGGAGCGGGAGCGCGGATGAATCGACGGCGCTGGCCTTGCTCGCGGCGGAGCGAGGGGATGCGGAAGCGCAATTCAGGCTGGGCGTAATGTATGACGCAGGGCGGAGAGTTGCGCAGGATTACGCGGCAGCGCTTAAATGGTACTTGCTGGCGGCGGCTCAGGGGCATGTGCAGGCGCAATTCTACCTCGGCACGATGTATGGCAAAGGCCAGGGCGCCGCGCAGGATTACGCCGAAGCGGCCCGATGGTTTCGGCTGGCGGCGGCGCAAGGACATGCGCGCGCGCAATTCTATCTGGGCTTCATGTGCGCCTATGGGCAGGGCGTCCCGCAAAGTTACGCGGAAGCGGCCAACTGGTATCGGCAGGCCGCCGTGCAGGGAGATGCGCTGGCGCAACTTTATCTCGGCAATATGTTCAGCAATGGCGAAGGCGTCGCGCAGAATCACGCGGAAGCGCTCAAGTGGTATCGCCTGGCGGCAGCGCAAGGCAATGCGTCTGCGCAATTTCATTTCGGCTATATGCAAGCCCAAGGGCTAGGCATCGCCCGGAACGATGTCGAAGCAGCCAAATGGCTTCGGCTGGCGGCAGAGCAGGGAAATGGACCGGCGCAATTCCACTTGGGGCTTATGTATACCAAAGGGGAAGGCGTCGTGCAGAGTTACGCCGAAGCGGCCAAATGGTATCGGCTGGCTTCAGCCCAAGGGAACGCGCTGGCGCGCTTCATTCTCGGCACAATGTACGATTCCGGGAAAGGCGTCGCGCAGGATTATGCACGTGCGCACATGTGGTTCAATCTCAGCGCGATGGCCGGCAATGCGGCTGCGCTGAAAAGCCGCAACCTCGCCGCAATGCACATGACGCAGCGACAGCTCACGCAAGCCCAGAACTTGGCGCATGAATGCCAGGTGCGCGATTTCAAGGAATGCGAGTGAGGAACGAATTGCGCCGGATAGGTCAGTGCTACGCTGAAATAATACACATTATTATTGTGGCATTACCCACTACAAATCGCATAGCGCAGGAATAACACATGATTCGAACAATTGAAGCGGTGATAGATACAGGCAGCGCCGTTCGCTTGCTTGAACCGGTTGCGTTGAAGGAAGCATATCGGGCTTTGGTTACGATCCTGGAAGATGAACCAAGCGCAAGTGGATGGGAAGCGGCATTGTTAAGCGAGCCGTCTTTGGCAAAAGACTGGAACCGCCCCGAGGAGGATGAAGCTTGGTCTCACTTGCAGCCAAGTAAGGAGGGCACGTTTTTTGCACCCACGCGGAAATAACTCATGCTGAACACGTTGGCACAAAAAACGTGCCCTCCTACCAGACTGGACTGGGAAGAAGTAAAACGTGACTTACTCCGTCAGCATTAAACTTGGAGAGCACATTAAGAAACTGTCCATTAATTACCTCCCGATCTGCTTAGTTCGCATGGCGCGCCTATTCGCAGCTCCTCCCCCTTCAAGGGGGAGGCCGGGAGGGGGATGGGGTTGAGTTAGCGCTCATAAAATCGACATGTTGCAACTAAATCTGCGGTTTTAAACCCCATCCCCACCCCAACCCTCCCCTTGAAGGGGAGGGAGCGCCAATGCTACCGGCTGACGCCAGAAGGGAAGTAATTAATGGACAGTTTCTAAGCGTAGCCCAAGTACATCAAACGAACCGGGGAAATAGACCATGCCAACCATTTCCATATTTTATGGAATTTTGATCAAGATGTTTTTCGACGATCATGCACCGCCTCATTTCCATGCGGAATACGCGGAGTATGAGTTGGTGGTGAATATTTCGCCAATCAAAGTGGTGCGTGGCGAAGCGCCGAAGCGGGTGCTATCCATGGTGCTTGAATGGGCGGCGCTGCATCAGGAGGAATTATTGGCGGATTGGGATTTGTGCAAGGCGCTACATGAACCCAAGCAGATTGAACCATTGGAGTGAGTTATGTGGACAATTACATCCATTCTGCCTGATCCTGCCAATTACACGCTGGCGATCGCTTATGCCGACGGTGAAACCCTGGTTGCCGACTTTCTCCCCTTGCTGGACAAAGGCGGCGTAATGGCTGCCTTGCGCGACCCGACAGTGTTTGGCTCAGCCCGGATAGGCTCGCGGGGACGCTCTGTTGTTTGGAACGACAAGGTTGATTTTTGCGCCGATGCGTTGCGGTTGAAGTTTGGCTGTCGAGCTGCGTAAAAAATTGTAGAGTGCATTTGGCGTAGCCGTAATGCTCCGAACAAAACATTTGGAGCAATGCCCGTTATTGCGCCCTACCGCGCTGCTTGCCGCTAGGCAGTGCTCAAATTGCCAATTTCCGAGCCAGTCGGTTACTGGTACTTAAAATTAGATGATTTCAGGAGCTTGTAACTATGCGACTAGCCACGCTAATAATCAGCGGTTTGACTTTATTGCTTTCCGCATGTGCTACTTCCATGCCAACAAATCCTGAAGATCAGGCTTCATATTGGGTGAGTAACGCAAGTTCATCAATTTCGAAAAATGACAGTCAAAATACCGGGCATCAGATCGCTAGCGCTCTCGACCTCCCTACTGGTGGTGCGAAAGTAAGAGAGTTATTTGCCAGCCAACCTAAAGGGCGCGAGTATTATAAGATGCATATTGAGAAGGATATTTCCAGAGTATCTAGCATTTATCAGGCTAATTCAATTTTTCAATTATTGACAACCACGAAAAATTCAGTTGTTTTCCCCGAAAATCAAATAGCAGAGCTTTTTGATAATCTACGGAAAAAGGTTATTGAGGGAAACATATCCGGATTAGTTCCTGTTGATCTTAGTGATAATTTGAGTAATTTTCCTGAACTCAAGTCAGCAGAACATCAGCGAGTCATAATTGACCGTTCAATCAAAAACCTTCAAGGGAACGGTTCTGGAAGTAGGTTAGTTGCAGCCTTAATTGAGTATGTTCAACGGGTCGGAGTAAATTCTGTTGAAGGGAAAAGAATAGAATCTCTGCTTCCAACAATGAATATCCGGCGTGATGAGCTTGATGTAGTAGCGAAAGTTTTCCCAACATTTGCAGTAGCTAGAAAAAATGATCTTACCGCCCAAGTTTTTATACAGATAAAGAATGCTGATCGCTTAGTGAATGATGATCTAATGCAAGTGCTACGTCACAAGGTTAGAGGTGTTGAATGGGTTCCATCTGCTGGTGCCAAGACGACGACTGTTGTCATCGAACGTGTGCGGAACGATGAGAAAACCCTTCCAGAACGGACGCAGACCATCACCTATGCGACACATGAGGTTAATCTATTAGGTGCCGTACTGCTAATGCCGCGCAATGCATCCTACCTTTATGATGTGGTATCCGGGGGCGCAGAAATTGAGTACGGCTATGTAGTTTCGGCGATTGTAGATGGCAAGACGATCCATGATGAAGTAATTCGTGGCAAGGTCGGTGGTGAATATAACCGCTGCCAAAATGCAAGAATACAAAACGTATTCGGTGGTGTTAGTTCGGCAGGATTTGTTGCAAATGACGACATGCAGAGACGATGCAATAATAGTTCAAGTGCGGTATCGATGGAAGACCTTCGCAAAGACATATTTTCAAAAGTAGTGGATAGCGTATTGAAAATTCCACCAATCCAAGTTGTCCATGATCTCAACTGATTACAGCGGTTTCACCGAGTATTGGTTTATGTATTACGCTTATCCGCCACCATTGTCTTGAGGTTTGCTGTAACTATTCTTGATTGAAAACGCTGTGCAAGCATCAGGAAACCGTCACCAATGTACCACAATGAGTAAGTTATAACATTCCAACACTTTGCACTTTGCACTTTGTGTAATGTGTAAATGTTATAAATTACCCATTGTTCGCTAACATATAGAAAAAATACCGTGATATATGAATTATTCGAAGAGGTTGTTTTATCAAAAGACATTCCTACAAAAAAGCTAAAATCAGGGGATGTTGCAACCATTGTCGAGCATCACCCGGTTCCTAATGGTGAAGACGGATATTCACTTGATGTTTTTAATACCGTAGGTGACACGGTGGCCGTAGTAACTGTCCCTGAATCGGCAATCAAACCATTGAGCAAAGATGAAGTTTTCAATGCTCGTTTGTTATTGGCGGCATAATATGGCAATACGAATTGGAAGAAACGATCCTTGCCGGTGCGGTAGCGGCAAAAAATATAAGCACTGTTGCTTATTCAAGGATGACAAAGATACAATACCTCAACGCAAAACAGTTTATCGTTTTGAAGCCGGGTCGTATGGCGATGTTGGTCGCTTTAAGCCATCTCTTGCCTGCCTGAAATCGACCGGCAATGATGGCTGGCAATATCATTTTGTTCTGGTAAAACCAACGAGCGTACATGCTAAAGAAGATCACGCGACCGCTGAAGCAGAAAAAGACCTTTCAGATGCCTTCAAGGTCAAAGAGGCTCAAGGCTCGGATGCGGAATTGGCTATGGCGCTAAGAGAAAAAGGTTATCTTAGTGTTGATAATTTCAATATCGTAGGCGGCAACTGACCGCGTGGGCACAAACAACGTGCTCACCCTACCAGACTTTTTCAGCCCCATGCAGTATTTAGTCTCTTATCGGTTAAGTCATTACAATTTGTGACAAGAATGTATCGTAGATCAAGCGCTGGAGCGGCTTTCCGCAAAAAAACAAGGACAGGATGAACAGGATTTACAGGATGGGTTTTCTATCCTGTAAATCCTGTTCATCCTGTCTAAACGCCTGTTTGGTTCCGGCTCGTCCGGTTTAGGAGGGTATTTACCATGCACTTTGAATTGAATCAAATTCGTCCTCAATACATTACCGATGCGACGGGCAACAAGACCGCGATTGTGCTGCCGATTGAGGAATTCCGTGAGTTAATGGAGGACATTGACGACTTGGCTACGCTGGCCGAGCGTCGGGAAGAACCTACGGTATCTCATGAAGCACTGTTGGCTGAGTTGAAACAGCATGGACTCCTATAGCATCGAGTGGAAAAGCTCGGCTGCCGGAGAACTCAAGAAACTCGATAAAGCGGTTTTCCATAGGGTGCTGGAATCGGTAAAATCGCTTTCCGCGAACCCCAGACCGATGGGTGTCAGAAAGCTGACAGGGGCAGAGAATGCCTACCGGATTCGCTGCGGGAATTATCGAATCGTTTATACGATACAAGATAGGAAATTAATGGTGGAAATCATACGAATCGGCCATCGAAGCAATATTTATAAAATTTAGGGTGTATTCATGAAAAGCAGCGAAATCCGCAAGCAATTCCTAGCCTACTTCGCCTCCAAGGGGCATGAAGTGGTGCCTTCCAGCCCGCTGGTGCCGGGCAACGACCCTACCCTGCTGTTTACCAACGCGGGCATGGTGCAGTTCAAGGATGTGTTCCTGGGCGACGACAAGCGCCCTTATGCGCGCGCCGCCAGCAGCCAGCGTTGCGTGCGCGCCGGGGGCAAGCACAACGATCTGGAAAATGTCGGCTATACCGCGCGCCATCACACTTTTTTCGAGATGCTGGGCAATTTCAGCTTTGGCGATTATTTCAAACAGGATGCCATCAAATTCGCGTGGGAGTTCCTCACCGTGGTGATGAAAATCCCCAAGGACAAGCTGACGGTGACGGTTTACCATGAGGACGATGAAGCCTACAACATCTGGGCCAATGAGATGGGTGTGCCGGTCGAGCGCATTATCCGCATCGGCGACAACAAGGGCGCCAAGTACGCTTCCGACAATTTTTGGCAAATGGGCGACACCGGTCCATGCGGTCCCTGCACCGAAATTTTCTTTGATCACGGCGCGGAGATTCCCGGCGGGCCACCCGGATCGCCCGACGAGGACGGCGACCGCTTTATCGAAATATGGAACGTGGTGTTCATGCAGTTCAACCGCGACGAAGCCGGCAACTTGAAGCCGCTGCCCAAGCCTTCGGTGGATACCGGCATGGGGCTGGAGCGCATTTCGGCGGTGATGCAGCAGGTACACAGCAATTACGAGATCGACCTGTTTCAGGATTTGATTAAGGCTGCGGCGCGCGCGACCGGCACAATTGACCTCACCAATAATTCGCTCAAGGTGATCGCCGACCATATCCGCGCCTGCTCGTTCCTGATTGTCGATGGCGTGATTCCGAGCAACGAGGGGCGCGGCTATGTGCTGCGCCGCATCATTCGCCGCGCGATACGCCACGGTTACAAGCTGGGTCAGAAGCAGCCGTTCTTTTACTCGCTGGTGGACGATCTGGCGCGGGCGATGGGCGAGGCTTATCCCGAACTGGTGACGGCGCAAGAGCGCGTGGCCGCAGCACTCAAGCAGGAGGAGGAAAAATTCGCTGAGACGCTGGAAAACGGCATGTCCATCCTGGAAACCGCGCTGCACTTTGATGCTAAGACGCTGGACGGCGAAACCGTATTCAAGCTCTACGATACGTTCGGCTTCCCCACCGATCTCACCGCCGACATCGCGCGCGAACGCGGCATTACGGTGGATTTTGCCGGTTTCGAGACGGCAATGACGGCGCAGCGCACCCGTGCCCGCGCCGCCGGCAAATTCGCGATGAAGGCCGGCGTCGAATACGACGGCCCAGCCACTGAATTCCTCGGCTACGGCACGCTATCCGCCGAAGGACGGGTGCTGGCGCTGTATCGCAACGGCGCGCCGGTGAACGAAATCCATAAGGGCGACGAGGCGGTGGAAACCGTGGTGGTGCTGGACCGCACCCCGTTCTACGCCGAATCCGGCGGCCAGGCCGGCGAACGCGGCGAACTGATGTCCGACCACGGCGCTTTCCTGGTCGAAGACACCCACAAGATCAAACCCGAGGTGTTCGGCCACCAGGGCGAACTGGTCAGCGGCAAGCTGGCGGTGGGCGATACGCTGAAAGCCCAAGTGAATGGCGAGGTGCGCAGCCGATCGGCGTGGAACCATTCCGCCACCCATTTGCTGCATGCCGCGCTACGCACCGTGCTGGGCGGGCACGTCACCCAGAAAGGCTCGGCGGTGGACGATAGCCGCACGCGCTTCGATTTCTCGCATAATCAACCGGTCAGTGCGGAGGAATTACGCAAGATAGAACGCTTGGTGAACCAGGAAATCCGCCGCAACCACGGTGTTGAAACCCGCTTGATGAAGCACGACCAGGCAGTCAAGGCGGGTGCTATGGCGCTGTTCGGCGAGAAATACGGTGATGAAGTACGCGTGGTGGGCATGGGCGATTTTTCCACCGAACTGTGCGGCGGCATCCATGTCAAGCGCACCGGCGATATCGGCCTGTTCCGCATCGTCTCGGAATCCGGCGTGGCGGCGGGGGTGCGCCGCATTGAGGCGGTGACCGGCGAAATGGCGGTCGATGTCACCCAGGCGCAGCAAAAGCAGTTGGACGAAATCGCCGGAACGCTGAAAGCGCAACCGCAGGAAATCGACAATAAACTGGCGCAGGTGATGGACAACGTCAGGACATTGGAAAAGGAACTGGCGAAGCTCAAAGCCAAGCTGGCGTCCGCGCAAGGCGACGACTTGGCCGGTCAAGCAATCGACATCCACGGCGCCAAGGTGCTGGCTGCGGTATTGGAAGGCGCGGACGCGCAAACCTTGCGCACTACGCTGGATAAGCTGAAAGACAAGCTCAAATCGGCGGCCATCGTGCTGGCAACGGTGGACGGCGGCAAGGTCGGCCTAATCGCCGGCGTGACCCCCGACCTGACGGCCAAGGTCAAGGCTGGCGAACTGGTCAATTTCGTTGCGCTACAAGTCGGCGGCAAGGGTGGTGGTCGCCCGGATATGGCGCAGGCCGGCGGCACACAGCCTGCGATGCTGGCGGAGGCGCTGGCGAATGTCAACGAGTGGGTGAAGGCGAAGCTGAAGTGATCGTTGCCGCAATCATGTAGCCCGCGTAGGCTGGTGGTGAGGGTCGAACCCCAGCCTACGAAACTAAGGAATTTAGATTAAGTGGCTGACGCATTACCTGAAAAGATCGGCAAATACCCGATCATCCGCGAGATCGGACGCGGTTCTTCCGGCATCGTCTATCTGGCGCAGGACCCCTTTAACCAGCGCGAGGTGGCGCTCAAGCTGGCCAGCCCGGAAAACATCACCGACCCGGCTGAAGCCAAGCGCTTTCGCAAGTTGTTCCTCAACGAGGCGACGCTTGCCGGCAAGCTCATCCATCCGAACATCGTCGCGGTATACGATGCGGTGGTGGACGAGGATTGCAGCTATATTGTGATGGAATATGTCAAAGGCGAAACGCTGAAGAAATATTGCAGCGCCGAAAGCCTGCTGCCCATTGGGAAAGTGGTCGCCATCATCTACAAGTGCTGCATGGCGCTCGATTTCGCCCACAAGCACGGCGTGATCCATCGCGACATCAAGCCCGCCAATATATTGCTGGCGCAAGGCGGGGACATCAAGATCACCGATTTCGGCGTGGCGCAAATCGCTTCCTCGCAACAGACCCAGATGGCCGGCATGTTAGGCTCGCCGGCCTACATGTCGCCCGAGCAGGTGCGCGAATTGCCGCTGACCACGCAAACCGATATTTATTCGCTGGGCGTGGTGCTCTACGAGATGTTGACGGGACGCCTGCCTTTCAAGGCCGGCAGCGGCTACGCCATGCTCACCAAGATACTCAACGAAGCGCCCGAGCCGGTCAGCGCCTTCCGCCAAGACGTGACGCAATGCCTGGAAGAAATCGTCAGCCGCGCGATGAGCAAAAATCGGGAAACGCGCTACAAAAACTGGTTTGATTTCGCCAAGGACCTGGCAAATGAATTCGTGCAGCTGGAAAAACTGCATGAGGATATCGGCGACAAGGAGAAATTCAATGCGCTACGCAGCCTGGAATTTTTCCGCAATTTCCGCGACGAGCAATTATGGGAAGTGGTGCGCGTCAGCGCCTGGGAGAATTTCACCCCCAAGCGGCAAGTGCTCCTCGAAGGCGACATCGGCCATGCTTTTTATATTATCGTCGCGGGCAGCGTGATGGTGACCAAGGGCGGGCGGCTGCTTAACACCCTCAAGACCGGCGATTGTTTCGGCGAAATGTCCTACATCAACCCGGATCAAGCGCACCGCAACGCGACCATCACCGCAGCCAGCGCGCTAACGCTGGTGAAAATCAAGGCGGATTTGCTCGAACAGTTGTCGGAAGGCTGCCAGTTGCGCTTCAACCGCGTCTTCCTGAAAACCCTGGTCGAACGCTTGTCGCGCACCAACGCGATGTTGGCGGCGACCGGGCTGCCGGGGGAAACCACCGGCTAAGGTGATTTTCAGGCATAAACATCCCAAATGGCGCAGGATTTTTGTTCATCCACAAGGCGTAAAAATGGGCGCATAGCCTAAGCTATGCAACCATTTTCACAACGTAGTGGATGGACAAAAAGACAAGCCAGTTGGAATGTTTATGCCTGAAAATCACCTAATGCTCCTCGGACAGATCGTTAGCCCAGCGCATCGCCGCCATCTGCGCCTGCAACAGGTCGTTGGCCTGCAAACCGGAAGCGTCGAGCAACTCGCCGGCGGCACCGAAATCGCTGCGTTCGATTTTTTCCGCGAGTTTCAACAGATCGCCCAACCTGCCCTGGCGTTGCAGCAATGCGAGCTTAACATCCGGCGCAAGATTGATTTGTTCGATTATGGCTTCCATCGGCATGCCCAGCAGCGTATCGAGCAGCGACAGGATGCCGGCGATGAAGGCGCTATCCTGATAATCCTTGTCGTGCCCTGCCTGCACCCGCGCCAGCAGTTCCATCAGCTTGCCGCGCGTGGCCGCCAGTTGCAGCAGGGGGTTGTCGGTTTGGCCGCTGTTGGGGACGAACATCAGGAGTTGCAGCCAGCGTTGCAGTTGGCGCCGCCCCAATACGACGATGGCATGGTGCAGGGAACTGACCTTTTGCGTAAGTCCCTGCGCCACCGAATTGACCAGGCGCAATAACTTGTAAGACAGGGACGGGTCGCGCTGGAAAACATGCTCAATATCCATGGTCTCCGCATCGCTCAGCACCAAGCCGACCAAGCGCAGCAGCGCCAGCTTGGAAGGGTCGGCGCGCGTGGCGGTAAGGATCACCGGGCGGGCAAAATAATACCCCTGAAATAAATCGAACCCCAAGTCCAGGCACAGATCGGCCTCGGCGCGGTCTTCGATTTTTTCCGCCAATAACTTGACCGGCCATTGCTTCAGGTGCTGCACAACGCCCGCCAAATCGTTCTTGTCGATCAGTGGGTAATCCAGTTTGACGACTTCCACCAAGTCGATCAGCGGCTCGAATTGGGCATCCAGGCCGGTATAATCATCCAGCGCCAAGGTGAACCCCATAGCCTTGAGCGCCTTGCAGCGCGCGATTATCTCGGGCGTCACCCGTATGCTTTCCAGCAGTTCGATGACCACCTTGTCCTTGGGTAGCAATTCGAGCATATCCGACAACAGCAGATCGGCGTGGACGTTGATAAACCCCCTGTGCTTGCCCAGCACGGCACTGACGCCCAGTTCGGTGAAGGCATGGGTGATGACGTGCGCGGTCGCCGCCATGTCGTCGAAAACGTTGGCGCCGGCGCTCTGCCCGGAGCGGAACAGCAACTCGTAAGCGACAATGTTCTGGCGACGGTCGAGAATTGGCTGGCGACCGAGAAAAATCTGGTAATTATCCGGCATGAACGTTCCTTGCCGGCGTCATGGCGGCCAAAGTGCGATCAGGCTGCAACGCGTGGCCTGATCTGGTGTTCCAGGTCTTTTTCCAACACGATGATTGCGTCCAGCATCTGATGAAAAAGATGGGTGAAATGTTTCCACTGCTGCTTTGCGTATTCCAGTTCATCGCTCAGCAAATAGTGATGGATTTGTTTATGGACTTCGTAAAGCGTGGAGTGCGTATCGCGTATGGTGCAAAATTGAGGGATGTGGCCAAGCATCTCCGCTCCAGCGCCGTGAAACCATTTGCCGAATTCGCATTGGGTAGGCGCCACCGGCGTCCCCTTGGAACCGATAACCACACCGGAAACCAAGCGCTGGTGCGCATATTCACGCCAATGCAGCATGGCGGACTTGGCGTTGCGCAGTTGCGACAGGGCAGCAATACTATCCATTCATCATTCTCCAAGGAAAAGACAAAACGCGATATTACACCGTGATGACGGAAAAGCAACAGGGTAAATTTGTTCTCAGCACGGAAAAAACCTTTTTCACCGCAGAGGACGCGGAGGAAGAGCATGAGGGTTTTCCTCTGCGTCCTCTGCGGTGAAAAAGGTTTTGTCTTTATGGATTACCGTCATGAGTTGAGCAGCGTTGCGCTAAGTTTACCTGGAATTCATGAATGTTTTCCATCATTGATTTTCATCATGAATTTCTGAGAACAAATTTACCCTGCGACATCGGGTTGTCGGGATGGACAAAGCCAATGAGGATGTGCTGCTTAAATTAAACTCGATATTGTCTTGATTCAAAGGTCCACTTTTTTACTCCTCCGCCAAGTGCGGCATATCGATGTCGGCCAAGTTGCCCGCCTTGAGTGCATTGGCTTGCTGCTGCGTCCAAAGATAAAAATCCTGTTCGTGACGGATGGTCATTTTTTACCTCTTTAAACCTAGAAAGCTCAGTTGAACGGGCTGGAGTGTGCGGTTTTCCGGGTGCAGGGCAAGGCGCAACGACGCGCAATGGTCGTTCCATTGCCTTCTCTTGGAGTTGCAACGCCGCCATGCGCCCGGA
>JBAYVP010000064.1:0-18234 GCA_041674485.1 Sulfuricellaceae bacterium
ACGTTCCACCGATTCACGTCCGCCCAAATATTCCTACATTTGTAGGTGCCATATTAGAAAAACCCTGTGGGTTCAAGCCATTGTGGCAGATCAAAAATAACATAAATTTTGACAGTCTGCATGAAATTCTTGTCATGAAATGAGATCATTTGGCTGATAAGAGACTAGAAAGCTCAGTTGACCGCTTTCCAAGATGCGTAACATAGTGATTCTAAACAACTTTGTCATATATTTTGCGTTCACCTTTTTGGTGATGGCGCTACGTGCCGGATTGCACGGTTTTTCGGGCGCATGGCGGCGTTGCAACTCCTTGGAATGGAACAACCATTCCGCGTCGTTGCGCCTTGCCCTGCCCCCGAAAAACCGCACACTCCAGCACGTCCAACAGAGGAATCTAGGATAACAAACGACAACAAATTGTCGCTTGTGAAGTTGCGATTTCAGATGAAGGTCGCAATTTCCGATAAGAATTTTTCACGCGAAGACGCGAAGAAGTGGGGGACGCGTAAGAATGGGCGGTCTCATTCCCAACTCGCAAAAAAAGATACGGGTTCGATTTTCTTCGCGCCTTCGCGTCTAAAGCGTGAGTCGGCTTGGCTGTTCGCCAAAAGCGAACCTCTTTTTTCCAGCGCAGTCTGGAAAAAGGCCTAGGATTATCTTACCAGCCAAGTCTTTACGCTTTTTGACGAGAATATAGCGGAGATCAAGCACTGGAGCGGCTTTCCGCGAAAAACAATGACAGGATAAACAGAATTTACAGGGTCAGGATGGGTTTTCTATCCTGTTCATCCTGTAAATCCTGTCTAAACATCTGTTTGATTCCGGCTCGTCCGGCTAATCGGATTCCCTATTGAGGTCTTCATGCGTTTTGCAGCGTTCCGTTAAGCTTTTTGTTTCCAGCCGCAGCAACGTAAGCACAACTTCCCTGACCACCTGTTTGTGTTCCGCATTGAGCAGATTGATGTTGCCGATTAACTCAATGTCCGGCGAATTATAGTGCGCACGGTCCGACTGGGCCGTATATCTGCTGGCGCCGCCGTCTTCGCCGAAGCGCAGCCATTCCGCAGAAACACCCAGCCATGCGGCAAGCAGCCGCAGCTTGTCCTGCATGGGAATGGATTCCCCCATCAACCATTTTCTTGCCGCATGGATGCTTATCGGCTTGCCGGTATAACGGCGGTTGAATTCACGGGCAAAAGTCGTCGGGCTGCCGACATCGATTTTTACGTCTTTAAGCGCTTTGACCAGTCGCTGGCTAAAGGCTTCTCTCTCAGAAATGCTTTTCATGCGCATAAGCTACCAACTGGCGTTTTTACTTTCAGTTGTTATTATTGCCGACCGATAGTAGCATTAGCTGGCTTGGTCTTTCCGGCAGTGACGCGTGTGCCGCCTTAGCAGGCATGGTATCTACGCTCAAAAGAGCCGACCTATGCCGCAGACACGCGTTAAGATGAATTTTTCACTTTAAAACAAGGCTTTTCGATTAACCCGCCCAAAACCGAAATGGAATTGAAATGGAAAAAATTGATAAGCGCACGGCGCTTGATGTAATAGAAGATGTACTCACGGATATAGATACTTCGCAGGGATGTGGTGTGGCAATCGGGCTTTGCGGCGCATTTTATATGTGCGGGCTGATAAGTGAAAGAGAATGGCAATCATTTTTGGCGCGCATCCCAATACAGCCCTACGACGTGATGGCAAAAGAAAATTGCGGGAGCAATGACTCTGAAGCGACGACGGATAAGCGGGTATATGAAGTCGCCATGTCCTGGATGCGGCATGGCAATGCCGCACAGCGTGCGTGAATCCCGCTTTTAGGCTCTATACTTTGCACGGCTACAAATTGCGCATTTATCCATCGTCTCGCGGGCGCGGCTTCCGCGTTGCAAATTGCTTGAGTGGAACAGCCACACGGCACAATTTGCGCCTCTCGTGCCCATACCCGACAGCCTTACGGCTTGGGCACAAGAGCCGTCAGGCTGTCGGGTATGCACGCATCCCGCGAGACGCGGCTAAATTGGCCGCGCAAAGTACAGGGAAAGCTTGCGCCCCCTTGCAAACTCGCACTTCACCACCAGACTACGCGGCACGAATGGCGTCGTTGTCGAATTGCAAGGACGCCGCCAGTTTGCCCCGTTCATTCAACAGCGCCAAAACCGCATCCACCGATTGGTCCAGCGATAAATGCGCGGTGTCGACCGCCAGTTCCGGTGCCAGGGGTTCTTCGTAGGGCGATGAAATGCCCGTGAATTCCTTGACTTCGCCGCTCCGGGCACGGCGGTATAGCCCTTTGGTATCGCGTGTTTCGCACACTTCCAGGGAACACTTGCAGTGTATCTCCAGAAAGTCGCCCGGCATCATCAGGCTGCGCACATGCTCCCGGTCGTTGCGAAATGGCGAAATCAGTGCGGCCAGGATAATCGTCCCCGCATCGACGAAAAGTTTGGCTACTTCGCCGATACGGCGGACGTTCATGCTGCGGTCTTCTGCGGAAAACCCCAGATCGCCGCACAGGCCGTGACGCACATTGTCGCCATCCAGCACATAGGTGCGCACTCCCATCCGGTGGAGGCGTTCCTCAACGGCATGAGCAAGCGTCGATTTACCCGCGCCCGATAGGCCGGTGAACCATAGAACTACGCTTTTGTGGCCGTTTTGCGCGTTGCGGTGTTCGCGCAGTATGGTGGCATTGTGCCAAACCGTCGTTCGGTTTTTTTTGACTGGGGTGGTCATTTGGTTCAACCTAGATTCCTCTGTTGAACGGGCTGGAGTGTGCGGTTTTCCGGGCGCAGGGCATACCCGACAGCCTACGGCTTGGGCACAAGAGGCGCAACGACGCGGAATGGTCATTCCATTCCCTTCTCTTGTAGTTGCAACGCCGCCATGCGCCCGGAAAACCGTGCAATCCAGCCCGTAGCGTTCTCACCATACGGGTACACGCAAAATACATGATAAAGTTGTTTAGAATCAATTTGCTACACATCTTGGCAAGCGGTCAACAGAGGAATCTAGGTTCAAGCCTGTGGGTGCGCTTCAAAACACAACATGATTTAGCAAGGTTCTTCAGTCTTTGCCCGTTCGTCCTGAAGCTTCTGTCGAAGGGCGAATGGGCAAAGACTGAAGAACCTTGCTAATCAGGAAACACAATACACGGCGATCACTCAGGGCATCGCCGCACCAGGCATTCATTTATATCGTGGCTGCGCCAACCAATGCATCACATCCAAAATAAATCGCTTGTTGTAGGGGGCATCGGGGTTTTGGAAGCCGAGCGGGTAGTTTTTCCACCAAGTCGCATAATTCACCGAAAACAGGGACGCCTCTCCAAAAATAGCCGCCTTGCCGCTGTCCACCGGCAAAACAACCCCTTGCAACAGCCCTACCCCGGCAGAAAAAGGCGTCGTTTCGGAAATCTCCGCATGATCGCTCGGCCATGCAACCTTAGTGCCTTCGCCCAGTTCCAGAATCGGAACGTAGGCGACCCCCGGCTTCATGCGGAACGCACTGCCGGTGAAGGTGACGACATAAGGCATGTTCACGCCTTCGAGCAATTTATCCCCATTTGGCTGTGACGGCGGCTGTTGGAATTTGATCAAATTCATGTCGCCGGGTTTGTAGGTGAAATCGGCGGCAAAAGCGAAATTATCTTGCATGACTACGCCGAACGCATTGCCGAGATTCTCCACCGCAGCAGGAAAGGGCATGTGGTCGGCAATCAATAATAAGGAGCCGCCGGAACGCACCCAAGCGCTGATCGCCTTCACCTCCTCGTCAGTAAAGGCATTTGGCGCCGGAAGCCGCCATTTGCCTATAGTTGCCATTTCCTGCGCATTTTTCGCGTTCAAGGCGTTGCAGATCACCAGGATGTCCACATCTGCCAGGGCTTTGGCGCTTATGGGTACGCGTAAGGAATTGACGCTGGCGCCATCGGCAATCATCAGGTCAGCAAAGCCCTTGAATCGATCAGCTATGGTCTGGTAATTGTTGTGGCCTTCATCGACAAGGATGCGGGGGCCGGCGCCATTATTGTATGTGGGAACATCCACGGTAACCACATACCCCCCGGTTCCCATGACATCATCCGCTTGCGTGATGACCGCGTGGCTGAGAAACAAGGCTGTAAGACAGAGTGCTATTATTTTCTTGAACATGTTTAATCCAATCTATAAAAATATAGTAACTACGTTTTCATAACATGAAACACTAGATGTGCTGTAGACAGATAAGCATAATCACATCATGTTGCGCCTGAAGTCATCCCTAAAAATTAAATTAAGGAAACCCTGTGTTTAAAGATACTATAATTGACGATTATTGGCAACGTAACACTGTGTAAGCTTTCGCCCAAACAAAAACGCCGCCCGGAAAATCCGGGCGGCATCAATTATTCCATGTCACAAATTCCTAACAAGAACTGTCCGTGCATAGCGCGGATCAGTCACCCCAATTGGAATATTTTTCGCAAATTCTGTTAATTCTCGCCCCCTTCTCGCTTTCCGAGAATTTAGCCAAGCCGCCCCGGAAATTGTCCGGCGTTTCATTCCACAGGCAGGTGCAAAAAGCTTCTGCCTTCGATTGGCCGGGGATAGGGCTGAGTTCACCGCCACCTTCCCATTTTTTCATGGCATAAATTTTGCAATTTATATATTGCGTATCGCCGGAGGGGACGTCGTTGTAGTCTCCTGAAGCCAAGGCGGATTGAGCGGTGCAAAAGAAAGCCGCAGTAAGAACTGATATGAGCAAACGTTTCATGGTTGGATCCCTCTTGGCCTTAAAGTTTAGTTAATAAATCCACGAATTGGTGATTTGCAGAGCTTTGAAACATGATCCATTGATTTTGCAAAGTTACGAGTGGAATGAAAGCGCCGATGCCACGATTCAAAAATCCCATACTTCGCGGGCGGCATTTTGTGCATTTTAGCGGCATTTGTCAACAGCAAAAAATCCCCTTTGAACCCGAGCCGGAAAAGGCGGTAGAAAGCCTCGCCGCGAAGGCGCGGAGACGCAGAGGTTGCACAGAGGGAAGCATGGTTTTTTCCTGTTTTTCCTTGTGGTGTCGTATTTCTCAGCGCCTGAAGCGTCTCTGCAGTAAATGTTTTTTTAGTTCCGGCTCGTCCGGCTTGGGCTTATTTCAGCGTCTCCAGATGGGCGGCGAATTCGTCGCGCAAATCCTCGTGTTTCAGCCCGAATGCGACTTGCGCCTTGAGGTAGCCCAGCTTCGAGCCGCAATCGTAACGTATGCCGTTGAACCGATAGGCCAGCAGTTTTTCCTCCAGCATCAGCGCAGCGATGCCGTCCGTCAGCTGGATTTCGCCGCCGCTTCCCGCCTGCACCTGCGCCAAATGATGGAAAATACGCGGCGTCAGGATATAGCGGCCCACCACCGCCAAGGTGGATAGCGCCGCTTCGGGGCTGGGTTTTTCGACCATGCCATGCACCAACTCCACGCCCGGCTCCAGGTTGGATGAGCTGACGATGCCGTATTGCCCGGTCTGGCTGCGCGGCACATCCTGTACCGCCAGCACGGAACATTGATAGCGCCGGAAAACCTGTACCATCTGTGCGGTCACGGGTGGGTCGCCGTCGATCAAGTCGTCCGCCAGGATCACCGCAAACGGGGCGTCCTGCACCACCGGCTGCGCGCACAGCACCGCATGACCCAGCCCGAGCGGCTCGCTCTGGCGGATGTAGATGCAATTCACGTGCTTCGGAACCACCCCCCGGACGGCGCGCAACAGTTCATCCTTGCCGCGCGCGGCAAGCTCCGCTTCGACTTCGTAGGCCGTATCGAAATGGTCTTCGATAGCGCGCTTGTTGCGTCCGGTGATGAACACCATGTCGGTGATGCCCGCCGCCACGGCCTCTTCCACCGCATACTGGATAAGCGGTTTGTCCACTACCGGCATCATCTCCTTGGGGCTGGCCTTGGTGGCGGGAAGAAAACGGCTGCCCATGCCCGCGACCGGAAATACGGCTTTTGTGATTTTTTTCATGATCTTTCTAAAACTTCTTTATGGGTGCGGCATAAATCCGGCGTTTGTTGCGATGAAAAATGTCAACGACTTCTGCTTGCGAACCTGCGGCGTGTGCGCCGCTGTTGCGGATTTTACTCCGACGGATATGAAATTACTTCGCAACCCTTGTCCCAATCTGCGCGAATTATCGGGAAAACGTTAAACATTCACTGCAAAGACCGTGTTGCTGCACCGGGAAAACCGCATGACTTTACCGGCGAGCCGCCTCATTAAGGTAAAATCCGCCGTTTCGCGTGTTCTTTAGGAGCGGCTTGATGAGCAAAAAATATTTCGGCACCGACGGGGTGCGTGGCAGGGTCGGCGAGGCGCCAATCACGCCGGATTTCGTGATGCGTCTGGGCTATGCCGCCGGCAAGGTGCTGGTTTCGGAGTTAAGCACGGAAAAGGGAGATCATCCAGCGGTGGTGATCGGCAAGGACACGCGCATTTCCGGCTATATGCTTGAATCCGCGCTACAGGCGGGGCTGTCCGCCGCCGGGGTGGACGTGCTGCTGCTCGGCCCCATGCCGACGCCGGCCATCGCTTATCTTACCCGCGCGCTACGCGCCCAGGCGGGCATCGTAATCAGCGCGTCGCACAACCCGTTCGAAGACAACGGCATCAAGTTCTTTTCCGCCAGCGGCGCCAAGCTGCCCGACCACACCGAACACGCGATAGAACAGGAACTGGAAGCGCCGCTGATCACCATGCCCTCGGCGCGGCTCGGCAAGGCGAAACGCATTAACGATGCCGCCGGACGCTATATTGAATTCTGCAAAAGCGCCTTTCCCAACGAGCTGGACTTGCGCGGCCTGAAAATCGTGGTGGATTGCGCCCACGGCGCGACTTACCACATCGCGCCGCACGTATTCCATGAACTGGGCGCAGAAGTGGTCGCCATCGGCAACCAGCCCGACGGCCTGAACATCAACCACGAATGCGGCTCGACCAGCCCGAAAAAAATGCAGGCGGCGGTGCGCGAACACCAGGCCGACATCGGCGTCGCATTCGACGGCGACGGCGACCGCCTAATCATGGCGGATAGCACCGGCGAACTGTACGACGGCGACCGGTTGCTTTACATGATCGCCAAACACCGCCAACAGCATGGCCTGCTCAAGGGCGGACTGGTGGGCACGCTGATGACCAATCTGGGCATGGAGCACGCGCTGGAAAAGCTCGCCATCCCCTTCGCCCGCGCGAACGTCGGCGACCGCCATGTGCTGGCGCTGATGCAGGAGCGCGGCTGGCAACTGGGCGGCGAAAATTCCGGCCATATCATCTGCCTGGACAAGCACACTACCGGCGACGGCATCATCGCCGCGCTGCAAGTGTTGCAGGCGCTACGCGTGGCGCACGGCACGCTGGCCGACTACACGCGGGAAATGACCGTCTACCCGCAAATCCTCATTAACGTGCGCGTTGCAAAAGGCTGCGATTTCCGCAACGACGCCGCCGTCCAGAGCGCACTGAATGAAGCGCAACGCGACCTGGACGGTTCCGGGCGGGTGCTGCTGCGCGCTTCCGGCACCGAACCGCTGGTGCGGGTGATGGTGGAAGGGCGCGTCGAGGAGCAAGTGCGGCGCTGGGCGGAAACCATCGCGGCTGCGGTGCGCAACTTGGCGGAAAAATGAGCAAATCCACCCTGGAGCGCATCCTGCAATCGCAGGGCTTCGGCTCCCGCAAATGGTGCGGCGAATTAGTTGCCGCCGGAGAAGTGAGCATAGACGGCGCAGTCGTTACCGACGCCCGTGCCGCCTTCGAGACCTGCGGCCTCGTATTCACGCTGTTCGGCGAAGCGTGGCCGTACCGCGAAAAAGTGTACCTCGCGTTGAACAAGCCCGCCAATTATGAATGCTCCCGGAAACCCAGCCACCACCCCGGCGTGCTGAGCCTGCTCCCGGAGCCGCTCATTCGGCGCGACGTGCAGCCGGTAGGCCGCCTCGACCACGACACCACCGGTTTGCTGCTGATGTCCGACGACGGCGCGTTCATCCATGCCCAATCCTCGCCCAAGCGGCACATCCCCAAAGTCTACCTGGCGACCACGCACGACCCGGCGACGCCCGAACTGGTCGCGCAGCTACTGTCCGGCGTGCAACTGCACGACGAACCCGCACCGCTATCCGCCGTCACTTGCCGCATGATAGCCGGCCACCAACTTGAAATCGTGCTGGAACAGGGCAAATACCATCAAGTCAAACGCATGTTGGCCGCCGCCGGCAACCATTGCGCCGCATTGCGCCGCACGGCGATAGGCGGCTTGCGACTCGATACGCTGGGGCTGGCCGAGGGCGAGTGGTGTTGCTTGGACGAAGTGCAGCGCGAATTGTTGACAGGTTAAGTCAGAAATCGGCGCCACCGTCGGCTGTCGAAATACAGCGTTTTTATCGAATTTTAGTTTCCCGATTTTGGGCTTACCAAGAAATGTCACAACCTACCTTATTTTTAATCCGTTCACCCTTCGACAGGCTCAGGGCGAACGGATTAAAAATAAGGCAGGTTGTCATGGTGCAACCTCGGCATACATGCGAGGCACTGGGTCAAATTTCCCCGTTCGTGGTGAGCCTGTCGAACCATGAACGGGGAAATTTGACCCAGTCCGTAAATTGAAAAAATCCAAAAACCGGTGCTGATTTTTTGTCAAAAAATGATAAATTTCGACAGCCTAGTACCATGCAACATTATTTATTTCGCATTGAGGAAGATTGACTGGCAATTCACAACTTCGGATATGCGGATTAAGCTGACTCTCCTTTATCCGAAACTGTTGTTGTTACGTTGTGCTAGCGCCACCGTCGGCAAAGACCGAAAGCTTCCCTTCCCGGTGCCGACTTGGGGCGGCAGTCCACTATAGCCCTCATAGGGGCATTTTTATTTGTGCTGCTATCTTTAATGCCAACTGTTTAAAGTCCCGTTTTGCATCTTGTACGGCATTGGCATGGCTGCCGATAGCCCCATCGGCAGAGGTGAGCGCAAAAATCGGTTTCCGATGCTCTTGCGCCATTGGAATCAAGCTGCGGTAATGCTTGATAGTCGCCAGGCAATAGGGATCATCTTCCTGTTTAAGATCGTTTGCGGTGTCAGCTTTATTCAATACTGATTCCCGGTAGACGTGGGGAATGCGCTGCACCCACTTATCATAGGCTTTCACTGGGCGATCCAGCCGTACACCGTGTTGCCGGCACAGATAGCCAATAGGATGCATCAAACCTTGTGGCAACCGGAAGTCTGGGAAACTATGCACTTCTGTGTTGCCATCCCAGTTATCCAATCTTTTTTGCCAGAGATTTTTCCAGCTTCGCAAGGTAGGTCCCAGATTCTTTAAGCCTTGCAAGGAAACAAGGTCGTCTCCGAGCGGGATCACCACATAGTCTGTCGCCACCAACACAGAGCGGTTGATTGCGCCTAGGTTAGCACCTGTATCCACTAAAACAATGTCCGCCTGTACTTTTGTGGCGGCCATTTGCATAACCTGCCAGAACGAGCTGAGAATCCGCATTGGGCGATACAGGTTATTGTCACCCATGCTGTTTGGCCACTCAGCAGACAAGGCATCTTCATAACCGGACAGGTTGACGTCACCAGGCAGCAGATACAAATCGGTGGCGATGTTCTGAAGCAAGGGTTCGGCAATATCGCCAACGCCAGTCAGCGGTTTAACGCACTGGTAAATGGTTGAGCCTATGTTCTGCAGGTTCCAAATGGATTCGATTTTATCTTCATCAAGAAAAGCTGCGGTCAAGTTGGCTTGCGGATCAAGATCAATTATCACAACGCGTTTGCGTAAGCTGGAAAACATCCATGCAAGATGGTAAATCAGCGAGGTTTTTCCTACGCCACCTTTGTTATTAAAAAATGTCAGCACCGGCGCACTCATTGCTTACCTCTTAGTGTGCATACAACAATGCTTTGATTCGTATCGAATTCCGGCTCTGGGTTGCCATTTTTTTGCATCGCTTTTCTGGCCGTGGCGATACCTCGTCCGAATGCCTGTATAAACCCAAATGTCTTGAGTGCGTCGCCAATATTCGGATTACGGTAGTCGGTGATGCCAGGTTTGCCAAAATTCTCGTTGGTGACATTGCCATAGGGCCCGCCGGGGCTGTTGATTTCTATACGGTCATTGAACCAGTATACCCGCACGGGCGCATTGGTGCTTTCATACGTTCGGTGAAGCACCGCGTTGTACAATATTTGTTGGATTGCAGCGGGTGGGTATGGCATCTCCCTAATGTGTGTTGGTCCCGATGTAATATCAATAGCGGCACGGTTATGGGCGTTTAGCTTTTCTTCCGTGCGACGAAGCATCCCAACAAGCGTCCCACCTATGTCTCCTTCATCTACCACTGAGGAAGCAAGTTCAGTTCCGTCGATTCGTAAAAACTGAATATACGACCCAGGCAGAAAATCCTGCGGACTCTTTCCGATAGCCAACAAGCCAAGCACCGTGGGTGTTGTGTCGTCAGGCGAGACGATCATTTTGCACGATGCCAAGCGCTCTGCATAAGTACGGCCATTCTCTTCCAAGACATCGGCAGCAAACGCCGCCGACAGAAATTCGTTCTCAAAAATCACTCGTGAAAGATCCGATATTTTTGCAGTTGGAACAGGGCAAATATCAAAAGGGAGATTTTTGTATCGTCTTTTTTCATTAAGAATACGCTCTTCCTGTTCATTGGCGAGGGCGCGTCGCGGACCGGTGCGCACCCAGATGCGACCATCGTACTTCACTGGCGGCATGTCGGAAGGCATGACGGTAACTACAGCCATTTCTGCACCCTTCAAAACCCGCTTTTCTACAGAAAGCACGGGTAGCGGGAGAATATTGCCATCTGTTTTCATGTCTGCCAGTGAAAGCAGTAGCTGGTCGGTTACATCCAGTCCCGCTGGAACGCCGTCATCCTTAGCGCCGATAAATAACACGCCGGACTCGTTGTGCCCAGGCAAATCATTGGCAAAGGCACATACTGCCTGACGTGCTTTTTTAGGGACGTCGCCTTTAAAACTTTCCTTGCGCTCCGCTCGGTCAGACTCGGTGTCATCAAGTAGCGTTTCCAGCTCTGCATCTGAAAATCGTTTCATGGCTTAGTCCTAATCAAAATACTGTGTGCGTTATTGCTGCGTTTTATATGGCAGCGAGGCCTATTTCTCTACGGCTAGATCGCTTGTTAGCCTCTCCCGGAATGATGCTTGACTAGCCTATGCAGCGCATCCCGCAACGGCGTATCGTCCAGGCTTTCCTCCAGTTGTTGCAACGACGCCAGGGCGGCTTGGCTGAGCGCCAGGTCTTTGTGTCGTGTGCCGACTTCCGGGTTCCTGACTTGCACTTCAAAGCGAATTGAAGTAACCTCGCTCACCCATTCTTGGAGTTTTCCAAGCAAACGCGGCGCTTGTTGCTTCAATTTGGCGGCGACCGCGCCATTGCCGACATAGACGGTGAGCGCGCCGTTTCGCAAAGCGCCTACATGCGATGCAGAAACCAGCGCTGAGGGCGCGGCTTTTTCCCATGCCTTTTGCAGGAGAGCGAGTTTTTTCGTCTCCAGATAAAGCGCTTGCAGATTGGGCGCCGTACCGAGAAAAAAATCGAGCTTATGGGCATCCATCGCTAGCTTCATAAATTATAAGGGACGAGAACGATGCATATTATTCTAGTTTCCAACAGTTTGGCAAAGGGGCGAACGCTGACGTTCGGCAACAAGCAGGTCATACTGCTCGGCATTGTGCTGTTGCTGACGCCGCTGCTGTTGGCGGTGGCGTTGACCTACCTGTCTTTATTCCATGCCACGCTACTGCCCCACCCACTGCTGCAATCGCTGGTATTGAGCGCGCAGCAGAACGAACTGTCGAAAAACCGCGCCTACGTCCAGGAAAATCTCGATGCAATGGCGGTGAAGCTGGGGCAAATGCAAGCTCAGATGTTACGCCTGGATGCATTGGGCGACCGGCTCGCCAAGCTTTCCGGGATGAACCGCCAGGAGTTCAATTTCGCCACCCCACCCGGACGCGGTGGCGCAGAATCCACTTTTCCGCAAAAAGCCCTGACCCAGGAGGATTTCGGTCAGCGACTCGATGAATTGATGAACAAGCTGGACGCGCGCGCCGACCAACTGGGACTGATGGAAGCGCTGCTGTTGCAGCAAAAGGTGAAAAAAGTCGCGCTGCCGAGCAGCCGTCCGGTTTCAACCGGTTGGTATTCGTCCAATTTCGGTTGGCGCATTGACCCGTTTACCGGCAAGAATGCTTTTCACGAGGGTGTAGATTTCATGGCCGATGCCGGCACGCCGATACGCGCCGCCGGCGGCGGCATCGTGATTTTTGCCGACGCCTATGCCGGCTACGGCAACATGATAGACATCGACCACGGCAACGGCTTGGTCAGCCGTTATGCGCACACTTCCAAAATCAACGTGAAAGTGGGCGATGTCGTCCTGAAAGGTCAAAAAATTGCCGAGGTCGGCAATACCGGGCGTTCCACCGGCTCTCATCTGCATTTCGAAGTGCGCCACCTGGGCGCCGCGCAGAATCCCCAGCATTACCTGAACTTGCCCGGTTAGCCGCCCCCTGTCGGGTTGCGGCGCATAACCCAAGGGGCGCAAGAAAAACCGCGCATTGCCCATCCTACATGCAACTGGATTACCTGTATAATCACAACAATTTTACGCCCGCACTTTTTGCGGGCGTCGCAGTTTTTACGAGTGAAGCCTATCCCCCATGCTTTCCAAACTAGTCAGAAAAATCTTCGGCAGCCGTAACGACCGGCTGATTAAGCAATATTCCCAAACGGTGCGCGCCATCAATGCGCTGGAGCCGCAGATTGCTGCGCTCAGCGACGAACAATTGCGCGCCAAGACGGATGAATTCAGACAGCGCGTGCAAAACGGCATGGCGCTTGACAATCTGCTGCCGGAAGCTTTTGCAGTGGTGCGCGAAGCCGGCAAGCGCGTGCTGGAGATGCGCCATTTCGACGTGCAACTGATAGGCGGCATGGTGCTGCATCACGGCAAAATCGCGGAAATGCGCACCGGCGAAGGCAAGACCCTGGTTTCCACACTGCCCGCCTACCTCAACGCCCTTGTCGGCAAGGGCGTCCACATCGTCACGGTCAACGACTATCTGGCTAAGCGCGACGCCGAATGGATGGGCAGGATACATGCCTTCCTCGGCTTGACGGTGGGCGTCAACCTGTCGCAGATGGATCATCAGGCCAAGCAGGCGGCCTATGCCGCCGACATCACCTACGGCACCAACAACGAATACGGTTTCGACTACCTGCGCGATAACATGGTCTTTGAGCCGGGCGAACGGGTGCAACGCGGCCTGAACTTCGCCATCGTCGACGAGGTGGACTCCATCCTGATTGACGAAGCGCGCACGCCGCTGATCATTTCCGGCCAGGCCGACGACAATATCGACATGTATTACCGCATCAACGATTTGCCGCCCAAGCTCACGCGCCAGGAAAAAGAGGACGGCGACGGCGATTACTGGGTGGACGAAAAATCCCATCAGGTGCTGCTGTCCGAAAGCGGGCACGAACATATCGAGGAATTGCTGACCCAGGCCGGCCTGTTGCTGCCCGGAACGAACCTGTACGACGCCGCGAACATCGCGCTGGTCCATCATATGTACGCGGCGCTACGCGCCCACGCGCTGTATCACAAGGATCAGCATTACGTGGTGCAGGGCGGCGAAGTGATTATCGTCGATGAATTCACCGGGCGCATGATGACCGGACGGCGCTGGTCCGAAGGGCTGCACCAGGCGGTGGAAGCCAAGGAAGGCGTGAGCATCCAGCGCGAGAACCAGACGCTGGCCTCGATCACCTTCCAGAACTACTTCCGCATGTACGGCAAACTGTCCGGCATGACCGGCACCGCCGACACCGAAGCCTACGAATTTCAGCAAATCTACGGCCTGGAAACGGTGGTGATCCCGCCGCACCGCCCAATGATACGCGACGACCGCATGGATCAGGTGTACCGCAGCGCCAAGGAAAAATACAATGCGGTTATCAACGACATCAAGGATTGCCAGGAACGCAGCCAGCCGGTGCTGGTCGGCACTACTTCCATTGAGACATCCGAATACCTGTCCGATTTGCTGACCAAGCAAAAATTGCCGCACCAAGTGCTCAACGCCAAGCAGCACGCCCGCGAAGCGGAAATCATCGCCCAGGCGGGACGCCCGAAAATGATCACCATCGCCACCAACATGGCGGGGCGCGGCACCGACATCGTGCTGGGCGGCAGCTTCGAACCCGGCATTCAAGCCATCCGCGACGACGCAAAGCTGACCGAGGACGAAAAACACAAGCGTAGCGCCGCACTCAAGGAAGAATGGCAAAAAGTGCATGAACAAGTGCTGGCGGCAGGCGGCCTGCACATCATCGGCACCGAGCGCCACGAATCGCGCCGCGTCGACAACCAGTTGCGCGGACGCGCCGGACGCCAGGGCGACCCCGGCTCCAGCCGCTTCTATTTGTCGCTGGAAGATTCGCTGTTGCGGATATTTGCGTCGGACCGCGTGGCGTCCATCATGGACCGCCTGAAAATGCCCGAAGGCGAAGCCATCGAGCACCCCTGGGTGACGCGCGCCATCGAAAACGCCCAGCGCAAGGTGGAAGCGCGCAACTTCGATATCCGCAAGCAATTGCTGGAATACGACGATGTCTCCAACGATCAGCGCAAGGTGATTTACCAGCAGCGCAACGAGTTGCTGGAAGTCGGCGACATTTCCGAAACCATTGAGGCCATGCGCGGGGATGTGGTCAACGACTTCGTCGGCCAGCATATTCCGCCGGAAAGCATGGAAGAGCAGTGGGACGTGCCGGGACTGGAAAAAATCCTCGCCGCCGAATTGCACCTGCACCTGCCGTTGCAACAATGGCTCAACAACGAAACCGGCCTGGACGAACACGGCCTGCGCCAACGCATCAGCGACGCCGCCCACGCGCAGTATCTGGCCAAGCTGGAAGCGGTCGGCGCGGAAACCCTGCACAATTTCGAGCGCGCGGTGATGCTGCAAAGCCTGGACAGCCACTGGCGCGAACATTTGGCAGCACTCGACCATCTGCGCCAAGGCATCCATTTGCGCGGCTATGCGCAAAAAAATCCGAAACAGGAATACAAGCGGGAAGCCTTCGAACTGTTCGCCGGATTGCTCGACACCGTCAAGCGCGAGGTGACGCAGGTCGTCATGACCGTACAGGTGCGTAGTGAAGAGGATGTCGAAGCGATTGAAGCAGCGCCGCCTCCGTCCAACGTCCAGTATCACCACGCCGATTTTGACGAGGCGCTGGCCACCGCGAGCAGCGAAGAGGATGGCAGCGCGCAACATCCCTTCATCCGCCCCGGCGACAAGACCGGGCGCAACGACCCTTGCCCATGCGGATCAGGCAAGAAGTTCAAGCAATGCTGCGGAAAACTTAGTTAACCATATTAAGTGCTGAGTACCGAGTGCTGAGTGCTGAGTAAAACCACCGGAACTCAGCACTCGGAACTCAGCAAGGACTAAATCAAATGCCAGTCAATCTCCTCACCCCCCAACCCGACCAACTCCTGGCTGTAAAGGGGGTGCGACTTGGCATCGCCTGCGCCGGCATCAAAAAAGCAGACCGCAAGGATTTGCTGGTTATCCATTTGGGTGGCAACGCAAAAGTGGCCGGGGTTTTCACGCAGAACCGCTTTTGCGCCGCGCCAGTGATCGTGTGCCGGGAACACTTGGGCAATGCCCAGCCGATCAAGGCGCTGCTGGTCAACACCGGCAACGCCAATGCCGGCACCGGCGAGGCCGGCATGGCGCACGCCCGGCGCACTTGCGTCGAACTGGCGGCGCTGCTCGGTTGCGCACCGGAGCAGGTGTTGCCGTTTTCCACCGGGGTAATCATGGAGCCGCTGCCGCTGGAGCGCATCGTTGCCGGCCTGCCTGCCGCCGTGGGCGACCTGAAGGAAAACAACTGGTCGGATGCCGCGCAAGCGATTATGACTACCGACATCCTGCCCAAAGCGCTGTCCAGGCAAATCCAGATAGACGGCGTAGACGTGACGATTACCGGCATCGCCAAAGGCTCCGGCATGATCCACCCGAATATGGCGACCATGCTGGGTTACATAGCAACCGATGCGGCAATCAGCCAACCTTTACTGGCGGCAATCGTGCACCATGCCGCAGACCGTTCTTTCAATTGCATCACGGTGGACGGTGACACCTCCACCAACGATTCCTTCATGCTAATCGCCAGCGGCGAAGCGCCCATGGCGGAAATCAGCGCAAGCGACAGCCGCGCCTATGCTCAGTTGCGCGATGCGGTTACAGAAGTAGCCGCCCTGCTTGCCCAAGCCATCGTCAGGGATGGCGAAGGCGCGACCAAGTTCATCACCATCGCGGTGGAAAATGGCGCGAACCGCGAGGAATGCCGTCAGGTGGCTTATGCCGTGGCGCACTCGCCCTTGGTCAAAACCGCCTTTTTCGCCTCCGACCCCAACCTGGGGCGCATACTCGCCGCCATCGGCTATGCCGGCATCGCCGACCTCGACGTGAGCCGGATCAAGCTGTATCTGGGCGACGTGCTGGTGGCGGAAAACGGCGGACGCGCGCCGGACTACCGCGAGGAAAACGGTAGCCGCGTCATGCAGGAAGCGGAAATCACCGTGCGCATCGAACTCAATCGCGGCAGCGTATCCGCCACGGTGTGGACTTGCGATTTTTCCTACGATTATGTCAAGATCAACGCAGAGTATCGCAGCTAACGGTTTTTTCGCGCGCGCCGAAACGCTGCTGGCGCGCCTGGAACAGTTACTGCCGCAGCCCGCGCAAGAAACCGACTGGGACGCCGTCGCCTTCCGCTGGCGTCGCCGCCGCGATGGGGGCGGCGAATTACAGGCGGTGCGTTGTCCGCATAACATCCAATTGCAAGACCTGCACGGCGTCGCGGAACAGAAAAAATGCATCGACCGGAATACGCACCAGTTCGTTGCGGGGCGTCCCGCCAACAATGTGCTGCTGACCGGCGCGCGCGGCACCGGCAAATCCTCGCTGGTGAAGGCCATGCTCGCCAAATACGCCGCCAAGGGGCTGCGCCTGATCGAAATCGACAAACACCACCTCCTCGACCTGCCCGACATCGTGGCGCTGATTGAGCGCCGGGCGGAGCGTTTCATCCTGTTTTGCGACGACCTCTCTTTCGATGCCGGCGAGCCGGGCTACCAAGCGCTCAAGGCCGCGCTGGACGGTTCGATTGCCTCGCCCTCGGACAACCTGCTGATCTACGCCACCTCCAACCGCCGCCACCTGATGCCGGAATACATGGCGGAAAACCTGGAAACGCGCCATGCAGACGGAGAAGTCCATCCCGGCGAGGCGGTCGAGGAAAAAGTGTCGCTGTCCGAGCGCTTCGGCCTGTGGCTGTCGTTCTACCCGTTCAGCCAGGATGAATACCTGGAAATTACCGCATGTTGGCTCAAAAAGCTGAAAGCGCCCAATATCGATAGCGCGGAAGTCAAACGCGCCGCGCTACAATGGGCGCTTGCGCGCGGCTCGCGTAGCGGGCGCACCGCTTGGCAGTTCGCCCGCGATTGGGCGGGGAGCCACTGTTAATCGGGGTGCTTGTTTTTAACGGTTTAGAGGGTAATAAAATGTTTTTCAATTGGTTCGATGCGCATGAAGCAGTCCAGTGCGGCCATTTTCTCGCCCAGTTTTTTGCCGAGCGCGTTAGCGTGGAAGCGGGTAAAGGCGGCAAAAAATCTCTACCGAAAAAACAACTGGAAGCGGTCGGGAAAATGTTCGCACAAGCGGAACGCTTCGGCAATGAGCACAAGCTGAATATCTATAAAAAAGCCAAACTGGGCAATGCCTTCAAATGGCGGCTGAAGGAATTGGGTTACACCGACGCGTTAATCGATGAGCTGACCAAGGAATTGCTGCTTCATTTGTGAGATTTGCCGGATTTCAGAACAACATTGTTGCATCCGCTGGTCGGCGAACGCCTGCGCTTCCACTGCATACCTTGCCTCGCCACAATTTATCGATTTATCCATAACTGGTTTTTGGATTGGGTGCGTATCTAGGCTGTCGAAATTTATCATTTTTTGACAAAAAACAGCACTGGTTTTTGGATTTTCTCAATTGACGGACTGAGTCAAATTTCCCCGTTCATGGTTCGACCCTTCGGCGAAGCTCAGGGCAGGCTAAGCTCACCACGAACGGGGAAATTTGA
>JBAYVP010000065.1:0-18116 GCA_041674485.1 Sulfuricellaceae bacterium
GGAGTGTGCGGTTTTCCGGGTGCAGGGCAAGGCGCAACGACGCGCAATGGTCATTCCATTGCCTTCTCTTGTAGTTGCAACGCCGCCATGCGCCCGGAAAACCGTGCAATCCAGCCCGTAGCGTTCTCACCAAACAGGTGAGCGCGAAATATATGGCAAAGTTTTTTAGAACCATCATGTTATGCATATTGGTAAGCGGTCAACGGAGGTTTCTAGGTTTAACGCTGGCTCGGTGGATGCGCTACGCTTATCCACCCTACGATTCTTTGTGATTATCCGTAGTTCAACAATACCAGTCATTATTGATTTTAATAATAAATTTTCGAGAACAAATTTATTCTGTGGGCAAGCGCTTTAACAATGGCTTTCTGGCGCAAATCAAAAACTGGCGTTCGAAAAAAGGTTTGAACAGTCCCAAGGTCAGCACATTCGCCCACCAGCCTTTCGAGCCGGTATCCAGCCCGGTGGTGCGCACCTGTTCCACTTTCAGCCCGGAGCACGCCATCAGCGCTATCGCGGAGTCGCGCACGAAGAAGCGCAAATGGGTTTTATCCAGTATCCCGGCATCGCGGTATTGCCATTTTCCCAGAAAGAGCAGCGGAAAAACCAGGCGGCAATGGCGCGCGTTGGGAATGCTGGCGATCAGCACCCCGCCCGGCTTCAACGCCTTGTCGAGTTTTTTCACCACTTTCCACGGATCGACCAGATGCTCCAGAATGTCCAGGCACAGGATGACATCCAGCGAGCCGTCCGCGAACGGCAGCGCCATGGTTTCGATATTCCCTTCGATCAGCAGATCGAGCCGGCTTTTCGCGATGGCGGCGGCGCCGCTTACCAACTCTATGCCGCCGGCCCAGTCGCAACGTCCGTGTTGCTTGATATAATTCAAGGTGTCACCCGTGCCGCAGCCGACTTCCAGCACCCGCCCCATTTTCTCCGGGAGAAAAGGGAATATCTCCCGGCGAACCTGGCTGAAATACTCCAAATTGTTGTCAAGATAGGCTTGATCCGCCGGCTCCAGATTCATGACACCCCTTTTATTCTGACCCGCCAATGGTTGAACCGACGCTCGACCCAATACCTCTCGTCCGCGCTCAACAGCAGCTTCCAGCTTAACAGTGCAAAAGCGCACAGCAGCGCGAGGTAAACCCAGCCGCGCAGCGCAATGTCCGGCGGCATTGCGCCAATGCCAAACGCCGCCAATGCCGTAGCCAGCGCCGCCGACATGGCAAAATACCGGCGCGCCGCGCCCGGAAACAGCCGTGCGGCAAAAATGAACAAAAACAGCATATCGACGGCAGCGCGCAACCCCCATGCGATGGCCACGCCCTCTATGCCCATCTTCACGCTCAATAGCCAGAGCAACGGCAAATACAACGGCAACTCCAACATATGCAGCTTGGCGGTGACATCCGGCCTCCCGACTGCTTGTATCAGCGCGTAGGGAATATGCGCGAGACTGTTCAAAAACAGCCCCACCGCCAGATATTGCAACACGCGGCTGCTATTCCCGGCAAAGTCGCTGTCCAGCCACAAGGCCAACCCTTCGCCGGAAAACGTTACGATCAGGAGAATAATCGGGAACAGCAGCAGGAACACCGCCTTGACCCCGCCAATATACAGGTCAAATGTGCGCGGCGATTGCGCCGCAAAGCTCGAAGCGAAGGCGGGAAAAAGCACCCCGGTCAAGGCAAGCGGTATCTGCAATAACTTGGACACGACTTCGTAGGGCGTCGTATAAAAAGCCACTGCCGCCGTGGAAAGCAGCGCGCCGATCAAAAAACGATCCAGGTACACCATGAGCGGCCCCACGATGTTCGTCACGGTCAGCCAGCCGCCGAAACGGAACAACGGGGCGAGAAACTCCCGCCGTAGCGCCATGCCCTGCCGCATGGCCGGCACGACCTGCAAACAATAATAGAAATGCGCCAGCCAGCCGACAACCCGCCCCAGCACCAATGCGGACACCACCGCCACCAGGCTGTGGGTGAACGGCAAGACCAACAGCGGCCCGACGAAAGTAAAAATCCCCATCGGGATACGCAACGCGTTTACCAGCCCGAAGCGCTGATAGGCTTCCAGCACCCCGCGCAAGCCCGCCGTCACGATCACTGCGGGTAGCGAAAAGGCCAACAGGTAAAACGCGCTTAACGTTTCCGCGCGTAGCGCCGGCGGAATTTTCAGCACCGCATAAACCAGCCAGGAAGTCAGCCACGCCCCGACGACGCCGCCGGCTATCGCCAGCAACAGCATGATAGCCAGCGCGGTCCAGATCAGGGCGGGAATGTCGCCGGTCTGCCTGTTGCCGAGCCGATCCGCCACGGCCTTGGTCAGCGCGCGCCCGATACCGAAATCGAACAGGCTGAAATAGCCTATCACCACCCACGCTAAGGTCAGGACGCCAAAGCGGTCGATGCCGAGCGCATGAATCAACACCGGCATCGCATAGATTGCGGCGATCAGCGGCGCACCCTGGCCGAGCAGATTCAGCACCGAATGCCGGGCGATGGTCTTGGTGCTGTGATCCGGGAGGTAGGCCGTTTGCGTATTGCTCAATCCGTTATTTTGCCGTTATTTTGGTGCAAAAGGATTAACCGGCGGGGGCGCATTCGGATTCGCCTTTTGTGCCTGCTGGGCTGCCTGAATCGCCTCAAGCAAGGTTCTGCCCTGAATAACCGGCTGCGGCGGCGCCTCGAACCCCGCCGTTACGGTCTCCGGCGCCGCTGCTGCGGCAGCGTGCTCCGCCGCTGCCGCTGCCGGCTGCGCGCCCGGCGCTGCCGCCGGCTGTGCGCCCGGTGCGCCCGGCGTTGCGGCTGGCGGCTGCGCAGCCGCTACAGCGGGTTCGCTCCCATGCACCATCGTCGGCGCCGGCGCCGGCAATATCACTGGCGCCTGCGCCATCGGAGAAACCGGGCCGCCGACCGGTCGGTCGCCTTTTCGCTGGTTGAAAACCAGCGGGGATTGACCATCTACGCTTTCGAAAATTACCGCCGTGTCGGTAATTTCCTTAAGCGTGTAAGGCCCGAGCGACTCTCCTATACCCACGGTAATAAACGGACGGGGCGCAGTTTTGTTCTTCGGCTGGGGCGCGAATTTAAAACCGGCGCCGAGTTTGAGCAAAACTTTTCTGTAATCGCCGAACAGCATCACGCCATAGACCTCGGCATCCGCAACCGTCAGCGGCGGCACCGGCGGCGGCGGCGGCGGACCGAACAATTCGGGCGGTTCGGCAGGCGCGGACGGCTTGGCCTGCTTAAGTGGCGCAGACGGCAGCTTGGGCAGTTCGCCCGGTTTAAGCGGTTCGGGCGCCAACACGGGTGGCGCGGGCGGCGCAGGCGGCTCGTTCACCTTGGTCAGTTCGAGTTGCGGATCGGGCTGATGCACGGGTTGCCGCGCGGGCTGCGGCGGGGAAGCGACTTTCTCGCTCCATGGCCGGCGCTTCGGGTCGAATATGTTTTTTTCATAAATATCCGAATAAAGCGGTTTTTCCTTGAGCGCTTCCGGCTTCCCCGCCACCACGGAAACCGCAGCGGCCATGGCCGTCCCACCGCCCACCCACAGGCACAATGCGAGCCACCAGAATACGTGGCGTATAAGTCGTGATGCTTTCATAAGAATTCCAGAAACCGCTTCCACTGACCCGGAAGCCATATAACAAAGTGCGAAAAGCCGTCCTTCGACCTTTCGGCGAGCGCTTCGGAACCGACCAAGCCCAGGACGAATATTGTTTATCGATTGAGTAGAGCCGAATTATAACTGATACCTGCCCCGCTGCCGCAAACAATAACCCGCCGCGCAAGCAAGGGGAGCGTTTCGAAGGAAACGGCGCGGAACACGGGCGGATCGGAGCTATACCCTAAGCCGGACTATTGCCGGAACCAAAAACATTTACCGCAGAGGCGCAGAGATTTTATAGGGTAATGGTATGGTTTTACCCTCCGTTATATTTCTCCGCGCCTCGGTGTCTCTGCGGTGAAAAAAATCACCCGGAAAGCCGCACCAGTGCTTGATCTACGACACATTCTTCGTAAAAAATGCAACGACTTGACTGATAAGTGACTAAGCGCCTTGTGCATCCGCAGATTCGAACTCGCGCCGGCTGAGGCGGTTTATGCCTGATGTTCCGGCTTTGTAGTGTTCAAGCGCGCCAGGATTTCCAGGTCGTTTTTGCGTTGCTCGACGCGTCGCAGATAGCCAGCTTGGGTTTTGGTGCAAACCAGAGCATAAGGACGGCTATTGCGATCTGTGACGCAATCGAGATCGCTTTGGTGTTGCTTGATCGAACGTTCAACATGATTTCGTTTGGCTTCGGCGGCTTTAAACGACCAATTCGCTTGCGCCGGGTTGTCGAGAAAATCCCGTAATTTGGCACAATCCTGACATGTGCAGTTGATTCGGCTATCGCGCCGCCAATCGGCGGGTGGCGCCAGCGCTTTGGCAACCCGCGTGTGCAAATGCATCCGCACGGCTCGTCGCAGACGTTCCACCACGGCCAGGTCACGGCTGGTCCCGGTTTCGCTCAAGCGCAAAGCGGCAGGCGTCAGGATGGCATCCATCGCATAATGGGTTGGCCAGGCCAGCATATAATTCAGCGTGTCCTGCGCCAGGGCGGGGTCGATGGCGCTGAAGCCGGTCAAAACGTCCGCGGCCAAATCGCTGCTTGCCGTCATTCTGGAGTGCTCCCAGGGCTGCAAGTGGGCAAACCGCGCAGGGTCGCCAGGCAGCGCGAGAAACAACGCGTGGGCGGCAACGCGGAGATCGTGGGCGGTATCGGGGTTTTTCGCACAGATGCAGGCCAGCAACGCGGCGCAGGCTTCCTGAGCTTGGGCGGCGCTTTTGTTTATGGCTTGTTCCAACCAGCCTACCACTTCGCTCCACGGCAATAGCGCTACGGCTTGGGCAAGGACGGTGCTGTGCTCTTTATCGTAAAAACCTTTTTCGGCAAGCAGGGTCCAAAAGCGGCGCAGGTTTTCACTATCGCGCAAGCGCTGCAAATATTTCAGGAAGTCGTGGAGGCCTTGATTGTTGTGGCGGCGTCCCAGGTATTGGGGTATCCAGTCGCGCAGCACGTACCCCGCCAAAGTATGAGCTTCACGCCACAAGCTTGAGTCCTGGGCTTGGCCTTCAGTTTCCAGGCGTCGGCAAAAATCACGCAATACGGGCAGCGTCGCCTCCAGCCCCGCCTGATTGATAATCGCCAAATAGTGCGATTGCGGCCAAATGACCAAAGCCGCACAGCGATAAGCGCTCTCGAAGGATACGCCCTCATTACCCGTGGCTTCATGAAATTGAACGTCATCGGGTTCGATTTGTTCGAGGGCGTCGGGTGGGCAAAATTCCCGGACGTTGAACGGCAAGCTCGGCAACTGCGACGGCTTGCCATCGGGTCTGCGCCATTCGGAAACCGTTTCGATGCGCTCGAAAACTTCACCCACCTCGAAATTTTCCTCATTCCAATATCGGCTATTTCCCGCATATTCGGCGCTGCCGCTTTCTTCAACGGACACCAGCGCCAAGTGAACCTCGCACCCGGCTTGACGGGATGCCGCAAGCACGGCATCGGCCACTGCCGAATCGGCGCCTTTCAATGTGGCGAAGCCCAATTCGGCGGAGGTATAGGCATGTTCCAGCAGGTAAATCAGCTTTTCCGGAAGTTTCTGAGACGTGTCGGCGCTCAACCCGCTTGTCCATTCGCGCAGCAGGCCGGCAATAGCGTCTTGTTCGAGATGGTAATCCGGCGGCTTGGGCAGCGGCTTTTTGGCATCGGTGCGCAACAGGTTATAAATCAGGGTCAGGCGACACCCCTGAGTGACAGGCAATACTTCATGCACGCAGTCGGCGTAAAAAGCCGCAAAGGCAATTTCACTCGGATCGTCACAATGTAAATCGAGTTTCACCTGTTGCTGCTGGTGTTTAACAACCAATTCGCCGCCGCTGTACGACGACGGTAGAACAACCACCATCGTGCCGAACATGCCCGCAGCTTTTTCAGTATCGCGATGGCCAATAAAGAAACCGCCCGCATCGTATACCAACAGTTTATACAATTCGGCGCGAACGCCATCCGCAACACCCAGACCTATTGCAGCACGGTTAATCATCTCATTGAGATCGCCTTGCCAATGCTTGCCACTGAGCGTGACGCGTTTGGCGTCGATTTGCCAGGTGCGCCGCACCTTGGTATCGACGATGGTGTCCGCCCCCAGGCCGTAAGGCGCAACCTCCGCGACGGCCACCAGTTGCTCTGCCTGCGCGCCAAGCAATGGCAACGCAATGCGTCCCACGCCTTCAACTTCCAGATGGGGTGGAAACACTTCACATTTGCCCGTGGCATAAAAAGTTCCCGGACGCTGAACTGTTTGCAGGATATTGAACAATTGCTCGGTTATGGCAGGCATGATGTGTTTTTGCGGTAAATATGCCTTGCGCGGGGGGAATTGTCCGGATTGGATTGTTCCCAGCGGGATGCAATGCAAGGCGCAAATTGCGCGGCGTGGTTATTCTCACGCAAGCAATTTGCAACGCGGCAGTGCGCCCGCTGGGGGCAATCCAACCGGACAATTTCCCCCGCGCAAGGCATAAACAGGAGGGTAGGAAACGCGAATGGATAGATCGAAGTATCCTCGACGGCGTGCCTCCGGTCAATGGCGACTTTTTCTGAATGCCCGGAGTATTCTGAAAAAGCACGGAATTATCCTAAGCCACCTCAAGCGTATCGTTCGGGATAATGTGCGCGTTCTGCACGATATTGGCTGGTAGTATTATTTTGTGTTTCTGACGCACTCGAATGCCTGTGACAATGAGCTAACCCGGATGATCCAGCAACCGCTGGATCACCGCCCCCGCCAGCATCAGGCCGAAGATGGGCGGCATGTAGCTGATGGTGCCGTTCACCGCGCGCGCGCGTCCGGGGCCGTCCACCGGTTCCGGCGGCAGCGGCGGATGCGGTTGCTCGTCGGAAAACACCGTCAATACGCCCTTGCGAATAGCGTAATGGCGTTGCAGGCGCTTCCTCATCTGGCGCGCCAATGCGCACATTTCGGTTTTCTCGATGTCGGCCAGCTTGATGCGGGAAGGGTCCAGGCGGTTGCCAGCACCCATGCTGGACGCCACCCGCAGGCCGCGCTTGATGCTTTCTCCCACCAAGGCCACTTTACAGGCCAGCGAATCGATTGCATCGATGACGTAATCGCAATCGTCCGGCACCAGTTCGTTGACGTTCTCGGTAGTGAGAAATTCGCGTTTGGCGGTCAATTGGCAGGCGGGGTTGATGTCCAGGATGCGGCCACGCATCACCGCTATCTTGGCTTGCCCGACGGTGGAAAGCAGGGCGGGCAACTGGCGGTTGATGTTGCTGGCGGAAACGTTGTCGTGGTCGATCAGCGTCAGCCTGCCGATGCCGGCGCGCGCCAGCGCTTCGGCACAGTAGGAGCCTACGCCGCCGAGGCCGGCGACGAGGACATGCTTACCGGCAAGGGTAGCAATGCCGGTTGCGCCGATCAGGATATGCGTGCGCTCGAACTGGGGAGGGATGTCGGTCATCGTTGATCCTAAGCCGGACGAGCCGGAACCCAAAAATATTTACCGCAGAGACGCAGAGATTTTCATTGATCGTTCCCACGCTCCAGCGTGGGAATGCCGTCCCGGACGCTCCAGCGTCGCGCGGCGTTACCCATCCAACCGGCAAAACCACAAGGCTTTTGACGATTCGCCTGCCGAAATATCTATGCGCTTACCGTTCTAGTTCTAGCCGCCATATTGGGACGCTGGAGCGTCCCATGCGTGCGTTCCCACGCTGGAGCGCTCATTGTTACACACAAGTCGGAGCGGGAAGCCCCTCCCCCTTCAAGGGGGAGGCCGGGAGGGGGATGGGGTAGAACGACACAGGCTAAAATCAATATCTTACATTGTCGTCTGCGCCTTCCACCCCATCCCCACCCTAACCCTCCCCTTGAAGGGGAGGGAACGCCGCGCTTCATCTTTTCTGCATGTAATCAAATAATTGAAAAGATGTGTGTAACGATGAGCGCTGGAGCGTGGGAACAATCAAAAATGGTTTTTTCCCAGGTGGAGAACAAATTTACCCTGGCCCCTGCCCCCTGAGTAGTTACAAGAAGGGCTGAAAGGAAACTTTCAGCCCTTTTTGCTAATCAGGAGATACCGAGATGCTCGTTAGAACCTCATCCCATATGCAACGCCCAATGAGTTTTGAGACATCGCCAGGGTTTCCGTGCCGCCTACGCCGAGCAACGACGTGACCGAAGCGCCGGTAAGCGATTTATTGAACGCATGTGCGTAAGAAAACGTTAGCTCTGCCTTATTCTGCAAGGTCCACGTAGCGCCGAGCGTCAGGTGCTGTTCGACCATCGCCGGAGCAAGGATGTTGAAGGTCATGCTGTCGATGTCGTCACGGATCGGCATTTTGCCGTAATTGTAGCCTGCCCGCAGAATCAGGTTCGGCTGGTATTGGTGCTCAACCCCCAGCTTGTACACCGTCTGGTCATGCCACTTGAAGCCTGAGCCGGTCGTCGAACCCAGCGGGCTGGACTGGGGGGCGAGAACGCTGTTGGCTACCCCATTGGCAATCGCATTGACGGCGCTGTAGTTGATTTGTTGAATATCGAAAGCCAATGTCGTCTTGGGGGTTGCCTTGACGGCAAGGCCGATGTTGTAGTTCTCCGGAATGTCAAAATCGCCGCCCTCGGCAAACAGCCCTTTGTATTTGTCGAAAGCGCTCATGCGCATCCTGGAGGAATACGCCGCGCCAAGAGTGACGGTATCGGAAATCTTGCCCATCCAGCCAATTCTGACGCCCCAGCCGGTGGAGTTGTCGTATCCATTATTGGTGACGTTGCCCTGGCTGTTGGTGAAAGTAAACGGGCCGCCGCCCATGTTGAGCGTATCGTTAAACGTCTGCAATCCGTCCACCTTGAATCGCTGGTAGCCGAGCAGCGGCGAAATGCCGATGGAATGGTTGGGGTTCAGCTTGACGGCCACGGTAGGAGCAACGATCAACTGCATCAGATCGACCCCCAGTTTGCCGCAACCGAACAACATATTGGAGGATGCTCCCGCGCAAGAGGGCGCAAAGGAGGGGCCCATCAGACTATTGTTGAAATCGGTGTTCATGCCGCCGTTCCCGTACACGGTTACCCCCAGCGAGAGGTTGGGGTTAAGCATCTTGTTATAGCCGAATTCGGGAATAAAAAACACATTACTGTCGCTATCGACGCTACCGCTATATGCGCCACTTGCCCCGAAGGGACCGGTAGCATCTTGGCGGGATACGGAACGCTCCGGCATGAACACGTCAACGCCGACATCCAGACGGTCTCCCACAAAAACCATCTTGGCGGGGTTCACTGCGCCGCCGAAAGTGTCGTCAGCCGTCGCTGTTGCCGCGCCGCCCATGCCCTTGGCCTTCATCCCATAACCATGGGAAAAATAGCCGTTGGTCGCCAGCGCCATGGAGGGAACCATCATACCCACAAGCGCCAAAGCACCTACCAGTTGTTTAATTTTCATTTCAATGTAACCTCCAATAAGTACTTCAAATATTTTTTGAAAATTGTTACCGCTATGCTTGCAGTTTTTTTAATGTTACATGAATTCACCCATTGGGCAAGAAGATTTGCAGCTTTTCGGATGGATATTCCTGATAATACGCGGATAAGCACTATTTTACTGTGCTTAACTTGATGAAAAACCGAATGTATTCTATGGAAGTCGGCGAGCGACGCGGGTTGACTGCATAGGAAAACAAAAAAGGCAGACGGTTGAGGTCTGCCCTTTAAGTTTATGCGGCTATCGAAAATCGCGCCTAGATATACAGGCAAATATCCGATTCTCCTGCGAAATCGAAGAACATTGCGGCGCCGGCGAATTCCAGGCCGTCGATGAAATCGCTGTGCTTGAACCCGAACAGCTCGACCGTCATTTGGCAGGCAATGAATTTCACCTCCGCCTCCTGGCACAGTTCGCGCAGTTCGCCGATGGTGGCGACGCCGTTGTTCTTGATGGTCTGCTTCATCAGCGAGGTGGCCAACGTCTCAAAGCCGGGGATATTGGCTTGGATGATGTTGGGAATGTTCCAGTTGATGTCGCGGAACCATTGCGGTCCGAACGGCATTTTCATCGGCATGCCGGGGTTACCCAGAGGACTGACTTTCAGGCCGCTCAGATCCTTGCGCACCAGTTGCAGGCCATAGAAGGTGAAGAACACCTGCACTTCGTAGCCCAGCGCAGCAGCGGTGGATGCCAGGATATACGGGGGGTAAGCCCAGTCAAGTGTGCCCTTGGTGGCAATGATCGCGAGTTTCTTGCTCATCGGTTTCCTCCGGGTAGTGGTTGATTTTGGTGGAACAGTGCTCGTGCTATTGAATTCAGCTTATTTCTTCTTGAGGAAGAACATGAATTCGCCGCCCGCTTCGGCGGAAGACAGCAACTCGTTGCCGGTCTGCTTGGCAAAAGCCTGCATGTCCTTGACGGAACCCGGGTCGGTGGCGATCACCTTGAGCACTTGGCCCGTCGTCAATTCGGCCAGGGATTTCTTGGTGCGCAGAATCGGCAGGGGGCAGTTCAGTCCACGGGCATCCAGTTCTTTGTCGAAATTCATTTCACAAGCTCCTTGCATTCGTTGGTTGGAAAATTCGCCTTTATAATACAGACACCCGAATAATGCAACCACAATTTATATCGGGTGATGCGTGTTTCATTAGGTGATGGGTAGGATGGGTTTTACCCCTTCCCATCACCCCTTGCCAATTTAGCCCAGAGCGGCTTGTGCCAGGCCGAGGCCGGATTGCACCCATGCAATGATCCCACCCTGGAGGTTGAAGCTCTTGCCGTGTCCTTGACCGGCCATGAAGGCGCACGCTTGTGCCGAGCGCACCCCGGAACGGCAATAATAGACATGGGGAATATCCTTATCCATTTCATGCGCCCTGAGCGGCAGCAAATGCAGCGGAACATGACGCGCGCCTGCTATCATGCCGTGAACCAGTTCGCCCGCGCCACGCACATCGATCAACGCGACTTCGCCATTTTCCAGCAGCTTGGACAAACCGCCCGCATCGATTTCGCCGAATCCGGCTCTGTTGGAATTGAACATCTAAAATCACCCTCAAAAATTGCCGTTCAAACATCAGCGTTCGCTAATATACCAAATTTTCCGCGCAATGCAATCACGAATTGAATATCCCGGTTAACCCGGATATTTCATAAATTCGTGTGATGATCGCGCCGGATTTTGTTTCATAGGTGAATTTTGCGAAGGAGCGGCGTAGTTATTCATACGCCCGACTGAGCAAAATTTGCCTATGAATCAAAAGACCAGCGAGGGCGCACGCAATTTATGGAATATCCGGGTTAAAGTCCATTAACGATATTTTTCTCAGGAAAATTGTTTCCTGGTGCTTTTACTAATAAACTATCAAGAAAAGCGGAGACATTTTTTCTATTGCTAGATGAAGATCGACAATCCCAAGCACGTCCACGCCTATTTCGAGAACTTGGCCATTGCTTCCTTGCTGGTGCCCAACTACAAGGACGACAGCACGATCCAACTGTTTCTCAAGCAATTCGGCGAGGTTTCCGAACAACACAGCGCCCAGCCGCTCGGCTTCACGCTGCAATCCCTGCTGCTTGAAGCCAGGAAAAGCGTCGATGAACCGGCCGACCTGCTGGAAAAATTCGACGCCAATCTGGGCATTCTCGCCGGCGCGCCGGACGCCGCGCTGAAAAAAGCCTTCCTCGACACCTTGCAGGCAACGCTGAATCCGGGCATGGAAGACGCCTGTTCCAAGAGCCGACTGCTGGAACCGGCTCTCAACCTGCTGGGGGGGCGCTCGGGCGCCGCTTCCGCGCAGCCGCAGCCGGCCGCCACGATGATCGCGCAACAAACGCGCGTCGCGCAGCAAAATAGCGTCGGCGCAGCCACGGTGCTGGCGACCCAACAGGCCGGCCCCGGCGCAACCGTGCTGGTAGCGCAAACCCGCACCGCAACGGCGACGCGGCAAACTACCAATGTCGGCGCTCCGCAAAAAAAATCGGAGCACATGAACGCCCTGTCGCCCGGCTACCGCCTCAACGAATTCGAGTTCGACCGGGTGCTGGGCGTAGGCGGCTTCGGCATCACTTACCTGGGCAAGGACACCACGCTCAATCTCAAGGTCGCGATCAAGGAATACTTCCCCAACGAGTTGGCGGTGCGCGATGAGAACCTCAACGTGCTGCCGAAATCGCCGGATTGCGAGGAAACCTACCGCTGGGGGCTGGACCGCTTCCTGCAGGAAGCGCAACTGCTGGCGCGCTTTAACCACCCCAACATCGTGCGCGTGCTGCGATTTTTCGAGGCCAACGACACCGCCTACATGATGATGCAGTACGAGGATGGAGAAAGCCTGGACGACAAGCTGAAAAAAGCCGGCGCCCCGCCCGACGAGGACTATTTGCAACGCATACTATTCCCGTTGCTGGACGGCCTCAAGGCGATGCACGACCAAGGCTTCCTGCACCGCGACATCAAACCCGGCAACATCTACATCCGCCGTAGCGACGGCAGCCCGGTGCTGCTCGATTTCGGCGCGGCGCGCGCGCAAATGCGCGGCAACGAACAATTGACCGCCATCGTCACGCCCGGTTATGCGCCCTTCGAGCAGTATTTCGCCGACGGCTACCAGGGTCCGTGGTCGGACATCTACGCCTTCGGCGCGGTGGTATACAAGGCAATCACCGGAAAACCGCCGCCCGAGGCGGCCAGCCGGGTGAAAAACGACACCATGGCGCCCGCCATCCAGGTTGGGCAAGGGCGTTATTCCGACAAATTCCTGCGCGCAATCGATTGGGCGCTGCAAACCGATGAAAAAAAGCGCCCGCAAACCATAGAGGATTGGCAGCGGGCGCTAACTTCGCTCGACGGCGTGACGCAACGCCCGTCCAGCGGCGGCATCCAGCCCGGCGCGGGCGAAATGACGCGCACCATGGCGGCGCCCGGACGCAGCCAGCTTTTGCAATCCTCGCCGAAAACCACTTTTTCGCAACTGCACGAAGCCGCCCCTTTTTCCGCACCCGAGGAAACCCATTTCTATCAGGAAAGACAGCCCCGCATCCGTCTCAGGACGGTGCTGGGAATCGTCCTGTTGGTAAGCATACTGGGCGGTGGCGCGTATTTCGTGCAAAACCCGGAGGCCTTGCGCTACCTTGCCTTCAAAGCCGCCGATTGGGGCTGGCGGAACGAAAACTACGAAATATCGTTGCCGATATATAAATTTTACGACAACCCCACTGACGCGCAGACGCCCTACAAGGTAGCCACCCTGTACGATGAAGGCAAGGGCGCCGAGGTAGACAAGACCGAAGCCCACGCCTGGTACCAAAAGGCGGCCGAGCGCGGCAATCCGGACGCGGCGCTGAAATTGGCGCAGATGCTGGAGCGCGGCGACGGCGTGGAGGCCAACGCCGAACAGGCGCTCGCATGGTATATCAGGGCAGCCGAACAAGAGCAGGTCGATGCGCAATACCGTCTCGGCATCGCCTATCTGCGCGAGGACGCGCTGAAACTGACGCCCAGCCCCAGCGAAAGCGCGAAATGGCTACGCATGGCAGCCACGCAAGGCCACAAACAGGCGCGCGACCTGCTCAAGCTGACGCACTGATTTTGCGTTGCGCAACGCTTCCAGTGTGCTTAATCCTAAGCCGGACTATTGCCGGAAGCAGCCGGAAGCAAAAATATTTACCGCAGAGACGCCGAGGCGCGGAGAAATATAACGGATGGTAAAACCATACCATTACCCTATACAATCTCTGCGCCTCTGCGGTAAATGTTTTTGGTTCCGGCAATTGTCCGGCTTAGGTTAATTCACCCGATAAGTAGTATGGCAGGCGACGCATTGTTGCGTCACCTTGGTCAGCGCATCCAGCGATTTCACCAAATCGCCTTCCTTGGCGGTCAGGGCGAAGCGACTCGCGGCGTGGTGCATTTCCGTGCCGATGGCCTGCATCCCCTTGGGCATAAAAGGCGCCATGTGAGCGGCGTTGTGGGAAACCAGCGAACTCATGCCGATGCGTTGCTCGGCGATATCGCCAGCCTTGTCGAATTCGCCTTGCGCCAGCGCCGTCTGGATTTCATGCAGCGCCGAGAGGTGGTCGCGCATATTGCCGAGCATGTGGGTTTTCATCATCGCCGGGAAATCCACCTTGGTGCGCGCATCCTGATCCGCCGCGTTGGATGAGAATGCAATAAACAAGACGCTCGCCAGCAGGCCGGTCAGCAGGGGGTTCTTCATGAATTATGTTCCGTTTTAAAATGGGTTCGGTGGGTGTTGTCGTTTGGCGCGATGCTTGGCTGCAACCAATATGACAAAATACTTTTTTGGTTTCTTCCTTGCTAACCGCCCAACCCGAATCGCAGCTTCAATTCGGGTGTCAGTTTCGCCCGAATCTCATCCCTTACCCTGACGAAACTTTCCAGCGCTTCGCCGTGGGGATCGTGGAACGGCATATGGATGGCGGGAACCGGCTGGGGAAAAACCGGGCAGGATTCCTTGGCGTTGTCGCACACCGTCACTACCAGATCGATGGCCTCGTTCATCACCGCATCCACACCCTTGGGGTAAAGTCCCGCAGTAGCCATGCCGCCCAGCTTCAACGCTTCTATAGCGCCATCGGCCACCTTGGGTTGGGGACGGGTGCCGGCGGACAGCGCGCGCACTGCCGGGCCGAGATCGTGGTTGACGAGGGCTTCGGCCATCTGGCTGCGGCAGGAGTTTCCGGTGCAAAGAATCAATACCGTTTTGCTCATGTCGCTCATTCCTTGCCGCAGGCGGGGGCGGCTAGCCATGCGTCGATTTTCGCCTTGCTTGGCACGCCGCCGGCATGAACCACCTTGCCGTCGATCACCACGCCGGGGGTGGACATCACGCCGTAGCCCAGGATCGCGGCCATATCCTCGACCTTTTCCAGTTGCAGCACTATGCCCTTGGCCTTGGCGCTTTCCTCAATCAGCTTCATGGTCGTGTTGCAGTTAGCGCACCCCGTGCCCAACACTTTAACATTTTTCATTTTCAGTTCCTTGGTTATACGGTTTAAATGATCGCACCCACTTCATCCTAAGCCGGACTAGCCGGAAGCCAACAGACGTTTAGACAGGATTTACAGGATGAACAGGATAGAAAACCCATCCTGTAAATCTTGTTCATCCTGTCATTGTTTTTTTGCGGAAAGCCGCTCCATTGCTTGATCTACGACACATTCTCCGCAAATAGTGTAAAGACTTGGTCGATAAGTTACTAAAAACTCCGTTGAACCGCAGAGACGCTTCAGACGCAGAGGTTCTGTGATTTCTCCGCGACTTTGCGTCTCTGCGGTAAATATTTTTGGTTCCGGCTAGTCCGGCTTAAGCTTCATCAACAGCAGGATAGCCCGGATTGGGTCGGCGTGCAGCAGGCGCTTTGGGCGATGCCGATAGCGGACAAGCCGGCATTCGCGCTCTCCTTGCGGCATGCCGCGTCGAAGCCGGCGTCCAGCGATTGCGCCGCCTCGTCGCGGATATGGCGCGCGATTTCGACCACCGCATCGATTTGCGTCTGCGCCACGCCGTACTGCTTCAGCTTGTCCACCTGGCACAATCCCTGTTTGGGATGGTTGGCGGCGATATTGGCGGCGAGGGAAACCAGCGCCACGATGGAGGGATGTAAGGCGGTGTCAGTCATGAGGGAACTCCTTCGGATTACAGAATAGCGTTGAATACATACCCCACCAGCATAATGCCGACCGCGACCACGCCGACGAAAACAGCAATCAGTCGGGGTTTCAGCACCTTGCGCAAAATAATCATTTCCGGCGCCGACAGGGCGATCACGCTCATCATAAAGGCGAGCACGGTGCCCAGCGCCGCGCCCTTGCCCAGCAGCGCTTCAACAATGGGGATAATGCCGGCGGCATTGGAGTACATCGGCACGCCGATGGCCACGGCGGCAGGCACCGCCCACCAGGAAGCCTCCTTGCCCATGATCCCGGCCATGAAATCTTCCGGCACATAGCCGTGGATGCCCGCCCCCAAGGCGATGCCGCCGAGAATGTAAGGCCACACCTTGCCGACGATTTTCCTGACATGATCCGCGCCGGCATCCATGCGCTCCGCCCAGGAAGGGCGCTCCAACTCCAGAACGACCGCGTTGCCGATATGAATGGCGCGCACCCAATCCTCCAGGTGGCGTTCCATCTTGAGTTTGCCTATGACCAGACCGGCGACAATAGCCACCAGCAGCCCCAGGCCGAGATAGAGCATCGCCACCTTCCAGCCGAACAGCCCGAACAGCAGCGCCAGCGCGACTTCGTTGACCATGGGCGCGGAAATCAGGAAGGAAAACGTCACCCCCAGCGGCACTCCGGCGGACAAAAAGCCGATGAACAGCGGCACCGCCGAACAGGAACAGAACGGCGTAACGATGCCGAGTGTCGCCGCCATCGCGTTGCCCACGCCCAGCCGCTTGCCGGCGAGCATGGCGCGGGTGCGTTCGGGCGAGACGAAGGTATGCACGATGCCCATGACGAACACGATGCCGACAAGCAGCAGCAATACCTTGGGCGTGTCGTAAAAGAAAAAATGCAGCGCTTCGCCCAGATGGGTTTGGGGGGAAAGCGTAGTGAGCGCAAGCAACGCATCGGCCAACCGGGTCAGGTTGGCATAGGCGACCACCCACAGGATAGTCGCCAGGACAACCCAGCCCCACGGGGCGCGGCGCGGAACAGTCGCGGTTTCGGGCAAGGCGTTCATGCGGCGTCGCGCTTCTCGTACCAGGCTTTCGACCCATTCACGATACGCACCACCGACAGCATCACCGGCACCTCGATCAGCACGCCCACCACCGTCGCCAGCGCCGCACCCGATTCGAAACCGTAGAGCGAAATCGCCGCCGCCACCGCCAGTTCGAAAAAATTGCTGGCGCCAATCAGCGCCGAGGGGCCGGCCACGCTGTGAACCTCTCCGACAGTCCGGTTGAGCCAGTAGGCAAGCAGGGAATTGAAATACACCTGGATCAGGATAGGGACAGCCAGCAGCACAATAATCAGCGGCTGGTCGAGGATGGCCGCCCCCTGAAAGGCGAACAGCAGCACCAGAGTAGCGAGCAGCGCGCCAATGCCGACCGGGTGCAGACGGGCCAGCACCCCATCCAGCGCCCCCCTGCCCCGCAATACCCGGCGCAGGAACTGGGCAATGGCGAGCGGAATGACAATATACATCACCACCGACAGGAACAGCGTATCCCACGGCACAGTGATGGACGCCACACCCAGCAGCAGACCAACCAAAGGCGCAAACGCAAACACCATGATCGTATCGTTAAGCGCCACCTGAGACAGGGTAAACAGCGGATCGCCCTTGGACAAACCGCTCCACACGAACACCATGGCGGTGCAGGGCGCCGCAGCAAGCAGGATCAGGCCGGCGATATAGCTGTCGATCTGCGCCGCCGGCAGCCAGGGCGCAAACGCGATACGGATGAACAACCAAGCCAGCAGCGCCATGGAAAACGGCTTCACCCCCCAGTTGATGAACAGCGTGACGGCGATGCCGCGCCAGTAGCGCTTGACCTGATGCAGCGCCGAAAAGTCGATCTTCATCAGCATCGGGATAATCATCAGCCAGATCAACAACCCCACCGGCAAATTGACCTGGGCAATCTCCAGCTTGCCGAGAAACTGCACCGGCGCAGGCGCAATCTGCCCCAGCGCGATGCCCGCCGCGATGGACAAAAACACCCACAAACTCAACCAGCGCTCGAAAAAGCCCAGTTCCGCGCCGCCGGCTTGTCTGGCAGTAATTTCGCATTGTGCGCTCATGATCCTAGAAACCTCCGTTGACCGCTTGCCAAGATATGTAATAGGGTGGTTCTAAACATCTTTGTTATCAATGTGCAACGCCCTCACCCCAATCGGCAGGGTAAATTTGTTCCCGGCACTGAAAAAACCGATTCACCGCAGAGGACGCAGAGGACGCAGAGGAAAAGCATGAGGGGGTTTCCTCTGCGTCCTCCGCGTCCTCTGCGGTGAAAAAGGTTTTGTCTTTATGGGTTGCCGTCATGAGTCGAGCCTTCAGCACAAATAATGTTAAC
>JBAYVP010000066.1:0-17943 GCA_041674485.1 Sulfuricellaceae bacterium
GGCTATGCCCGACGCTTGTGCCTCAACGAAGCCCGGAATGTATGGAACGGCGGCAGATGAAAGTCAATCCGTTCGTCCTGAGCTTAGCCTGCCCTGAGCTTCGCCGAAGGGTCGAAGGATGAAGGGATTGACTTTCATCTGTACCATGACGAATATAAATGTTTTTTAATTGCGCGTAATGTTGAGGCTTGCCATTTTCCTCCATTCATCCTTCGACAGGCTCAGGACGAACGGAGGAAAATGACAAGCCTCAAAGTTCTCAAGAAACCGCTTTTTTGTTCATAAATATCAATGATGCACATAACCACAATAGCCGCATATTATCCCTTAAACGAGCGCCAAACAGCAACCATAACCCCTGTTTCTTGCCAACGCCTTTCGACCTACGGGCGAATATTTTACTCACCACGAACGGGGAAGTTTGACCCTGTGCCTCGCACGTATGCTGAGGTTGCATTATCAACTCCCTACATTATTTTTAATCCGTTCATCCTTCGCCCATTCGGCGAAGCTCAGGGCAGGCCAGGCTCAGGACGAACGGATTAAAAATAATGTAGGGAGTTGACGTTTCTGGGCATATCCAAAAACCGGGAAGCTGAAATTTGATAAAAACGCTGTATTTCGACAGCCTAGGGTTTTCCTCTGCGTCCTCTGCGGTGAAAAAGGTTTTGTCTTTATGGATTGCCGCCATGAGTCGAGTAGCGTCGCGGCTCAGTTTTCCTGGGATACATGAATGTCTTCCATCATTGATTTTCATCATTAATTTCTGAGAACAAATTTACCCTGGGCGCCGACTCGTCCCCTTGGCCGGGGTTGCTTTCTTTCGGTTCGACATGGATGGTTACGGATGTTTTATGCAGGCTGCGCGCTATTGCGTCTTCGATGCGGTCGCACAGTTGGTGGGATATCTTGACGGTGGTTTGTTCCGGCAGCAGCAGGTGGAAGTCGATGAAGCGGCGCGGGCCGGCCTTGCGTGTGCGCAGTGCGTGGAAATCGGCGTCCGCCGGCAATTCGGCGCGCACCAGGCGTTCTATCGCGGCGATTTCCTCCGGCGGCAGCGCGATGTCCATCAGTCCGTCGTATGAGCGGCGCATCAGGTTTACGCCGGTTTTGATGATATGCAGCGCGACCAGGATGGCGATGGCCGGGTCCAGGATTTGCCAGGAGGGCGGGGTGAGCATCACCACGACCAGCCCGCCGACCACGCCGACCGAAGTCCACACGTCCGTCAGCAGGTGCTGCGCATCGGCTTCCAGGGTGATGCTGTCATGCGCGCCGGCGGTTTTGAGCATGATGCGCGCCGTGATGAAATTAGCGCCCGCAGCGAGCAGCGAGATGAATAACCCGATGCCGAGTTGATGCAACGCGGCAGGCTGGAAAAAACGCTGTACGGCGGCATAGATGATGGTCAGCGCCGCCACCATGATGAGCGCGCCTTCCACGCCGCTGGAAAAATATTCGGCCTTGTCGTGGCCGTAGCGGTGGTCTTCATCGGCGGGGCGCGCGGCGATGGTCAGTGCGGCGAACGCGACCAGCCCCGCCGTCAGGTTCACCAGCGATTCCGCAGCATCGGAAAACAGGCTGATCGATCCGGTCAGAAAATAAGCGCCGAATTTGAGCGCCATGGTGACGATAGAGGTGCCTATCGACAACAAAGCCATTTGCCTGGTGGGATTCATGAGTTTGCCGGCGCGCCGGTGAAATTGCCTTGCAAAAGGTTCATCCTAGAAACCGCATTTGCTTAACCGCAGAGACGCAGAGACGCAGAGAAATCAATGAGTTATAACAATTTTCCGCTTCACCAAATAGGTAGTGTTGCACGACACCATAACTCATTGTTTTTTCTCAGCGCCTCTGCGTCTCTGCGGTTCAACTGAGTATTTTAGGTTCATCCCGAGCCGGACGGGGCGGCTCATTTCATGCGCGCAAACACCCGTTTGGCTGCTTCCAGGGTTGCGTCGATGTCCGCGTCGCTGTGCGCCGCCGAGACGAAGCCGGCTTCGAATGCCGAGGGGGCGAGGTATACGCCTTCTTCCAACATACCGTGGAAGAAGCGGTTGAAGGCGTCCTTATCGCTTTCCATCACCTCAAGATAGCTGGTCGGCGGCGTGGCGCGGAAATACAGGCCGAACATGCCGCCCACGGCCTGCGCGCAGAAGCTGAAGCCGGCCTCGTGCGCGACTGCGGTCAAGCCTTCCGTCAGTTTGCGGGTAGTGGCGGCGAGCCGCTCATAGAAGCCCGGCGCTTGCACCAGCTTGAGCGTGGCAAGCCCTGCGGCGACTGCCACCGGGTTGCCGGATAGCGTGCCGGCCTGATACACGGGACCAAGCGGGGCGAGCTTCTGCATGATTTCGCGTTTGCCGCCAAATGCGCCGACCGGCATCCCGCCGCCGATCACTTTGCCTAGCGTGGTCAAATCCGGCGTGATGCCGAACAGCCCTTGCGCGGAACCTAATCCCACGCGGAAACCGGTCATCACTTCGTCGAAAATCAATACGCTGCCATATTTAGTACATAGTTCACGCATGGCCTTGAGGAATTCCGGTTTGGGCGCGATCAGGTTCATGTTGCCGGCCACCGGCTCGACGATCACTGCGGCGATCTGGTCGCCAATTTCACTGAAAGTTTTTTCCAGTCCGGCGACATCGTTGTAGTCCAAAACAATCGTTTGCGCGGCGACCTCTTCCGGCACCCCGGCGGAACTGGGATGGCCGAAAGTCAGCGCGCCGGAGCCGGCCTTGACCAGCAGGAAATCGGCGTGGCCGTGGTAGCAGCCTTCGAACTTGATGATTTTGGCACGCCCGGTATGGCCGCGCGCGAGACGAATGGCGCTCATCGTGGCTTCGGTGCCGGAGCTTACCAGCCGGACTTGCTCCATGCTGGGCACTAGCTTGCACAGCAGTTCGGCCATTTCCAGCTCGCGCGCAGTCGGCGCGCCGAAGCTCAAACCGCGTGCGGCTGCTTCCTGCACCGCCTTGACCACTTTCGGGAAGGCATGGCCGAGGATGGCCGGCCCCCAGGAGCCGACATAATCAATATAGGATTTGCCGTCCTCGTCCCATAGATGGGCGCCCTTGCCGCGCTTGAAAAACACTGGCGTGCCGCCCACCGAACGAAAGGCGCGCACCGGCGAATTCACGCCGCCGGGGATGCTGATTTGCGATTGCTCGAACAGGGTTTCGTTGCGTGTAGTCATGGTTTTGCCTTAATCAATGCACTGTAGGTCGGTTGAATAATTTAGAAAAGCCTGCCGCTGCCTCCCGGATGCACGGGCTGCCGAATACGGCGGAAATCACCGCCAGCGCATCCGCCCCCGCCGCAACCAGCAAGTTGGCGTTGGCAAGCGTGATGCCGCCGATGGCGACCAGCGGCACGCTGAGTTCGTGGCGCGCCTGCCTGAGCAGATCGAACGGCGCGGGAGGCGCGCCGGGCTTGGTGGGGGACGCAAAAAAGCTGCCGAACGCGACATAATCCGCCCCGCCCTGCTGCGCCGCGATAGCCAGTTGCAAATCATTATAACAAGAGACCCCGACGATCTTGCCGGGGCCGAGGATCAGCCGCGCTTCCCGCAGGGAGCCATCCTCCCGTCCCAGATGCACGCCGTCGGCATCCATCAGGGCAGCGAGGCGCAAGTCGTCGTTAACGATCAGCGCCACGCCGAATTCGCGGCACAGCGCGCGCAGTTCGCTTGCCTGTTCAAAGCGTAGCGCCACATCATTGCTCTTGTCGCGGTATTGCACCAATTGCGCGCCGCCTTCCAGCGCCTGGCGCACCTGGTCCAGCAATACGGCGGTGTCGGCGCATTGCTGGGTGAGCGCATACAACCCGCTAATCGGCATCGGTCGCCTCGCCTTCCGCCGTGCGCGCCCAGAACAGCCGATCCGGCAGGAATTGCCCCATGCCCGGACGGAAACCGGCATTCAACGCAGCCCAGGTGAATTCCTGCGCTTCCTTGACCGCATCGCTGAAATCCAACCCATGCGCAATCGCCGCAGCCACCGCCGACGCCAGCGTGCAGCCCGAGCCGTGATAGCTCCCGGCCAGGCGCTGCCAGGAATCGTGGCGCACCACGCCGCCACGGTCGTAGAGCGTATTCACGACTTTCGGCGTGTTTTCGTGGGTGCCGGTGATCAGCACATATTCGCACCCCAGGCCGATGATGAATTCGGCGCATTGCGCGAGGTTCGGGGTTTCCTCCTCGTCGTCGCGGTCGTGCGTGGCGATGCGTAGCGCTTCCAGGCTGTTCGGGATAATGATAGTGGTTTGCGGGACGAGCATTTCCAGCATCGCCGAGAGCATATCCTCGTTGGCCAACTCGTCGCCGCGCCCGGAAGCCAGCACCGGATCGAGGATCAGCGGGATGTCGGGATAATCCGCCACCACCTCGGCTATCGCCGCAGTGCCTTCAATGCTGCCGATCAGGCCGATCTTGAAGGCCGCCACCGGCATATCCTCCAGCACTGAGCGCGCCTGATCGACGATCCACTCGAAATCGATAGGCATGAAATCCTCCACGCCCAGCGTATCCTGCACAGTGATTGCCGTAACCACCGTCAGGGGATGACAGCCCATGCTCGACAGGGTGAGAATGTCCGCCTGCATCCCGGCGCCGCCGGTGGGGTCGGAGGCGGCGAAAGAGAGGACGATGGGGGGAACGTAGGCCATGACGGATTACCGGAAATAGAGAAGCGCGCTTTGAAAAAAGCGTTATTCTACACAAGGTGAGGCAACTGGTCGCCGGAAAGCGCTTCAACTCCAAGGTAAATTTGTTGGCTCATGAGCCAAAATCAGTTGGGTAGGTTGGTTAACAGCTTTATCGTTAACCTTGCCGCGCCGTCCGCGATTGATGCGCCTCCTGTCGTCGGCACATCCTACGACACACTTGTCAAACCATAAACCGGGAGTTACTATTTGCCCCTATTCCCATAACAAATCAACCCATGCCACCGCCGCCCATGACTCCCCCTATCGTCTTCATCAGCTACAGCCACGATACCGAAGCGCACCGCGGGCAAGTGCTGGGTTTGTCCGAGCGCCTGCGGCAGGACGGCATCAATGCCCAACTCGACCAATACGTGAACGGCTCGCCAAAACAAGGCTGGCCTCGCTGGATGCTCGATCAGCTCGATGCGGCTGACTTCGTGCTCGTCGTCTGCACACCGACCTATTATCGGCGTTTCCGTGGGCACGAACAGCCCGGCATAGGCAAAGGCGTGGATTGGGAAGGCGCGCTCATCACCCAGGAGATTTACGACAGCCGTAGCCGGACACTGAAATTCGTGCCGGTGTTCCTGGGGGAAGCCGTCGGGGACTGGATACCCGAACCGCTACGCGCAGTTAGCCACTATGCGCTGACTTCCCAACCCGCCTATCGCAATCTTTACGACTTCCTGCGCGGCTCGGCGGGCGTCGAACCGCAGCCGCTGGGCGCGCTCAACATCCAACCCCGCCAACACGGCACCCCGCTGACATTCGACGAGCCGCGCCCCGCAGCGCCCGCAAAGATAGACATCTCCCGCATCGACAAATACGCCCCCGCCGACCTCATAGGCCGCGAAGATGAAACCAGGCTGCTCGCCGACGCCTGGGATCAGGCCGTCGGCGGCGAACCCAAGCGCCCCCATATCCTCACCTTCGTCGCGCTCGGCGGCGAGGGCAAGACCTCGCTGGTGGCGAAATGGGCGGCGGATTTGGCGCATCGCGACTGGCCGGGGTGCGAGGCGGCGTTTGCGTGGTCGTTCTATAGCCAGGGCACGAAGGAGCAGACGGCGGCCAACAGTGACGCGTTTCTCCGCGCCGCCCTGGTCTTCTTCGGCGACCCGGACCTGGCTGCCGGCGCGCAACACGCGGTAGACAAGGGCAAGCGGCTGGCGCAACTAGTCGGCGAAAAACGCGCGTTGCTGATCCTCGACGGCGTGGAGCCGCTGCAGCACGCGCCTACTTCACCGTTGCCGGGCGAACTCAAGGATCAGGGACTGGCCGCGCTGCTCAAGGGGCTGGCTGCCCACAGCCACGGCCTGTGCGTGGTCACCACCCGCTATGCGATCCCGGACTTGCAAGCCTACAGGCAAACCACCGCACCGGAATATGAACTCAAGCGCCTCTCGACCGACGCAGGTGTCGCATTGCTGCGCCAACTTGGGGTGAAGAACGGCGCGCAAGCGGAATTCGAAAAGCTGGTGGAAGACGTGCAAGGTCACGCGCTCACGCTGAACCTGCTCGGCGGCTTTTTAACGCGCGCGCACAACGGCGACATCCGCCGGCGCGACCGGGTGGCATTCGACAAGGCCGATGCGAAAATCCAGGGCGGCCACGCGTTCCGCGCAATGGCGGCTTATGAGGCCTGGCTGCTGCAAGGCGGTGACGAAGGACGCCGCGAAGTCGCGATCCTGAGATTGCTCGGGCTATTCGACCGCCCCGCCGACGCAGGCTGCCTGGACGCACTGCGCAATGCTGCCATTCCCAATCTCACCGAAGCGCTGGCCGGGCTGGACGACGACGATTGGGAATTCAGCCTCACCGGCCTGGAGGGCGCAAAGCTGCTCACGGTGCAGCGCGACACGGCAGGCGCACTGGTCGCGCTGGACGCCCACCCGCTGCTACGCGAATACTACGCGCAGCAACTGCGCGAGCGCCACGTAGATGCTTGGCGCGCCGCCCACAGTCGGCTTTTCGAACACCTGTGTGAGACGACGAAGGAAGGCGACCAGCCCACCCTCGAAGCCCTCCAGCCGCTCTACCAAGCCGTGGCACACGGCTGCTTGGCGGGGAGACAGCAGGAGGCGTGTGAGGAGGTTTACCACGCCCGCATCCTGCGACGGGACGAAGTCTACAGTTTGAGGAAACTCGGCGCGTTCGGTTCCGACCTGGGCGCTGTCGCGTGTTTCTTCGAGCAACCGTGGCGTCGCGTTTCATCCGCGCTCGCGGAAAGTTGGCAGGCTTGGCTGCTGAACGAAGCCGCGTTCCGCCTGCGCGGGTTGGGTCGGCTGACCGAGGCGCTGGAGCCGATGCGGGCCGGGCTGGAGATGCGCATCAAGCAGGAGAACTGGAAAGAGGCCGCCATCAGTGCCGCCAACCTGAGCGAACTGGAGTTGACGCTGGGCGGGGTGCAGCAGGCGGTGGCGGACGCCGGGCAGTCCGTGACCTACGCCGACCGCAGCGGCGATACGTTTGAGCAATTGAGCGACCGCACGGCCCATGCCGACGCGCTGCATCAGGCGGGCAGCCGGGATGAGGCGTTGGCGCTGTTTCGCGAGGCCGAGAACCGGCAGGTCGAGGATCAGCCGGATTACCCGCTGCTGTATTCGCTGCAAGGTTTCCAGTATTGCGACCTGCTCCTCGCCGCCCCCGAGCGCGCCGCGTGGCGCACACGCCTCCCCTCACCCGTCTCGCCGCTGCAAGGCTGCGGGCGTCCGGCGGGGACACGCCTTGCGGGGGCGGGGAAAGATGCCGGGGAAGAGGGGGATGCCTGTCGCGCCATCTCCCAGCGCGCGGCGCAGACGCTTGATTGGGCAGTGAACCATTTCAAATTCGGTCTCCTCAGTATCGCCCTCGACCACCTCACGCTGGCCCGCGCCGCGCTCTACCAGGCACTGCTGGAAGGCACCCCACTCGCAGCCTGCCACGCCGTCCTCCAGCACGCCGTGGACGGCCTGCGCCACTCCGGGCGGAGTGACTACCTCCCCCACGCCCTCCTCACCCGTGCCTGGCTGCGCAGCCTGCCTGCGACCGGTGCGGGACAGGCGCAGCCCAGCCCGGCTGACGCGCAGGCCGACCTGGACGAAGCCTGGGACATCGCCGGGCGCGGGCCGATGCCGTTGTTCAGCGCGGACATCCACCTGCACCGGGCGCGGCTGTTCAACAGCGCAAACTACCCGTGGGATTCCCCGCAAGCCGACCTCAAGGCGGCGCGGCGGCTGATAGTCGAGCACGGCTACCTGCGCCGCATGGAAGAACTGGAAGACGCGGAACGCTGCCTCGCAGCCGGGTAGGTGGGCGCGCTTTTGTGCCCACGCTGTGCGGTCATTGGAACCCCAACCCGGTGGGAAACATCCGCCTCTGACCGCGTGGGCGCAAAAAACGTGCCCACCCCACCCGGCTGAATGTGGGCGAGTCTACGGAAGATGATTGAGTTTGAATTGGAAGAACGGTTATCCGCAGATTACGCAGATTTCCGCAGATTCAAAAACAAAAAATTCTTGGGGTTTTAATCTGCGAAAATCTGCGTAATCTGCGGACAAAAAGGTTTTTTGCATGAGTCGTAACGAGCAGCCGGGTGGGCACGCTTTTGTGCCCACGCGGTGCGATCATTGGAACCCCAACCCGGTGGGAAACCTCCGCCTCTGACCGCGTGGGCACAAAAAACGTGCCCACCCTACCCGGCTTTGATTTTTAATCCGTTCATCCTTCGCCCATTCGGCGAAGCTCAGGGCAGGCCAGGCTCAGGACGAACGGATTAAAAATCAGCTCGTAGGATGTGCCGAGGAACGAGGCGCATCTGTCGCGTATCACCGCCAGGATACGCGAACAATGGGAAGCCACATCCTACGTCCCTGTCGAAGCACGAATGGCTTGATTTAACTTCAGCCGGGTAGGGTGGGCACGCTTTTGTGCCCACGCGGTGCGGTCATTGGAACTCAAACCCGGTGGGAAACATCCGCCCCTGACCGCGTGGGCACAAAAAACGCGCCCACCCTTGCTGCTTGACTCATGGCGGCAACCCATAAAAGACAAAACCTTTTTCACCGCAGAGGACGCGGAGGAAACCCCTCATGCTTTTCCTCTGCGTCCTCCGCGTCCTCTGCGGTGAATAGGTTTTTTCCGTGCCGAGAACAAATTTCCCCTGAGCATAACCGGCGCAACGCTTCACGCCTTACGATAAACCTGCGCCCCGCTTTTCACAAACTCCGCCGCCTTTTCCTGCATTCCTTTTTCCAGCGCTTCGTTTTCGGAAACGCCCTGGGTGGCGGCGTAGTCGCGCACGTCCTGGGAGATTTTCATCGAGCAGAATTTCGGGCCGCACATGGAGCAGAAATGCGCGACTTTGCCTGAATCCTTGGGGAGGGTTTCGTCGTGGAATTCGCGTGCGCGGTCGGGGTCTAGTCCCAAGTTGAATTGGTCTTCCCAGCGGAATTCGAATCTGGCTTTGGACATTGCGTTGTCGCGGATTTGCGCGCCGGGGTGTCCCTTGGCGAGGTCGGCGGCGTGGGCGGCGATTTTGTAGGTGATGATGCCTTCGCGCACGTCTTCTTTATCCGGCAGGCCGAGGTGCTCTTTCGGCGTGACGTAGCACAGCATCGCGCAGCCGTACCAGCCTATCAGCGCAGCGCCTATGCCGGAGGTGATATGGTCGTAGCCGGGGGCGATGTCGGTGACCAGCGGCCCGAGGGTGTAGAACGGCGCTTCGTCGCAGTGTTTCAGTTGCAAGTCCATGTTCTCCTTTATCATGTGCATGGGCACATGGCCGGGGCCTTCGATCATGGTTTGCACGTCGTGTTTCCAGGCGATATGGGTGAGTTCGCCCAGGGTTTTCAGTTCGGCGAATTGGGCTTCGTCGTTGGCATCATACAGCGAGCCGGGACGCAGGCCGTCGCCCAGGCTGAACGCCACGTCGTAGGCTTTCATGATTTCGCAGGTTTCTTCGAAATGGGTGTACAGGAAATTTTCCTGGTGGTGCGCCAGGCACCATTTGGCGAGGATCGCGCCGCCGCGCGAGACGATGCCGGTCATGCGTTTCGCGGTCAGCGGCACATAAGCGAGGCGCACGCCGGCGTGGATGGTGAAATAGTCCACGCCCTGCTCGGCTTGTTCGATCAAGGTATCGCGAAAAATTTCCCAGGTGAGTTCTTCGGCGCGGCCTTCGACTTTTTCCAGCGCCTGGTAGATCGGCACGGTTCCAATAGGCACCGGGCTGTTGCGGATGATCCATTCGCGGGTTTCGTGGATGTTTTTGCCGGTGGACAGGTCCATGACGGTGTCGCCGCCCCAGCGTATGCCCCACACCATTTTTTCGACTTCCTCGCTGATGCTGGAAGCCAGCGCCGAATTGCCGATGTTGGCGTTGATCTTGGTGAGGAAATTGCGCCCGATGATGGCGGGTTCGAGTTCCGGGTGGTTGATGTTGGCCGGGATGATGGCGCGCCCGCGGGCGATTTCGTCGCGCACGAATTCCGGGGTGATGATTTTCGGGATGGCCGCGCCGAAGGATTCTCCCGGATGCTGGCTCAGCATCATTTCGGAATGTCCTTCGCCGCGCCGCTTTTCCTGAAGTAAGTTCTCTTGGAGCAGGTTTTCGCGGATCGCGACGAATTCCATTTCCGGGGTGATCTGCCCGCGGCGCGCATAATGCATCTGCGTTACGTTCATCCCCGCCTTGGCGCGGCGCGGCGTGCGGTGCAGGTTGAAGCGCAGTTCGTCCAGGTTGGCGTCGCTCAGGCGCTCCTGCCCGTAATTCGAACTTAAGCCCGCCAGGTGTTCGGTGTCGTAACGGTCATTGATCCACGGCTCGCGGATCGCCGGCAGGCCGCGCCGGATGTCGATCCGGGCGGCTGGGTCGGAATACGCGCCGGAGGTGTCGTAAACGCAAATCGGCGGGTTTTTTTCCGCGCCCATGCCGACCGGCGTGTCGCTTAAAGCTATTTCGCGCATCGGCACGCGGATGTCCGCTCTCGTGCCTTGTACGTAAATCTTGCGCGAGTTGGCGAAAGGCTTGACTGCCGCTTCATCGACCTGGGCGGTGGTGTTGAGGAATTGGGGGAGGGCGTTCATGGCAGGTGCTCCTTGGCAGTAAAACGTAAGGAGCACTCGCGCTTCCCTACGGCGGCATTGCCCGCATCAGGTTCAAAGGGTGTTTCTCACTCGCCCCGGACAGGTGGCGAGACCCCCAGCAATGATGTGAAAGTACTGGAAATGTGGAATAATTGCAAGCCCGCAGATTTCCGGGCAGGTATAAATTCAAACACGGTGGAGCAATCGAAATGGATATGGAACAGGCGCGATTCAATATGGTGGAACAGCAGATACGTCCGTGGGATGTGCTGGATCAGACTGTGCTCGACGCGTTGCTCAAGATAAAGCGCGAGGATTTCGCACCTGAAGCCTGGCGCGTGCTGGCCCTGGCCGATCTGGAAATCCCGCTAGGCTTCGGCGAATCCATGCTGTCGCCGAAAATGGAAGCGCGCATCGTGCAGGAAGCCCGCATCCGCGATGGCGAGCACATCCTGGAAATCGGCACCGGCAGCGGCTACATGACCGCGTTGCTGGCGCATGTCGCGGGCAGCGGCTCGGTGCATAGCGTGGACATTGTTCCCGAATTCACCACCGGCGCTAAGGAAAAGCTGGCGCGCCACGGCATAAGCAACGTCACCCTGCAAACCGGCGATGCGGCGCGCGGCTGGAGCAATCTGGTGAATTACGATGTGGTGGTGGTGACCGGTTCGCTGCCGGTGTTGCCGGAAGCGTTCACCAAAAACATGAAGATCGGCGGGCGGCTGCTGGCGGTGGTCGGCGAATGCCCGGTGATGGAAGTGCGCCGGATCACCCGGCTTACCAAGGATGTGTGGCACACCGACGACGTATTGGAAACCTGCATTCCGGCCTTGAAAAACGTACAGCAGGTGGAACATTTCGTGTTTTGAAAATGTCGCGCGCCGAGGCGACAGGCATAAAAGGAAGCCACATAATGAAGCGCTTAGCTCTGGCACTCCTGATCTGCGCGGCGTTTCCCGCTGCGCGGGCAAGCAATCTGATCGAAATTTACCATGAGGCGCAACAGCAGGATGCCGCTTACGCCGCGGCGCGCGCCGCCTTGCTGGCCGGCCAGGAAAAACTGCCGCAAGGGCTTGCTCCGCTATTGCCCACCGTCACGCTCAGCGCCAACATCAACGTCTATGATGTCGCCAGCCCGAACCTCGACCGCCAGTTCTCCTCCCAAGGCTTCAACCTCAGCGTGACCCAGCCGCTATACCGCAAGCCGCTGGTCGTTCAATACGAACAGGCGAAAAAACAGGTCAGCGTGAGCGAGGCGCAATTCGTCGTTGCGCAGCAAGACCTCATCATGCGCGTGGCGCAGGCCTATTTCGATACGCTGCTGGCGCAGGACAACGTGACGCTGACCGGCGCGCAAAAAAGCGCGATAGCCGAACAATTGGAACAGGCCAAGCGCAACTTCGATGTCGGCACAGCCACCATTACCGACACCCACGAAGCCCAGGCGCGTTTCGACCTCGTCACCTCTCAGGAAATCGCCGCGAAAAACGATCTGGAGATCAAAAAGCGCGCGCTGCAACAAATCATCGGAAAAATGCCCAAAGCGCTCGCCACCCTGAGCGACAAGCTGGAGTTGAAACCTCCCGTGCCCAACGACATGGCGAAATGGGTGGAAAAAGCGGAACAGCAAAACCTGCAATTGCAGATTCAGCGCGTCGCGCAGGAAATCGCCAACCTGGAGGTCGGGAAAAACCGCGCCGGCCACCTCCCCACCGTGGACCTCGTCGCCAGCTACGGCCAGACCAATAACCCAAGCTACCTGCAAACGGGAAACACCACCACGCAAACCATCGGTATGCAATTTAACCTGCCGCTCTACCAGGGTGGGCTGGTCGATTCGAGGGTGCGCGAAGCGGTGGCCAACCAGGACAAGGCGCGCCAAGACGTGGAACAAACCCGCCGCCAGGTCGCGCTGTTAAGCAACCAGGCCTTTCTCGGCATATCCAGCGGCGTGAGCCAGGTCAAGGCGCTCGAACAGGCGCTGGTTTCGAGCCAAAGCGCGCTGGATTCCACCCGCATCGGCCAGGAAGTCGGCGTGCGCACCGGCGTTGACGTGCTCAACGCCCAGCAGCAATTGTTCAGCACCAAGCGCGACCTGCGTCAGGCGCGCTACAACACCCTCCTCAGCCAGATCAAGCTCAAGCTCGCAACCGGTGCGCTGGCCGAGGAAGACCTGAAACAAATCAACCAATGGTTGGAGTAGGAGCGGTCTCCCGGCTGCGACTTTGATGCCCACTCCAGCGCAAAAAGGCGCCGCCAAAACCGCGCGCATTCCGATCAAGATCGTTCCCGCCGAGCGCCTGCGCAAGCCGCAGTGGATCCGCGCGCAAGCGCCGGGCGGCGAAAAATACCGCGAGATCAAGCAACTCCTGCGCGCAAGCAACCTCCACACGGTCTGCGAGGAAGCCTCCTGCCCCAACATCGGCGAATGCTTCAGCCACGGCACAGCCACTTTCATGATCCTGGGCGACATTTGCACCCGCCGCTGCCCGTTTTGCGATGTCGCCCACGGCGCGCCGTCGCCGCCCGATCCACACGAAGCCGCGCACTTGGCCGCCGCCATCGCCGCAATGAAACTGAAACACGTGGTAATCACCAGCGTAGACCGCGACGATCTCAAGGACGGCGGCGCCCGGCATTTCGCCGATTGCATCACGGCAGTGCGTGCCGCCGCCCCCGCCACGCGCATCGAAATCCTGGTTCCTGACTTTCGCGGACGCCTGGAAACCGCGCTCGACATCCTCGGCACGGCGCTGCCCGATGTGTTCAACCACAACCTCGAAACCGTGCCGCGCCTCTACCAACAAGCCCGCCCCGGCGCCGATTACGCCCACTCGCTGAAACTGCTGCGGGAATTCAAGGCGCGCCACCCGCAAGCAACCACCAAATCCGGCCTGATGGTAGGCTTGGGCGAAAGCGACGATGAAATCCTGGCAACCCTGCGCGACCTGCGCACCCACGACGTGGAAATGCTTACCATCGGCCAATACCTGCAACCCACCCAACACCATTTGCCGGTGCTGCGCTTTGTGGAACCGGCGCAGTTCGACGCTTACGCCCGCGCGGCTGAGGAAATGGGGTTCAGGAATGCGGCGTGTGGGCCTATGGTCAGGTCCAGCTATTATGCGGATAGGCAGGCGTCGGCTCCGGCAAAATGCACTTAACCCGGATATTTCCTAAGCCGGACAATTGCCGGAACCAAAAATATTCACCGCGGAGGACGCAGAGGAAGAGCATGAGGGTTTTCCTCTGCGTCCTCCGCATCCTCTGCGGTGAATCGGTTTTTTCCGTGCTGAGAACAAATTCACCCTGCTTCAGACGCATATATTTTGCAGGGTAATGGTATGATTTCACCCTCCGTTATATTTCTCCGCGTCTCGGCGTCTCTGCGGTAAATATTTTTGGTTCCGGCAATAGTCCGGCTTAGGGTTATAAATTCGTGCGATGATCGCGCAGGATTTATGAAATATCCGGGCTAGACCCTCGGCGGCCAAGCCAGCGAAAAATCCTCGCGGTCCAGCGTGAGGTTGGGGTTGTAGGCCGGGTCGTAGCGCAGCAATTCTCCCCAGCGTTCCTGCATCAGGCGCACTTCGTCGGCGAAGCGCGCGCGCTTTTCCGGCGTGTTGTCGTGGCCGCGCGTGGCGGATTCGTGGTGATACAGTTCGGCGTAGGGCGTCCACAGATTGCGGTAGCCCAGCGCCTGGATTTTCAGGCATAAATCGACATCGTTAAAGTTCACGGCGAGGTTCTCGTCGAATCCGCCGGCCTGCTCGAAGATTTCCTTGCGCAACACCATGCAGGCGGCAGTGACGGCGGAAAAGTCCTGGATGAGGATGGCGCGCCCGCCGTAGCCGGCGCTGCCTTTGCGCACCAGTCGGTGCGCGTGGGCGGCGACGCCGCCGACCAGGATCACGCCGCCGTGTTGCACGGTGTCGTCGGGATACCACAGGCGCGCGCCGACCGCGCCTATCCCCGGACGTAGCGCGTGGCTGACCATTTCTTCCAGCCAGTCGGGCGCGATCACTTCCAGATCGTTGTTGAGCAGGCCGATCAGTTCGCCATGCGCCTCCCGCACGGCAGCGTTGTTGAGCGCCGCATAGTTGAACGGGCGCGGGTCGCGCAGGATGCGCGCCTGGCCTTGGGTTTCGAGCGCTGCCAGGTATTCCAGCGTGGCGGCATCGTCGCTGCCGTTGTCCACGATCAGAATTTCGTAATCGGCGTAGCGGGTTTTCGCGCGAATGCTGTCGATGCAGCGGCGCAGCAATTCCAGGCCGTTGCGCGTCGGGACGATCAGGCTGACGCGCGGCGGCGCGGTGGGGAGACTGTAACGCACACGGTACATGCCGGGGCCGTCCGGGATCGCGAGCGCCTCGGCAACCCTATGGGTGCGCGCGAGGTGGTCGGAGATGGCGCGTAGCGCGGCATCCACGGCATAGGGTTTTTCACCTATGTCCAGTGACGTGCTGCCCGTGACGGCGCGCCAATGATAGAGAATGCGCGGGATATGGCGGATCTGGCCGGGCTGCGCGCGCTCTACCACGCGCAAGGCGAGGTCGTAATCCTGCGAGCCGTCAAAGCCCGCCCGGAAACCGCCGAGTTCGCGCACCAGCGCGGTGCGGTAAACGCCGAGGTGGCTGATCATGTTTTGCGACAGGAAGAGATCGGGGTTCCAGTCCGGTTTGAAATAGGGGTCTTTGCGCGCGCCGTCCGTGCCGATCTTGTCTTCGTCGGAATAGATCAGCGCTACGTCGGGATGCGCGGCGATTTCCCGTGCCACCCAATATAGCGCGTCGGGTGGAAGCTCGTCGTCGTGGTCGAGAAGCGCGATGAATTCGCCATGCGAGAAGGTCAGCGCACTATTCGATGCGGCGCAGATGTGGCCGTTTCTGACGCGAAACACGACCTCAATACGGTTATCCTTACGCCGGTATTCCTCCAACACCCTCCTGACGTGCGGCTCGGTCGAAGCGTCGTCGGCGATGCACAATTCCCAGTGCGGCCAGCTTTGCGCCTGCACCGATTCAATGGCGCGGCGCAGCCAGATTTCCGGGGAATTGTAGGTGGGCATCAGGACGGAAATCAGCGGTGCGTCGTGCAACTTTCCCGCCTCCTGCCGCTGGCGGTCGAGTTCAGTTTCATCCGGCGTGCCAAAAACCCGCACCCATTCGGCAAAATTGTTGCCGGGATAGCTGTTGCTTAAGTAAAGATTGCAAAAGGACAGCGCCTGCTGCGCGGTTTCGACGGATGCCAGGATGCGCAAATCCTGCGCCGGCGGCGACCGGTCCAGCGCGGCGCTGTGCTTTGCCAGGAAACGTTCGGCATAGCGGTTCCAGGCTTCGTCATAATGGCCTTCGGAATCGTGCAGCAGCACGATGTCGTTGCATACGCCCAGCCGGAAGCCTGCCCGAAACGCGGAATAGCTGAAGTCCAGATCGTAGAAATGAAAACCGTCGAAAGTGTTTTCGTCGAAGCCGATTTTTTCCGCCACCTCGCGCCGACAGGCGAAAAACAGCCCGTCGAGCGCCTGGATGTCGGGTTGCAGCGGCGCACTCACGCCGTACAGGCAAATCTTATAACCGCCGGCTGCGTCGGGATGCACCACCTGGCCGTGCAGCCATGGCCAGCCGGCTTGCACCCAGGAGGTTCCAATCAGGCGGCGCGCACCGGCCACGCCGACCAAGTCGTAGGCGTCGAGATAACATTTCAGCTTGTGACGGAAATCCGGGGACAGGATTTCGATGTCGTCATGGGAAAAAATCAACAGCTCCCCATGGCTTTGCCGGATGGCGCGGTTATAGCCCTCGCACAGCGAACGCGCGTCGCGGATGGCGATGAATTCCCAGTTTTCGCCTGCCAGCCGCGCGGCATAATTGGCACGGATTTTTTCTAGCCTAGCGTCATCTATGCTGCATACGATCACCGAAATCAGCGGGCTGGGGCGAGAGGGGCGGCGCGCGCTCCAGCTTTCCCAGCCGGCCATGTCCTGGCTAATAAAGAGGGGTTCTTGCCTGACGCGTTGCTGCAACGCGATAACCAGCGCATGGGAGGGATGCAGTTCGGGATTGAGCACAATGGCGCGGCGAAAACAGGCGAACGCCTCGTCCGTTGCGCCCTGTTCCAGCAGCACCGCGCCGAGATTATTGTGGATTTCGGCAACGTCCGGGTTGAGGGCGATGGCGCGGCGGTAATGCGCAATGGCGGCGTTGCTATCGCCGCGCAACTTATAGGAAGCAGCCAGGTTGTTGTGCGCCTGATAATGGTCGGGCGCGAGGGCGAGAGCGTGGTTGAGCGCATCGATGGCCTCGTCGTAGCGCTTTTGCTCCTTAAGGACGATGCCGAGATTATTGTAGGCCGCGACCTGCCTGGGGTTAAGCTCAATCGCGCGACGGTAGGCGTCGATGGCCTCAACCGGACGATCCAGGCCGCGCAACGCCTCCCCGTAATTGGGATAAAACTCGGCGGCCTGGGGTGCGACGGCGATAGCCCGGCCTATCAACTCGACGGCGGCCTGATGCTGCCCCACCTGAAGCGCGATGGCGCCGAGCAAGTGCAAAGCATCCGCATGATCGGGCTGATGTTGGAGTATCTGGCGATAGATGGATTCAGCCTGTTGCAGTTGCCCTGCTTTATGGTGCTGAATGGCGATGCCAAGCGCTTCGGGAATAGTGACGGTAGACATGGTTCAAGCATATCATGGATGAAAACCGCGTGCAGGCGGAAAGCAGTGCGGGCGCGAACCATGAACGGAAAATCATACTGAAGCCCGTAGCCCGTAGGATGTGCCGAGGAACGAGGCGCATCTGTCGCGTGTCACCGCCAGCCGGGTATAGATACTCTGTTCGATGTCAAGCCCGTTTTCGCGATTTTTCTCTTTTTCGGTTTACGCCGGCAGAGCATAAAATCGGGTGTTATCGAAGGGCTTGTCGTGCTTCAACCTAGTACAGCAGCGCGCAAATACTGATAACACTGCATAATTCTGGAAACCTCCGTTGACCGCTTATCAGGATGTGTAATAGGGTGGTTCCAAACATCTTTGTTATCAATGTGCAACGCCCTAGGCTGTCGAAATTTACCATTTTTTGACAAAAAATCAGCACCGGTTTTTGGATTTTCTCAATTTATGGACAGGGTCAAACTTCCCCGTTCATGGTTCGACAGGCTCACCACGAACGGGGA
>JBAYVP010000067.1:0-17902 GCA_041674485.1 Sulfuricellaceae bacterium
AAGCGAAAAATGAGCTGGTCGAGGGCAGATTTTCCCGCTTTTCAAGCCAATAGTTATTCATATTGGCTTGAAAAGCGGGGAAATATGCACCGACCAGGTCATTTTGCAGCCGATTCCTTTAAGTCCGACAGGTTCCTGTGGGCTTAGGAGTCTTGTCTGGCGCCACGCGCCAGGGATTTTACTAGCCTCTAGTCTCTAGTCCCTTACACAAAAGATTGGTGTAAACTTACAACCAATCCAAAACGCACAGTTTACCTCATCAATGCCCGGTTTTTTCTCCTACCTGCTGGTATCACTGCTGTATGCGGCGCTGGGCTGGTGCTTCTGGCGTAGCGTGATGCCCGCCAGACAGTCGGCAGCGCCGCCGAAATGGGCGCGTCTGGCGGCTGTCGTCCCGCTGCTGTTGCATGGCTGGTTGCTCTATCAAGCGCTGTTCGGCGGCGGTGGCCTTAATCTCGGCATCGGCAACGCGGTGCTGGCGATTGCTTGGCTGACCGTGCTGGTGTACTGGCTGGCGAGTCTCCATTACCCGCTGCAAGGCTTGCAAATGCTCGTGCTGTCGGTCGCCGCCGGATGCCTGCTGATAGCCGCCGTGCTGCCGGAAGCCCACCCGCTGGCGCACACCGAGTTGCCGCTGTTCAAGGCGCATTTGTTGGTTTCCCTGCTGGCCTACAGCTTATTCACCATCGCGGCGCTCCATGCGCTGCTGATGGCGCTGGCGGAACAGCGCCTGCACGACCACATGCTGTCGAAGATGCTGCGCAATCTGCCGCCGCTGCTGACTATGGAAAACCTGCTGTTCCGCATTATCGTCGCGGGTTTTATCCTGCTCACCTTGGCGATACTCAGCGGCATTCTGTTTTCCGAGGAGTTGTTCGGCAAGGCGATGCAACTCGGCCACAAGACGCTGTTCGCCCTCCTTTCCTGGTGCATTTACGCCGCACTCCTCGGCGGACGGCATATCTACGGCTGGCGCGGGCGCACCGCCATCGCCTGGAGCCTGTCCGGCTTCGCGATGCTGCTGCTGGGCTATCTCGGCAGCAAGTTCGTGCTGGAAATCATTTTGCACCGCGGCTGATGCGCGTCTGCGGCTTACCGGCTTTACTCAATTCAGGCATAAAACACCATGCAATCGCAGCTTTCCTATTTTCGCGGCTCCTTTATTTTTTGCGCGCTGGCGGTGGTTGCCGCCTATTTTATCGGCGGCGCGAAGGGGGCGATGACCGTTATTTTCCTCACTATGCTGGAAACCTCGCTCTCTTTCGACAATGCGGTGGTCAACGCCACCATCCTGAACGGCTGGGACGCGGTTTGGCGGCGGCGCTTCCTGATATGGGGCATGCTGATCGCGGTATTCGGCATGCGCTTGGTGTTTCCGCTGCTTATCGTCGGCATCGTCGGCGACATGGGGCCGCTCAAGGTGCTCGACTTGGCGGTTAACCAGCCCGACGAATACGGGCGCATCCTGACTTCGGCGCATCACCAGATCGCGGCTTTCGGCGGGGCGTTCCTGATGATGGTGTTCCTCAAATTTTTCGTCGATCGCCACAAAACCGAACACTGGTTTCATGCGCTGGAAGCGCCGCTCACCCGCCTGGGCAAGCTGGAAGCCATAGAGGCGGCGCTTACCTTGATGCTGGTGCTGCTCTTCGCCGGCCTGCTGGATGAAGCGGTGCGTAGCGAATTTGTCATTGCCGGGGTGTGGGGGGTGATCGTGTACATTTTCGCCAAAGGTGTAGCGGTGCTGGTCGGCGGCGATGAAGCATCCGGGCATGAGCAAGTGGTGCGCCAAGGCATCGGCGGTTTTCTTTATCTGGAGCTGCTGGACGCGAGTTTTTCCTTCGACGGCGTGGTCGGCGCTTTCGCGATGACCAACAATCTGTTCATTATCACGCTGGGGCTGGGCGCGGGCGCGATGTTCGTGCGCAGCTTCACGCTGCTGCTGGTCGAACGCAGCACCCTCGCCACTTACCGCTATCTGGAACACGGCGCGTTCTGGGCCATCGGCGCACTCGCCGCGATCATGCTGGCGGGCGCGAAATTCCATATCCCGGAAGCCGTCACCGGGCTGGTCGGTGCGGCGCTGATCGGCCTGTCGCTTGGCAGCTCGCTGCTTGCCAATCGCAAGGATGCGGCAAAACAGGTTAAGCTGGAACAAAAGTGAACCTTGCATCGCCACAATTTGTCCATGCGCCTGGCATGCATTGCTGCGCTGCATCCCGCCGGACGCGCCTAAATCGTCAAATTGTGGCAATAGCAAAATCTTTTTCACCGCAAAGGATGCCGAATTTAGGATAATGGGCGAAATCAAACAAGGAACCCATGCTCATGGCATTCGACAAGACCATCCCCATTTTCCCGGCAGAGGGAACGGACGAAGCCGATAGCTGCGCCGGCGGCGAGCCTTACGCATTGATGGTGCTGGGCGATGCCATGTTGCCTGAATTCGAGGACGGAGACATTATCGTGGTTGAACCGGAAGGTCTGGCGCGCGACGGTTCTTACGTCGTCGCATTCCACAATGACGAATATACTTTCCGCCAGCTACGCATCCATGACGGGCAACATTACCTGCAAGCGCTCAACGAACTGTATCCTACTGAGGAAATCCCCGGCATCGCGGCGGTGAAAGGCGTAGTGATCCAGAAAAAGAAGCCGGGCAAGCGCAAATCTTTTAAATCCTACGTGTAACATTGTCACGCCACTTTGAAAACGTTCAGATTCCGTCAATAAAAAGCTCAGACCATGTCAGTTAGCGCTCCAAAATTTAGTTTCACGCTTGACAGCCCCGCGCTGGTCAAGGTGCTGATACTGGTGTGCGCGCTTCCGATAGCCGGCGAACTGCTGTTCCACTTGCTCGGCAACGAGTTGTTGTATTGGGAAAATATCCCGGTGCATGCCGTCGTCGAAGCGTTGGGATTGTTTGCCGGATTGATCCTGGCAGCACTTTTGATCCTGTTGCGGCGCTACAACAGCGCCTATGTGCATCATCTATGGATAGTCAGCGGCCTGCTGGTCATGGGCATCCTCGACGGGTTCCACGCCGCCAGCATGCCAAGCAAGACTTTTGTCTGGCTGCACAGCATCGCCACCCTTGGGGGTGGCGTGTTTTTCTGTATGGTTTGGCTGCCCGCATCGCTCACACGCCGGATACGGGATAAATGGGTGTTCGCCGGCGCGTCCGCCGGAGCAGTGGTTCTGGGAGCGGCGAGCATGGCTTGGCCGTCCATGGTACCGACCATGCTCGAACAAGGCAATTTCAGCGCAATCGCCGTTGTCGTGAATTTCATAGGCGGCATCGGCTTTTTAGCCACCGCAGCCTGGTTTATTTCGCGCCAACGGCAAGCGCTCGGCATGGACGATTTCTTTTTTGCGGTGCTTTCGCTGTTGTTCGGCATGGCCGGCGTATTTTTCAGTCTATCCAAGCTCTGGTATTTCGAGTGGTGGTTTTGGCACATACTCAGGCTGCTTGCCTATTTGGTGGTCATGGGCCAAACGTTTCGGTTTTATAAACAAAATCTGGACGAAATTCAGGCCGGCGCGTTGCGCCGTGAGTACCAGCAACACCTGGAAAGGTTGGTTGCGGAACGCACGTCCGAGCTACAAGCCAGCGAAGCGGAATTGCGCGATTCCCGAGACAAATTGGAAGAAAAAGTGCGCGAGCGCACCGCCGACCTGCAAACCGCAAATGCGGCGCTGTTTGCGGATAAGGAACGCCAGGAAGCGCTGATCAAAAAACTCGATACGACACAAAACCAACTGCTGCAATCCGAGAAGATGGCCTCTATCGGCCAACTGGCGGCGGGGGTGGCGCACGAGATCAACAACCCCGTCGGCTTCATCAATTCCAACGTCCGCACGCTGGAACGCTACCTGAACGACCTATTCCAGATACTCAACGCCTATGAGCAGGCCGAATCGCTGACTGTTCCGCACGGCAAGGAATACGTCGCGGCAAAGACGCTCAAGGAAGTGCTCGACTATGCCTACATCAAGGAAGATGTGGTCAGCCTGATCCAGGAAACCCTGGACGGCTTGGCGCGCGTCAAGAAAATAGTCCAGGACCTCAAGGATTTTTCCCACGTCGACGAAGCGGAGTGGCAATGGGCCGACCTGCACAAGGGGCTGGACAGCACCCTCAACGTGGTCAACAACGAGATCAAATACAAGGCCGATGTCGTCAAGGAGTACGGCGAACTGCCGCCGGTCGAATGCCTGCCGTTCCAGATCAACCAAGTGTTCATGAACCTGCTGGTGAATGCCGCCCACGCGATTGCCGAGCGCGGCGTCATCACCCTGCGCACCGGCAGAAAAGGGGACAAAGTCTGGGTGGAAGTCGCCGACACCGGCAGCGGCATCGCACCGGAAAACATGAAACGCCTCTTCGACCCCTTCTTCACCACCAAGCCGGTGGGCAAGGGCACGGGGCTAGGCCTGTCGGCCTCCTACGGCATCGTGCAGAAACACCACGGCAGCTTCGAAGTGAGAAGTGAACCGGGCAAAGGCGCCGCCTTCCGTATTATTCTGCCGGTGCAGCAGCCCGTGGCGGCGATACCAGAATGAACGCAACTGGAAATTTCCGCGAACAAATTTACCTTGCATATCCGACCAGTCGCAGGACGAATAAGCGTAGCGCATCCACCAAGTCAGCACAAAAAGGTAGATACGCCGCGAATTTGCCTTCGCGGTGCGCTTAACCCTAGAAACCTCCGTTGAACGGGCTGGAGTGTGCGGTTTTCCGGGTGCAGGGCATACCCGACGGCCTGACGGCCTGGGCACAAGAGGCGCAACGACGCGCAATGGTCGTTCCATTGCCTTCTCTTGGAGTTGCAACGCAGCCATACGCCCGGAAAACCGCACAATCCAGCCCGTAGCGCTCTCACCAAACGGGCGAACGCAAAATAGATGATAAAGTTGTTTAAAACCATCATGTTATACATATCGGAAAGCGGTCAACGGAGGTTTCTAGGTTAACCAGTCTTACGCCAGTATAATTCCGCTTTAGTTTTCTACACAGATTCCCAGGTCATTCACATGAAACAGTTCCCCATTCCCAGCCAAGCCGTTAAACGCCTAGATGGCAGTCGCGTCCTGGTGTTCGCTTCCCACCCCGGCGATGAAGTTTTCGGTTGCGGAGGAACGATTCTTTGCCATGTGGCGGCGGAGGATGCGGTGCGCGTCATCATCGTGTCGGATGGCGGCTTGGGCGCGGACGAAGAAAATCGCGCCGAATATGCGCGAATCCGTCAGAACGAAAGCAGCGCCGCAGCCGCATTGCTCGGCTACGGCGCCCCCGAGTTTTGGATGGCGCGCGATGTCGAAACAGCTTATGGCGAGAAATTGGTCAGCCGGGTGCTGGAAGCCATGCGGCAAGCCGGAGCCGATCTGGTCTACGCCCCATCGGTGTTCGAAACGCAACCCGACCACCGGGACTTAGGACTGGCGGTGGTGGAAGCCGTGCGCCGGCTTGGGACAAATGTGCGTCTGGCGCTCTATGAAGCGGGCGTGCCGCTACACCCCAATCTGTTGCTGGACATTAGCGCCCTGGTTGAGCGCAAGCGGTTGGCGATGGAATGCTACGCTTCCTCGCCGGACATGCAGCGGCACGGGCGGCACATTGCCGCACTCAATAATTACCGCAGTGACACCCTGCCCGCCGAAGTGACGGCGGCGGAGGCTTATTTGCTGGTTTCTTGCGACGCGCTTGCGCGGGACCCACTCGAACTCTTCCGCTTGGAGCATAACCGGCAACAGACGCCGGATAATCGCGACAAGCCGCTGGTATCCATCATCATTCGTAGCATGGATAGGCCGGTATTGTCGGATGCGCTGGATTCCGTTGCGCTGCAAACTTATCCAAATATTGAGGTGGTGCTGGTTAACGCCAAGGGCGAGGGGCATCGGGATGTGGGGGCGTGGTGCGGACGGTTTCCCTTGGCGCTGGTGGGTGCGGGCGAAAAATTACGGCGCAGTCGCGCGGCAAATCTGGGGATGGAATCCGCTAGAGGGGAATACCTGATATTTCTCGACGACGACGATTGGTTCGAACCGGACCACATTGAAAAGCTGGTGGCGGCGTTTGGAAAAAATCCTTACGTAAAAGTCGTTTATAGCGGGGTTAAATGCGTAGATAGCGAGAAAAATCCGTTGCCGACGGAATTTTCGCATGAATTCGATGCAATACGCCTGCTGGCTGAAAACTTCATCCCCATTCATGCCGTCCTGTTTTCAAGGTCGTTGTTTGAATTGGGGTGCCGGGTGGATGAATCGCTCGACCTCTATGAAGATTGGGATTTCTGGATACAGTTGGCGCGACACGCCGACTTTCTGTTCGTTGGCGGATTGAGCGCGGTTTACCGGATCACCCAACAATCGGGTTTCGGCGTCAATGCACAACCTATCGATAGCGAGAGCGCTACTCTAGTCATTTACAAAAAATGGCGCAATCGCCTGGAGGATATTCAGTTACCCAGGATAATGCGCGCCGTTTTGCTCAATCGGGTTAAAGACCAGCAGTTGAAGGATAAAGACGCCCATATCGAAAGATTGTCGCAGGCGGTTCAAGAAATCGACCGGATACGCGTGGAGAATGAAGCCGAGCATAACCGCACGGTTGCGGCGATACAGGCCGAGCATGGACGGATAATCGCAGAGCAGAACGCCGGGCATGACCGGACATCCCAGGCAAAAGACGCGGAACATCACCGGGCGCTCAGCGCAATAAACGCAAAGCTTGAGCAGGAACGGATTGAATTCGACCGTTGCATTCGCCGGCAATGGACTAACCTGACGGTCCAGCTTTCCCACAAAGCCGAATTGGAACGCCAATTGTTCCGCGAACGCGATGTGGTGCAGGATTTGCGCGGACAGCTTGCGGTGAAAGCCGGCGAAGCGACGCTGGCGGCGGCCAGGACGGCCAATCTGGAGAAACGTCTTCGCACCTTGCTGTCCTCGCGCTCATGGCGCGTCACCGCGCCGCTACGCGCCACCGTCCGGTTAATGCGGGGGGATGAGCAGGTTGACGACGAAGGCATCGCCTCAATGAATGCGCTTCCTGTCCCGCCTGTCGTCGTCGAAGCGCCGCCGCCTGCACCGCCCTCTTTCGTGCCGTCGGCTGACATCGGGGATGCGGAATACCGGGATTATCTCGCCTGTTTCCGCCCTTGCGACGACTTGACCGACGAAGTGCGCTGGGCGATGCGCGCGCAGATCGACGCGATGAAGTACCGCCCGGTGATCGCCGTCCGCTTTTCCCTGCTGGGGCTTGACGACGAGACTTTCCAGCGCGCTTTCGATGCGGTGCGTTACCAGCTCTATCCGGGTTGGGAGCTGTGGCTGGTCGATGGCGAGTGGGCGTCGGAACGGCAAAAGACCCTCATTCGGGAGGCGATGGAAGGCGATGGGCGCATCAAATTCGCGCTGAATACGGTTGAAGGGTTGGATACCGAAATATCGCCCGATCCGCTTATCGAGCGCGAATATATTTATGTGCTGACACCGCAGCAGATACCGCCGGAACTGGCAATGTATCGCCTTGCCTTCTTCCTCATCAAGCACAACTATTCCCAGCGGGACAATTATTCTTTCGAAGAGCGCTTTACCCGCTGGCTGGAGCGTAACGACGACGCGACCGCGCTAAAAATTAGGGCGCTAAAATCACCGGATCAGGCCTTGCCGGCCTCCCCGCTGATTTCCGTGATTATGCCGGTCTACAACACCCCGGAAAAATGGCTGCGGCAAGCCATTAATTCAGTGCTCAACCAGTTTTACCGCAACTGGGAGTTATGCATCGTCGATGATAATTCCAGCGCGCCCCATGTGCGCGCCGTGCTGGAAGAATATTGCGCCAAGGATGCGCGCATCAAGGTGGTTTTTTGCGAAGTTAACCAGGGCGTCTCCAAGGCGTCCAATATGGCCTTGCACCAAGCCGGCGGCCAATTCGTGGTGCTGATGGACCACGATGACATTATCGAAAAACTGGCGCTATTTCTGGTCGCCCAGATGGTGGCGGCAGAGGACCCCGACATGTTTTATTCCGACGAGGCGGTCGTTGACGAGCACAACCGGAAAGCTCTGGGACTGGTGTTTCGTCCCGCTTTTTCCAAGGAATTCCTGCGCGCCCACCCCTACATCGTTCACATGGTCGGTTTCAAGCGGGAATTCCTGCTGGCGCTTGGCGGTTTCGACGAAACCTTGAAAATCTCCCACGACTACGACCTGATGTTGCGGGCTTCCGAGCGGGCGCAGACGATAGTCCACATCCCGGCGGTGCTGTATCGCTGGCGCACCCATGCCGGTTCAGCCGGCCATGAGAAAATGGATGCGGTGACCGCCGCATCCCTGGAAATACTGGCGCGTCACCTCGAAAGATGCGGGGAGCAAGGGCAAGCGACCGAAGCGGCGTTTTTCAATTATTACGACATCCGCTATCCGTTGCAGCCGGGTTTGAGAGTCGCCATCGTCATCCCGACCAAGAATCACGGCGACTTGGTGCGCCAGTGCATCGCCGGCATTGAGCGCACCGTTAAGGAAGTTGCCTACGACATCGTGCTGATCGACCACGATTCGAACGACGACGAATCGCTCGCCTATTTTAACCAAGTCGCCAAACAGCACCGGGTGTTGCATTATTCCGGTCCGTTCAATTTTTCCAGCATCAATAATTTTGCGGTTGCCCAATTGGATGGCGGCTATACACATATCCTGTTTTGCAACAACGATATCGAAGCTATCGAGGACGGCTGGCTGGAGCGCATGTTGGAACTCGGGCAGCACCGGGATGTGGGCGTGGTGGGCGCAAAACTCTTCTACCCGGACATGCAGATGATCCAACATGCCGGCGTGATCGTCGGCATGAACGGCATTGCCGGACATGCCGGCCAATTCATGGCGCACACCGGGGCCGATGGCAATCCGGAAAAAGGCTATCTCGGACGCCTGATGGCAACACACGAGCAAATGGCCGTCACGGCTGCATGCATGTTGGTCAGACGGGATGTGTTCGACCAAGTGCATGGCTATGACGAGGATTTGGCAGTGGGCTTCGGCGACACGGACTTGTGTCTGCGGATATTTCTTGCGGGCTATCGCGTGATGTTTTGCCCTCACGCGGTGCTGGTGCATCATGAATCCTATACCCGCGGCAAAAGCACGAGCGACCCGCACCCCGAGGATTCGCTGCATTTCCGTGAAAAATGGGCGAAAGTGCTGGATAACGGCGACCCTTACTACAACCCGAATTTATCCATCAATTGCAGTTGGTGGGAGATCGGCGAAAACCCAACGCTTGGCATTGAAGCCAAACGCCGCGTTTATCGCAAAGCGCCGATGCTCCCGGCGGGCGGTTATATCGACTGGTCGTGAGGCGCCACTCAAACTTAAAAACTGTCCAATAATTACTTCCCTTCCGGTGCATCACATAAATAGCATAACATCATGTTTTTATTGGTGTCTAGTGCCGGAATCGAACCGGTGCGGCCTTACTGGTCATGCTGATGGACTTGCCTTAGACATCCAACTCCTCAGTCGTCGCCGGCTCACGCTCGGCGCGGCGAATGTGGATCACCTCAATGACTTCGCGCACCCGGTAGAACGCCAGATACGCGCCATCCGCCACCACCAGGCGGCGAACGCCTTTCGCAATCTCGTAGGGTGGTGCGATATTAGGGTTATCCGATAGCCCGGCAACCTCTTTTCGGATGCTGCGCACCATGCGCAAAGCGAGCGCCTTTCCTCCCACTTTCAGATAGTGACGCTTGATGCCTTCCAGGTCGTCATCGGCCTCAGAGAGATACCTAATCCGCAAGGCTTGCCTCCAAACGGTCGAAAAGCTCGTCATGGTCTACCCATACCGCATTTGGATCGTCCGCCATCCTGATCCGCGCATCAAGCACCCGCTTTAGGTCTGCCGCTTCATGTGCGGCTTTCATTTGCGCCGCTTTGTCTGGCCGTGTCGGTCGGTCGAGTTCGCGCTCACCTGGCCGCCACTGCGCCACCGAATACCGCCCACCTTCCAATCCAAGATCACGAACGATCTCAAACGCCTTGATCGGATTTCCAAAGCGCCGCACCTTCTTGGAAACTGAGGCGATTAGGACGGCGGGTCCGTTGCGCGTTTCGAATTCCAGAGAAAACATGCTGCCGGCTGGCCGTAAATTCGCGGACAACACCCCGCCAGACACAGCCGCAGAACGCGCCTGCTCAATAGTAAAAGTTTTCATTAAACGCCTCACAGAAGGAAAAGCATGTTTAATTGTAAAACGTGTTATTAAAAAGCGCAATTATCCTAAAATACTCAGTTGAACCGCAGAGACGCTTCAGGCGCTGAGAAAAAAAAATGAGTTATGGTGTTGCGCGACACCACCCATTTGGTGAAGCGGAAAATTGTTGCAACTCATTTATTTCTCTGTGTTTGAAGCGCCTCTGCGGTTAAGCAAATGCGGTTTCTAGGTTAAAATAATGTAGGTTGTGACGTTTCCTTGGCATAGACAAAATGCAAGGTGTCGGGAATGCGCTTTATCACCAAGGCTAAAACAGCCTTTGCCGCAACCCGAAATATGTCCTCAAAACCCAATATGAGCCGAATATTTTTGTGTTTGTCGTACTGAGTTCCGAGTTTTTTGGGAAAACATACGGGGTGCGCACCCATTCCTGGAATGGGGTTGAATGTCAAAATAAATCGCAATCGGCCATTGTAAAGTAAAACGCCGGATCGACCTCCCCGAACCCCGGGCCGCCTTCGACAAAGCGATAGCAAAGTGTGGTTTGCTCAGGTTGCGGCAGTTTTTCGAAACCTAGTTCGATAAGTCCGGCGCGCGCTGTCGTGTGGTCGGAAAACCAGGTTTCCACTTCGCTTATGCCGTGCCAGCGCAGTTTTTCCACTATTTGGCGCCAAAAGGCTGGGGTGCAACCGGGCTGCCGGGGAAAGTGGAAATCCAGCAGCAAGGCTTTAGTTCCCGAGTGCGAGAAGATCGCGTAGCCCGACATGTCGCGCGTCAGATGGGGGAAAAATCCCCATACCCAGTAGCGGCGACCCGAGCGCCGGTCGAAGCGCCAAGTGAGGAAGCGGCTGTCATGCACTACCGCCAGTGTGTGTTCTTTTTCCCGTTCTTGCCAGAGACGGTCGAATTCTTCGCCGAAGCGCGCGATTTCGCGCAATTCGCCGAGTGGCGCGCCGGATGGCGTTGGCCGACCGGCATCAAAGCGGTAACGGCTCCAGTTCAAGCCTTCGTGGTAGCCCAGTTGCTTTTGGCCGAGTTTTAAATGACGCGGGGAGGGGAAGCCGTAATGGAAAGCCACGCCTTCGTTCCAGCCGCAACGGTTGAACAATGCCTCTGCGGTTTTGACGAACAGGCCGCTACGCCCCAGCATCTTTGATCGGTAGCGCGGCAGGCTGAATGCGTCGCGGGGTTGGGCGATGATTAGCGGCTGGCCGTGAAACACCGCGCGGTGGCGGGTGACGGCGAAATGGGCGGCGAGTTGTCCGTCGTCCAGGCTGCACAGCATGATGTGCGAGCCATCGGGATGGTCGCGGTAGATCCATTGCCAGGTGGGTAACGATCTGCGCACCGGGAATACGTGGGCAAAGGCCGACAGTATGGCTTTTTCGTCGCCTTCGCGGTAAGTCCGGATATGGTATGCCGTCATGGTCTTATCAAAAAAGCTTCACCGCTTAAGGCACGGAGACGCAGAGGTTTTGCCGAGCAACGCTGCATTGTTTTTCTCAGCGTCTCAGCGTCTCTGCGGTGAAAGGTATATATCAGGTCACGGCCAGGATGCGCGTCCCCTGGGAACGCAGTTCGTATTTCGACCCATAGGGGTCGGCCAGGAAATCGCCCCATTTGTCGCGCAGCAGCGCGATTTCGCCGGCCCATTGCGGGTTGTTTTCGAGGGCATCGGGCGTACCGCGACTGGCCGATTCGTGGTGTATCAGGGTGGCATTGGCGGCCTGGACGATACGGTAGCCTGCGTATCTGACCGCGAGACAAAAATCCACATCGTTGTAGTTGACCGCGAAGCGTTCGTCGAACCCGCCGACTTCCGTGAAAACATCGCGCGCCACCAGCAGGCAGGCGCCGGTCACCGCTGCGACGTTGCGCGTAACTCTCAGTTCACCGTAAGCGCCGGCAGTGCGGATGTTGTCGACCAGCCCGCTGGTGTCGGTGCGCACCCCGTTATGTTGCAATTCCCCGTCGGGATAGAATAGGGTGGCGCCGACGATGCCAACGCCTTTCAGGTCGAAATAGCGGCTCATGGATGCCAGCCAGTCGCGGTGTTGTATTTCCACGTCATCGTTCATGAACAGCAGCAGATCGGCCTGGCTGTGCAGTGCGGCGGCATTGTTGAGCGCCGCCCAGTTGAAGGGGCGTTCGTCCTTGATGAGGTTCACGCCGCGCCGCATGGCGAGATCATCGAGATAAGCCAGCATATCCGGGTCTGCACAGCGGTTGGCAATTACCGTCAGCGTGACATCTGGGTAATTGGTGGCGGTCAGGATGCCCGCGACGCAGACCTTCAAGCCTTGCAGATTGTTATGGGTGGGAATGATGATTTCCACCGTCCGCGTTTGCGTGCGCCACTCGCAGACGACGCCGGGACCGCTGGGGTTGGCCGCGCACTTGGCCTGCATCAGGCCGATGCGCTGCAAATGCGCTTCCACCGCGCGCATCGCGGCGGCGAACGCCGCCGGCTTGGTTGAGGATTGATAGGCGAGCGATTGCGTGGTCGCCCGCCAGCCGTAAAGCGGCTGGCGGATATGGCAAATTTCATCGGGATCGATAATTTCAGCCACGCGCAGCAGCATATCCCAATCCTGGGCGCCTTCGAATTCCGGCTTCAGGCCGCCAAGCTGAACCAGCAATTCACGTTCCACCACGCTTAGGTGATTGATGAAATTCAAGTGCAACAGGGTTTCCGGCGAAAAGGAAGGTTTGCGGTAAACATGTAGCAGGCTGCCCGCATGGTCGATCATGGTGCTGTCGGTATAGATCAGCCGATAGGGATGATCCTGCAATGCCAGTGCGATTTCGAGCAACGCGTCTTCCGCCGGCACATCGTCGTGATCGACGAATGCCGCATAGGGCGCCGTGGCAAGCGCCAGCGCATCGTTGCTGGCCGCGACGATGCCGCCCTGAGTGGCGCGCCGCAAGTAACGCAGCTTGCCGGTGGGTTGCAAGACTTGCTTAACGTTTTCCAATACGGCCAGCGTGCCGGGATCGGTGGAGGCGTCGTCCACCAGGCATAATTCCCAGGCGGGATAAGCTTGGCCGATGATGGCGCCGAGGGTGGCGCTCAATATTTCGGCGGGCGTGTTGTAAACCGGGACGATGACTGAAAACAACGTTTCCCGCGCCAGCTCCCGCCCTATCAGTTCAGCCAGCCCGCGTCGGCCTACTTTGGCAATGCCCAGGGCGGGCAGCCCCCGTGTCAGCAGTTCCTGCCATTCTTCATTGCGCTTTAGCCGGGATTCTTGTTCCGCGATGGTCTGCTGTGCTTTGCGCAAATCGTCCTGGAGTGCTTGTTCACGCTCTTCCAGTTGCGAAACGCAGGCGGCCAGCGACTTCAGGTGAGGCGTGCGGAATTGCTCGACGATGCGCGCATAGACCTGGTCTTCCCAGCCCAGGTAGCCTTTTTCGCGGTGGGATTGCTCCAGCGTGGCGCTCTCGCTATACAAGCGGTATTCGCAGGTGATTTCGCCCACCATGGAAAAGCGGTAACCGGCCAGTTCCAGGCGCGTCAGCAATTCCCAATCTTCATAAGCCTCCAGGGTTTCGTCGAAACGCAGGGTGCGGAAGGTGTGCGCACGCAACAGCAAGGCGTTGTTGGGGACGAGGTTGCCTATCAGCAGACGCCCGGCTTCGATGGGGCGGTTCATCAGCGTCACTTCGCCGCCGACCTGGACTTGCGCGCCATCGCGGCGGCAGGAGACGACCCGGCAGCCGCTGTAAGCGACATCCGCTTCAGGGCGTCCATGCAATTCGGCCAGCAGCAAGGCCAGATGTTCCGGGTAAACGACATCGTCCTGGTCGAGAAAGGCGATGTATTCGCCGCGCGCGCGCGTGATGCCGAGGTTGAGATTGCGTCCGCGCTGGGGCTGCCCGGCGACGATGCGTATATCCAGCACATCGAAGGCCGACAAGTCGGGCGGGGTTGCGCCGAACCACACCAGCACCACTTCGATCTGGTCGTATTCCTGGGCGGCCAGGCTGGCGAGGGCGTGGGACAGGATTTGCGCGTCATCGGCGCGCACGATCACGGAAATCAGGGGGCGCGCTTCAAAGAAATTCTGGGATGCACCATCCCACGGAAAAACCAGGAAAGCTTCGCCTCTGGCCGCGCCCATAGCGATGCCGCGCATACGCGCCAGGCTGTCGCAATGGCCGACATAGTCATATTGCGCGAGTTGCGAACGATGCGCGGCCAGCGCCTGCAATTTGGCCGCCATGGCAGCCGAAACGTCGATGATGGTGTTGACCAGCGGCGCGGGTTGGGTGGTTTCGAAAAACCACAGCTCCCCCGCCCAGCGTCCTTCCAGCGCCTTGATGAGGCCGCGCGTGACGCGCCGGTGGTCGGGGTGGGATTCGCCGGTCGCGGGCAGCAGGATACGGGTGGGGCGGAAATCGGCGACGGCCTGTACATAGGCGGCAAGAATTCCCCCGCTGAGCGGAATGGCGCTGTCGGGATAATCCCAAAAGCGCACATCCTGAACACCTAGTTCCGCCAGGCCGCTACGGCTTTCTTCCTGCCGCAGCCCAGGCGTAGCGGACTGCGCCAGGCCACACGCGCCATCGCTGACGACGATGACGCGCACAACGGCTTTTGCCGCGCACTTTTGCGCCAGATAGCCGCCGCAACCGATGATTTCATCGTCGGGATGGGGGGCGAAAACGAGGATTCTTTCTTGGATCATCCTAGAAACCTCCGTTGAACGGGCTGGAGTGTGCGGTTTTCCGGGTGCAGGGCATACCCGACAGCCTGCGGCTTGGGCACAAGAGGCGCAACGACGCGCAATGGTCATTCCATTCCCTTCTCTTGTAGTTGCAACGCCGCCATGCGCCCGGAAAACCGTGCAATCCAGCCCGTAGCGCTCTCACCAAACGGGTGATCGCAAAATATATGACAAAGTTGTTTAGAACCACCATGTTACGCATCTTGGCAAGCGGTCAATGAAGGTTTCTAGGATCATGCCAGAGTCATGCAAGCGGAACCAGGTGTTGTAATTTCCTGCGCAGTTCGCCGTTTTCCCATTCGGCGCGGAGCAGGGCGTAGCGTTGCAAATCCAGCGTTGCGCCCGAAGCGAGCAGCAATTCCTCGCGCAACAGCCCCTCCTCACGCATATGCCGGTGCAGCATAAAGCGCCGTGCTTGCTCATTGCCGGCGGCGACATAGAACACCAGTTTACGCAAATTCAGCGCCGAGAACGCCTGTTCCAAGCCGAAATGCAGCGCCTCCATGGTGCAGCGCGTACCCTGACCGCGCACGAAACCGATGGAAAATTCGGCTTTGCGGTTGACGGGGTCGATGCCGGAAAGCGCCATGACGCCTATCGGCGACATCGTAGCGCGATGCACGATTAGCGTTTCCACTTCGATGGGCGGGCTAAATTGGGCAATGGCAGCCATGCGGCCAACCAGGCTGGAAACGTCGGGGCACATTTCGCCCAGGCTGGGGCGGTAGTTGGAGAAATCGGGCGATTTCAGCCAGTCGTGCAGCACAGGCATGTCGTCCGGCAGGATGTGCCGGACGACTATGCTGTTTCCCCAATAGGGAACGGGAGGCAACGCAGCCTAGTAGACCGAACTGCCGTAGAGCGACGGGGTGCTGCCATACATGTTGGTGCATCCGGCGGAGCTGACCGTGATTTTATCCAGTTCGGAGAAACGCGCCTGCTGCCATATCGTGCCGGGTTCTACTGTCGGGAAGATGATGGCCTGGAGATAGAATTCACCGCCGGCAAACAAATTCTTTGCCTGGAGCTTGTTCATGTCCACCTGCACGGATACGGATGAAACCGTTTGCGCCAGGCTGCTGGCTTCGTTCGCCGTTTCCTGGGCATTGAACTTGAAACCGGAAACCAGCGTCATGTTGGCCGTGCCTATGCGCGCTTGGGGGCTGACCGCCAGATTGGCCTGACTGTCCTTGTCTGAACTTGCGACCAGATAGACGGTATCGTTAGGCTTCACTCCGGTAATCACGACATTCATCACGCCCGGTAGCGGCGCGTTGCAAAGCTGCGCGGCTTCGCCTCCGCCGTAGGATTGCCCGCCGTAACTGTCGCTCGGCGCGCTGGCCGTGGTGGACAACAGCTTCACCCCGGTGGTGGGCTGCTCAATGATGTTGAGGTGTTGCGATGTCAACTCGGTGTAATACGGCGTGACATCCGCCATGCTGCTGTTGATCATAAAGGGCAGCGTCGCTGCCTTGCCGGTCAGCAGATAAGATGCAAAACGGGTTTTCTTCATATTTGTCTCCTCAAGATTTAGGATTTGGCATTCAGGGCGACAAATACATTGGCACGCACCGAACGAAACATGAACTATAAGTCAGAATCGTCGGCGCGACAAATAATTTATGCAGATGCCAACAGGGTAAATTTGCACCCGGAGAAAATATTAGCAACTTACTAGTCAAGTCGTTGCACTTTTTGCGAATAATGTGTCGTAGATCAAGCATTGGCGCGGTTCTCCGGGTGATTCTTTTTTACCGCAGAGACGCCGAGGCGCGGAGAGGTATAACGGATGGTGAAACCATATCATTACCCTACAAAATCTCTGCGTCTCTGCGGTAAATATTTTTTGGTTCCGGCAATCGTCCGGCTTAGGGTGGATAAGCGAGAGCCGCATCCACCTTTTCGCACCGGCTTTAGCTTTGTCGCAACAGTTGTTCGCGCGTCAGCAGGAAGACATGTTCATTCCCCGCGCTGGTTTCCATCCAGGTGAAATCGAAATGCGGGAAGGTTTGGCTGATGGTTTCCAGGTTATGTCCGGCTTCGACTACCAGTATTCCTCTTTCGCTCAGATGCTTGGCTGCTTCGCGCAGAATGATGCGGATGTGATCCAGCCCATCGACGCCGCTGGTCAGCGCTTGCACCGGCTCGTGGCGGTATTCGTGGGGCAGGGCTTGCATGGAGGGAGCGTTGACATAGGGCGGGTTGCTGACGATCAGGTCGTAACGCCGGTCCCCCAGTTCGGTGAACATGTCGGAGCAAACCAGGCGGATTTGTTGTTCCATGCCGTAGTCGGCCACGTTGCGTTGCGCCACCGCGAGGGCGTCTTCCGAAATATCCACGGCATCTATGCGGGCGTTGGGGAAGGAAATGGCCATCAGAATGGCCAGGCAACCGGAGCCGGTGCATAGATCCAGCGCGTTTTCCACCGCTTCAGGCGCCTCGACCCACGGCGACAGTTGCTCATCCAGCAGCTCCGCGATGAAGGAGCGGGGCACGATGACGCGTTCGTCCACATAAAACTTGTAATCGCCCAGCCAAGCCTCGTGGGTCAGGTAGGACGACGGGATGCGTTCCTTGACGCGGCGTTCGAGCATTTTCAGCACGTCTTCGATTTCGTTCGGCATCAGGGTCGCATCGAGAAACGGGTCCAACTGGTCGTGCGGCAGGTGCAGAGTGCGCAGGATCAGGTAGGCCGCTTCATCGTAGGCATTGGTGGTGCCATGACCGAAGAACAGGTTGGCCTCGCTGAAGCGGCTGACGGCGAAACGCAAAGTGTCGCGCAGGGTGGTGAGGTGTTTTTTTGCTTCGTTGTAGATCATCCTAAATTCCTCAGTTGAACGGGCTGGAGTGTGCGGTTTTCCGGGTGCAGGGCATACCCGACGGCCTTACGGCCTGGGCACAAGAGGCGCAACGACGCGCAATGGTTGTTCCATTGCCTTCTCTTGTAGTTGCAAC
>JBAYVP010000068.1:0-17830 GCA_041674485.1 Sulfuricellaceae bacterium
CGGTTTTTTCCGTGCCGGGAACAAATTTACCCTGCCGGTTGGGGTGAGGGCGTTGCACATTGATAACCAAGATGTTTGGAACCACCCTATTACACATCCTGGTAAGCGGTCAACGGAGGTTTCTAGGATCATACCTGTTAGTGTAAAATGGGTCAGCCCCTTTCTTTGGTACACCCTACGGAAACCTGCTCAATCAAAATCTGAAATGCCCAGCCCCGACTGGCGCAGGATAGATGCGAACGTGCCGGGGCGAATTTCCTTTCGTCCGGCGGGTACAATCACGACGTGCCCGCCGGCGGCATATTTACGATGGCCGCCTTTCTGACTGACCAGCAGTGTTCGTTCGATTTCAGTGGTAGACCAGCGTTTAGGCATGAACCGCCATCTCCCCGAACCGGTATGTTCGAGGCGGTAGCTATGCCAAATTGTTTTCGTGATCCTCGAAGTAGAGTTCCAGCGCCTCCTGCAAATTGGCCAACGCTTCTTCTTCGGTATCTCCTTCGCTGGCCACCTCAACATCCAAGCAACGAGCTATGAAGGCGCCATCTTCAGGGAAAACCATATATTTCAGTTTACGTTCCATGTTTGTCATGGTTGCACCTGTCTTTCTTTCGCGCCACTCTCTGGCAGGGTGAGCCGGGTTTTTGCGAAACCGACTATCTTTTCGCATACGCCGGCATTGTGTTTTATGGCGTTGACCATGAATCAATAGGACGAATCAATAGGGGACAGACCTAGGCTGTCGAAATACAGCGTCTTTATCGAATTTCAGCTTCCCGGTTTTTGGATATGCCCAGAAACGTCACGACCTACCTTATTTTTAATCCGTTCATCCTTCGACAAGCTCAGGACGAACGGATTAAAAATAAGGTAGGTTGTCATGGTGCAACCTCAGCATACGTACCAAGACAGGGTCAAATTTTCCCGTTCGTGGTGAGTAAAATATTCGCCCGTAGGTCGAAAGGCGTTGGCAAGAAACAGGGGCTATGGTTGCTGTTTGGCGTTCGTTTAATGGCTTTCATTTCACTGTTGTGGTTATTTTTGCCATTGATATATATGACTAAAAAAGCTGTTTCTTGAGAGCTTGTCGAACCATGAACGGGAAAATTTGACCCTGTCCGTAAGTCTATAGAAATCCAAAAACCAGTGCTGATTGGTTGTTAAAAAATAATAAATTTCGACAGCCTAGGACAGACCACGGTTTTCTAATCGAAAAGACCAAAAAAACCGTGGTCTGTCCCCTGTTTCCTTGTCTGTCCCCTGTTTCCTTGCACTGTTTCCTTGCAATATGAGCCAAACAAAAAAGCCGTAGACGCTATGGGCGGGCGCCATAGCGTCTACATTCTCTCTGAGAACAAATTTACCCTGAGCATCAGGTGGTCTGGCCTGGCTTCGCTTTCTTGCGAAAGGCGGGGCGAAAAATTCGGCAGATTCGGGTGCGCGGCTTACTCGGTAATCAGTTCACGCCACGAAACCCGCTTGCTGCCGCTTCCGGGCGGTTTGATAGGCGGTTTCAAGACCACCGTGCCGCCAAGGTCAGTGCCTCCCCCCGGCGTGTTGCCGCCTGATTTCCGAATGATTGCGATAACCGTGCCATCGGCCAATCTGCCCAGAATAGGTTTGGTCACCAGCCCGATGCCCAGGCTTACGGCGGCGACGGCGCCGGAACCCTGCACCGAACAGCCGGTTTCATAGTCCACGGCGTAGGCGAAACTGGCCGAGGTGTCCGTGCTGGTCGATGTGCCGCAAGCGCTGGCGCTGGCTTGGTTGGGAATGTTGGTGGTGAATACCAGGGTGCCGAGTCCCAAGGCGGAATCGGTGGTGGAGCGTTCGCCGCCGGTCAGGAAATCCACGTACCAGCCGTTTTTGCTGTTCCAGTCCATGGCATGGCAATCGCTTGCGCTAACCGTGCGCACTGTTTGGCCTGAAGTGCATACCGTGATGGGCGCGTCCGCCGGACAGGTGGTGCTGGTCAAGGTCTGTGCAATAAAATTGTTGGATGCCGTGCGCGGATTGCCGTAAGTAGTCGCATCATATTTGTCCTTGATGGCGTAAAAGCTTTGCTGGCTGGTGCTGGCGATATCACTGACGCCGAGGTAGACGCCGGTGCCGATATATACCACCGGGGCGCCATTGACGGTGGCGATGGTCGGCTTGGCGGTAATGGGTTCCGCGTTGCCGCCGGCATCCTTCAAGCTGACCAGCAACTGCGCATCGTAACCCGTGGCGCCGATGTTGCCGTTGACATCGAAACGCCACAGATTGCCCAGCAAGTCCCCGCCATATACGGCCTTCACGGTGTTGTCGGTAGTGGACGAAACGACATGGGCGCTGATTCTCGCCAAGCCGCTATTGGCGGTCGAGCCGGCGGCGATTTTTTTGAGAAGCGCGCCGGTGTTGGCGTCGAGCACGTACAGATAGCCCGGGCCGCCGTTGTTGTAGCCGGAGGTGACGATCACCACCCATTTCCCCGCATCGGAACCCGTGCCGCCCAGCTTGGTAATTCTCGGGTTGCCGTAAGTGTAGCCCATGTCGGCATCGGTATATTCCCACAGCAACGCCGGATGCGCCGGGTCGGTGATGTTCAGGGCATAGTAGCCTTTCCCGCCGGCATTTAGCCCGCCCACCAGGATAGTTTTGGCGCCTGAGTTGATGGTGGCTACCTCGGGAGAGCCGTCCACGAAAAACTGATGCTGGTTCGAATAGTTTTTGTCGGCCAGCTTATATAGATTGGGCAACACGAAGGAGGGGATGTAAGCCCAATTTTCATCGCCGGTCGCCGCGCTGAAAGCGTGCAACATGCCGTCGTTGGCGGCAACGTAGACCATGCCGGTCGGCGAGCTTACATAACGCGCCTCGGAAGATACGATGTCGCCCAGCACATGGACGCGCGTCCGGTAAAACGAGAGTTCGTTGGTGCGGTCGCCGCGCAGGAAGTTGATCAGGTTTTCTCCCGCAGCGCCGTTGGTCGCGACAGTGGTATTGGTTTGCGCGGTGCTGCTCAGGCAATTGCCGCCGGTTGGACAGAATTGGGACAAGCCGGCAGTCGCCGAGGTGTAGGTGAGATAGGGCGCCTGAAAATAGGCTTGCTGCGCACTCGGCAGGTTATTCCACAGGAAGGGGGTCAGCGCACCGGATTTGTTGAAGTAGATGGTGCGGTTCGTGTGGCTGTTGCCCACATTCGTATCCACCTTCGTGTCCAGTTGCGTCATGGCCGACCATTGCTGCGCGGACAAAGCGCCCGTCGATGCATCGATTTGCTGGCGGATGAGTTCGCCGTACCATTCCACCGATTTATACGAAGAACTGAACACATAGTTGTCGCTCGAACTGATGTTCGGGTTGCTGCTGGCCGCCGCCGCCGCAGTGCCGGGGCGCGGGGTGTTGATGATGGTGGTCAGCAGGCTGGTCAGCCCGGTGGTCAGTGCATCCGGGTCGGAGGCATTGTAATAGTCGCCATGCCCGTTTACCGAGGCATGCCACAGGTCATCCACATTCTCGATGGCGCCCGAACTGGGTCCTGGCCAGTTGCAAGCCCCGCTGGTTTGCCAGGAACAGATGCCGGCAGCGCTGTTGGTCGTGGTGCCTTTCCAGACATCCCAAAAATCGCCGCTGGTGTCGCTCCAGTAAGTGGGCGAATACACCATGCGCCCGCGCACGCCCAGACCGACGGTGAAGGTGGTCATATGCTGCCAACTGGCGACATCGCGCCCATTCGCCGGCACGTTGTCGGCGCACAGGTCGCTTGCGGTGGTGGCGGGCGGAATGACCGGACCGGTGCAATTCATCAGCGCCGGAGTATGCAGGTCGGTATTGTAGTAATAGGCGGCAACGTCCGCCAGCGAGTCCGTGCTACCGCCGCTGGACACGGTTTGGCACTCGGTCGCCGTGCTCACGGTGTAAGGGGAGGAAGAGGATTGCGCCAGGGGGGTGCAACTGGCTACCGTCGCCCAGGAACTCCAGGAGGAATATTGGCAACCGGTGGTGCTGGATGTCGTGCATGAGGAAGCGGAATTCCATGTCCCCCACAATGGGGTGGTCGGCGTACATTGGGTCGCGGCAAGCACCGTGTAGGGGGAAGATGCTGATTGCGCCACGGCGGTGCAACTGCCTACCGTCGCTGGGGAACTCCAGGTGGTGTACTGGCACTGGGTGGTGGCGGATGCGGTGCAAGTGCCGGTGGCATTGCTCCAGGCGCTCCAGGAATCTACGCTGCCGGAACACTTGGTACGGTTGCCGCCCGAGTTGTCGACGGTACACGAGTTGGCGTAAAACCAGGGTGTCCAGGTGACGCCAGAGTCGGATGAAGTGCTTTTGGGGACTTGCGTCACATCGACAGTTTGGCATTGCGTTCGGGTTTTACCTGAGTTATCTACAGAGCATGATGCGTTTTCACTCCAGGACGACCAGCTCCCCCCCCAGTCGCTGGATGTTCTGGCCTGAAGCTGATTCACAACCTGATTTGCGGGCGCCGGCGTACTGGTATAGGTTCGGGTTTGCAGTGTGCTGGTTTGCTTTGTCCACTGCGGCGTGCCGTCCCGTTGCTGCAAGTTGCTGGTGCGCTGTTGCACCGCGGCGCTGCCGCCGTCGTAATACGGGCGCGGCAAGGCTGCGTCTTCGTTGCCGACTTCGGTCGAGCCGTTGAGCTGGTAGCCGAGGCCGGAGTTCCAGAAGCCGTCCGTGGAGAGGATGGTGTAGTTCTGCTGGCAGGAATACTGCACCGGGTTCGTTACCGACACGCCGTTGATGCTGGAGGCTTGTCCGGCGTACATACGTCCTGCGTCGGAAAGTGCAGTACGCAACGGGGTCATGTTGCTGCCTTTGCCGGCGTAAAGCGCTGTGTACCAAGTGCTTTTATTTGCCGTGGTAAAATCCACGATATTAAGAAAATCGGTGGTCGAATCGGTGTTGATGGTCATGAATCCAACGCGGAAGCGGTCGTCCACCCCCTTGAAAGCCCAGCCCGATGCGGTTTTCATCATCAACATGCGGGTGCGGTAATAGCTGTACCAGTTGGCGAAGTTCTGCTGCTCGCTCGCGCCCACCGTCACCTTGGTGAATACGGCGCTACCAGGTGTAGCGCCGATGGTGCTGTTGCATTCCTTGTAAAAAGTGCTGTTGGTATTGTTGTAGTCCTTGAGCTTGTTGGTGGTCTGCGTGCCGGTGTATCTGTAGTAATAAGCGGCGACGCCCCTTCCGTCGAAATTGTTGCTCAGGTTGTAGGAGCCCGATGAAGTTTTATACCCATCTATCCACGCTGCGGTAAAGCTGGCATTGCTGTAACTGGTTCCGGTCGAGTCTACCGGCGGCTTGTAGGTTATTGCCGGGTTGTAGTACACCCCGTTGCATTGGCTGGAAACCTGGCCATACTGCGTGTACTGGTTGGATGCGTTGGTGCTGTTCCAGTTGTTAACCGTGTCGGGCATGTAATCCCACGACATACTTCCCGAATTGTCGAGAATGAACATGATGTTGGGCTTCACGTCCGAGGACGACGGCGCATTGTAGGTGTTCAGCGGCACGCTGGATATGTCCGTCAGCGCGTGGACGCCGGCGCTGAAGGTCAATGCGAGCAACGCGTGGCAGGCGTTTCTGAGTAATCCGTGAGCATTCATGGCAACCTCCTGGAACATGGAGCACTTTTTACGGTGCGTAAAGCTTGCAACTTCAATTTCGAATCGTTCCCACGTAGCACATCACTGCCATTAAGTTAAGCCGTTCGTGGTAGAGCTTCTGTCGAACCATGAATGGCTTAACAGTCAACCGGTTAGGAAAAATCCGTTCACCCTTCGATCCTTCGGCGAAGCTCAGGACGAACGGATTTTTCCTAACTTAATGGCAGTGACGTAGCACATGAGAACGAGATATTTCTATGCAATCAAACTGAACCGGCGCCCGATCAGGCCGCCGATCTCAAACTCGATGTCGCTTTATTGAGCGTGGCTTCGGGAACGCCATCCGCACGCAATCTTTCGATAAGCTGTGCGAGCGCGCTGTCTTCCATGTTCTCTAAATCCTCACGCAATCCCGCGCCGACATACGCACGCAACAAACCCTGACACCCGGAAAAGCCTTTGAGCGGAGCAACTTTTTTTAAGTCGCTTACCACATCTTCCGGCAGCCGCAAAGTCACAGGCACCATCGGGCGATTTTTTGATAAACGTTTTTTAATTGTTTCCAGTTTCATAAACTTCCCTTGCATTGGGCATGGCTTTGCGCGCCGAAATGATGCGGATGAATTCATCTTCCACGTTCAGGCCAGGCTACATGGAAATAATCGCCTGGACGTAACTTACCGTGTTTCTCGGCCCGGCGATGCGCGAGGTGATACGGTAATACACCGACGATTGGCCGCTGATCTGGATTTCGCCGGCCTCTTCCGAGCCGCCGGTGGCGGCGCCGACCACGGGAGAGGTGGTGCAACTTGCTCCTCCGGTGGGTGGCCCGGCAAAGCCGCACAGCCTGTCGATAACATAGGAAACCGTGTTGCCGGCGGCATCGGTGGGCAGCGTGCGAGCGCGGGCGGCCAGGGTTTGCACCCAATAAGCATCCCAGGATTGGCCGGCGGCGGGATTGTTGGCGGCATTGTTGCCGTTGGCGGCGTAACCGTTGGTGGCATCGTCGTTATACAGCGCGGCGACGTTGGCGGTGTTGGTGGTCGCCAGCCAGCTAAAAGCCGTTTCCACGCCGGCATCGCCCGATTGGGTGGCGGCTTGGCCGAAGGCCATGTTGCCGGCGATTACGTTGGTGGTGTCAACCGAGCGCACCAGCGCGATGCCGGCCAGCGTCATCGCCACCAGGACGATCAGCGCGATCAGCAGCACCACGCCTTTTTGGCGTGAAGGGGGGCGGGAGATGGGCGAGGCGTGGGGGAGACGCCCATTGCGTTCGAGATTTAACATCCTGATTGCACTCCCATCCAGGTGATATTGCGTAGCGGCACGATGGTCTGAAATACCTTATAACGGTAGTGTTGCCACTCGGTGTCAGCCGTCAAGGTAATGGGCAAGGCCGTGGGGTTGTTCATCCCGGTCGTGCTGCCCGTGACGACCGTGCTGCCTTGCCAGGTCGGCGCGGTTGTCGTCACGACATTCTTTTCGTACTGCTGGCTGCGCGCCGTCAAGGCGATGCGCACCGCCGGCGTTCTGGTCCAGCCGCAGGGTGCGGGTGGCGCGGTAAGGGCAGTCGGCGTGGATTGGTACCAAAGATCCACGGCATAACTCGGCAGCGGAGTGGGCGGAGAAGCGAAGGCGATGGCTGCCGTGAGTGTGTCGCGACCATATTGCGCCCTCATGTTGGCGATGTTGTTGGCGATGGGCGTCCAGATCGCCGAATTGTTCACGTTGCCCGAGCAATTGTTGGCGACGTAGTCGCACACCGTCAGGTTGCCGCCGCGTATGGCATAAGCCAGGATTTTCGGCGCTTGGCCCATGTTGTAAAGCGTGGTCGCGCCGGCAGCGCCGGTTGCAACGGTGACGGTCGTTGCGGAAACTGCGGCAACCCGGTCCAGCACCAAGTTGGCCGCGCAAGTCGTCGGGGCGGCGATGACATAATCGTTGACGGCAAATGCGCTCGGCGTATTGACGGTGTAGATAACACCGCCGGCAATGTTGGTGATGAGGTTGCCCTGGGGCGCGCCGTTAGTGTTGCCGTACATGACCAGCAGCGTGTCGGAATTGGCGTCGCCCGTGGGAATGATGTTGGTGGCCGGATTGATGATCGCCGGCACGAGCGGGATGACGACACCCGAGGGCAACGTCACGTTGCAGCTAAACAGGCTAAACACGCTGAAGCCGTAGCCCGCCTGGCGAATATCGCGCTGCACGCCGTACAACGCGATGGCGCCGTTGTTCTGCGCGTCGCTGGCGCCCGTGGCGCTACGTTTTTGTCCTTCCGAAACGGAATACACCTGCATCATCACGATGATGCCGAGCATCCCGATAACCATGCCGACCATGATTTCCACCAGGCTAAAGCCGGTGGACCTGCGGCGCATCGAATGGGGCATTCCGATCACTTTGGCCTCCTATTGGATTTGCGCTACCGCGACGTAGGTGTGCGCGGTCATGTCGGCGGGTTCGCTGGGCAATTTCCAGAAGATGCCTATCGTCACCGTGCCGTTGGCGGCGATATTCACGGTAGGCAGATTCGTGGAGGCGGTTACGCCCGGCAAGGTGGTCTGCACATTAGTCAACCAATCAGTGTAGGCGGCGCCGCCGGGACTGCTGAAATTGGCTTGCATCGCTGCCACGGTGCGGTTGCTCACCCACATATGGCCGATCAATTCGTTCGCCAGCAGGCTGGCATTGGTGCGGTGCATCGCATCGTTGGCGTTCTTGATGGCGGCGGCCTGCAAGCCGACAATGGCGAGTATGCCCATCGAAAAGATGAGAATGGCGATCAGCGCCTCCAGCAGCATCGCGCCGGTTTGCCGGCTGGCGGGCTTGGCTGGTTGGACTGGTTCGACACGGCGCGCGTTCATCTTAGCAGCCTTGGGGGAAAGTAGCGGAAAGCGTCAGCGCCGGGTCGCACATGCGAATCTGGCCGCCGACGGTGGTCACGATGCGCAGGCAGCGCATGGCGCCCGACGGCGCGCAAGACCCGCCGACTGGATTGGTGATATTAATATTGATGTCGCCCGCCGGGACGGGGGTCACCCGCCCCAGGCCATTGAACGCAATCACCGCCTGGTTTGCCGCCACGGTTGCGTTGGACGACCCCTCCGCGCTGGAGCGGGCTTGAATGGTAGCCGGGCATGTCGCCGTCGCCGTCACGCATCCCACGATCCAGTTCGACCCCGTTCCCAGGGCGAACTGCACCGGGCTGTTGTAGCGCACCGCTTCTGCGCGCGCCAATTGCAGGCCGTTCTGGATGGCTTCGGCGGCGTTGCGTATCTGGCTGCTTTGTATCCAGTTGCGAAAACTGGGCGCGGCCAGCGCCAACAGGATGGAAAATATCAACATGCCGATGGCGAGTTCGACCAGCGAGAAGCCCTGCTGGGCTGGATGCGGATTTAACATGTGCCTCCCTTCGCAGTCACCCAGCAAGTGGCGTTGGTCGTCCAGCCACTGGGAACGGCGGTGGTTGCTTTGGCATTGCTTTGGTCGATGGTGTAAACAAAACCGGCCATGGAGCCTTTCCCGGTCGCCGTGAGCGTATAGGCGGTTGCGGATGCGCCGGTGCAGGCGAAATCAAAATATTGGCTAACGGCGGTGTCGGGGCAAATGGCGTTGGCGCCTGCATAAGTGCGATTATCCTGGTAGAACTGTTCCATTTGCACGCGTTTGGCGGCGAGATTCGAGGTGGCGTCGGGAATCCTGCTCCTGACCAGATAATCTATATAGGAAGGGATGCCCACGGCGGAGAGTATGCCGACGATAGAAACAACGACCATCAGCTCGACGAGGGTGAAACCAACATGTTTTTTCATCACGAATCTCCTTGTGTACGGTGTGAATAGTAGAAAAAGACGGGGTAGGTTGCCAGCCCGAACCGATAAACGGTCGTTTTTTCTGCATGAACGGTGAAGAATCTTGCTAATCGGGGGATTTGCGGGAGGCGCGCAATCGGCAGGCATAAGCGGCGACATTCGTTGCCGCCTCACGGTCTTGCTACATGCCAAACAGCGGGTTATCGGCCAAAACAAGCGGCGTTACTTCTTCCTCAATGCGCACAGTGACGCGCGCATTTGGCGCGTCGGATAGATGGGTGCGCCAAGCTGCGGGCAATTCACTGAGTGCGACGTGTTCAATTACCATATACTTTGCGCGGTCACAATTTGCGCAGCAATCGCATCCCGCGAGACGCGGCTAAATGCGCAAATTGTGGCCGCGCAAAGTATAGGTTCAAGGCTTATTTTTTCATGTGCTTGCGTGCATAGTCAGGATTCAGCCAGTGCATCAAATTAAGGATGAACTGCTGATTATAAGGCGCTTCCGGGTTTTGAAAACCCATGGGATAATTGCTGTTCCAATTTGCGTACGCCACCGAAAACATCGAAGCTTCAGCAAATATCCCGACCCTGCCTTTGCCGTATTTCAGGACGACGCCTTGCATCAAGCCATCTCCGGCGGACGATGGCGTTGTCTCCGTCATCACATCGGCGTCCGAGGGCCAGAGCATGTTGACGCCATATTTCAATTCCATGATGGGCGAGAACTTGACGCCCGGTCTCATGCGGAAGGCGTGACCCGTGAAATTCGTGACGTAGTCGATGCGTTCCCGTTTATTTCGACCTTCCGTGATCCAATGGCGGTGCAACAGGCTGTCATTGACATTGTCCGGATGGAGTTTGAACTTGAGCACATTCATATCGGTCGTAGACATATAGTCAAAATTCGGCACGAAAACGAAGGCGTTTTGCAAGACGGCGCCAAAGGTGTACGCCATTTTTTCGGCGCCACCGGGGAACGGCATGTGATCGGCGATTAACAATAGTGCGCCACCGGCCTTTACCCAGTCCTGTACAGCCTTGATTTCATCATCGGTGAACGCAGATGGCGTCGGCAACGTCCAATTGTTGTTGTTGGCATTTATTTGGTTCAGCGGATTGCAGGTCACAAAAGTGTCCACTCCCGCCAGTGTTTGTGCCGTGATGGGAGCGGTGGAAAGGGGGGTGACGCGAGCGCCGTCCGCGACCATCAGATCGACAAAACCCTTGAAACGGTTTTCTGTGTCCGAGTAATTGTTATGCGCATCGTCCACCAGTATTCGTGGCCCCGAATTCGGCGCGTAGGTGGCGCGCTTTACTTTAACGACATAGTTGCCGGTGCCGACAATCGCAGGCGCGGCCACCGCAGGGGCGCCGACTGTCTGCGCCCCCTCGGTGGCGCCGTCGGAAAGCGCAATGTTGTCGGCTATGGCAAGTTGCGCCAGAAATAAGGCGCCGGCCACGCCAAGAGCAATTTTTTTGAACATTTTAATCTCCTGTTAAAGCTAATCGTAAAGTTAAGAGAAAGGCCAATGTTTCATAGAGGCCGGAGCAGGTAAAGCGATAGGATTTTACGCGGAAACGCCACGGGTGCGGAAGTAACAACGAATCATGGTGCTTTATACTTTGCGCGGCCACAATTTCCCCCGCGCAGGGCATATCCATCGCACCGATTCCTGCAAGCTACAGTTTGCGGATCAGGCGTAGTCGGTTGACGGAATAGCCAAGCAATTGCGCTACGTCGCTTGGCGTTTTGCCTTCGTGGTGTTCGGCGAGCGGGGTGAGGTCGCGCGTCATCCCCTGCTTGGCCTTGAGCACCTGGAGTTCGGCCAGGCACATGCTCACCATGTTGAATACATCGGACGGCGCCACATCCTCCGCTTTGTCGAATGCCTTGAAGTCCACCTTGTCCAGGCCGGCCAGGCGTTGTATGCGCTGCACCTCATTCATCAACGCAAAGGCGGCTTTGAGCGATTCCTTGGGCGAGACGTTGACGGGTTTAGGCGGTGGTGCAGCGGTGTCGGGTATTTCCAGACGGCGCAGCAGGGCGGTAAGGTCTTCGTGAAAGCGCATGGCCTCGGTGTAGACATAGGACGGGGTGATGGCCTCGCCGTTAAGCGTGTCGAGGTCATAGGAAATCCGGTTGAGCTTGTTGAAATTGTCGATCGGTCGCTTGCCCGGCACTGCGGCAACCGGGCTGACTTCGCCGGGTATGCCGAGCAGGCGCTTGATAATCCTGATTTCCGACAGAATGCGCTGGGTTTGTGCCCAAGGCAGGCGCGGGTCCACCCGAAGCAACGGTTGCAGCGTGACGGGCGACAGGGAGGGCAAGCCGTGCCTGGTGCGGAAGATGTCGAGCTTGACCTGGATCAGGTGCGCTTTTTGCCAAACATGGCGCGGTTGTAGCTCGGCTTCCACTGGTGCTGCGGATGCTTGGGCGGTGATGTGGTAATGGCGCTTGAGCAGCTCGACTTCTTTCTCGATCTGTACGGCTTGGGCATAGACATCCGCCGGGGTGATTTCCGCTTGCGCAGCCGACGCTTGCCCCGCCATCACGCTGCACAAGACCGCCAGCAAGATGATCCTGCGGCGTGCTGCTCCCATGTTGTTTTCCTGCACCTTGACGCCTCCTTATGCAAAGTCGCTCAGGGATTATCCCAAACTTTCAGATGAGCGGCGCGGAATATATCGTGCTTGTGGGCATATACTTTGCGCGGCCACAAATTGCGTACCGAGTCCGGTCTATCGAGGAATCCAGGGGCATGGACGCCTGACCGGTTACAATGTTGTCCGGCTGGCAATCTCCAGGCGTTTATGCGCCGATTCTTTTTCAGTTAAAATTACTCTTTAAGCATAATCCATAATCGAGGCCAATCTCATGAACGCCACGCGCCCATTTATCGACAGAGTGCAGGAAGTATTCCGGGAAATCGACAACACCCACTCGTTTGAAGAGCTATATGGCAATCTGGTTCAACTCCTCGCCAAAATCATAGTTGCGCAGCCGGAGGCTTTGCAACCGGAGGCTTTCATGACGCTGGTCGAGCATGACGCCGTCGGGCAAACCTACCAGGTTGCTCAGGGAACGGGAAGCTACGCTGCCCGGATCGGCGCCACCTTGCATGACGAGCGGGTGCTGGAATGCCTGAACAGCGCAGTCCGCCGGCGTTCCAATTACTATAGCGCGGGCGCCGTGACTTTCTGTTTTCGCCACCCGGAAAACCTGGGGATACTCGTTTATCTCGAACACGCCCAGGAAATTGATGCACAAACGCGGGAATTGCTCAAATTCGTCAACGACAAAGTAAGCGATGCGATCCAGATACACAGCCTCTCCAAGCAAGCCGAGCGCACCGGTCGCGCCATGGTCACCGCGCTGGCCAGCCTGGCGGAACACAAGGATCAGGATACCGGCGAACATATTTTGCGCGTCGCCATCATGACCGATGAAATCGTGCAGGTTCTGGGCGAGCTGGGATATTACCGGGAAATCATCACGCCGGAATTCGAACGTTCGGTCAGCGCTGCCAGCATATTGCATGACGTGGGCAAGGTTGCCATTCCCGAAGCCATACTCAGGAAACCCGGCAAACTGGATGCAGAAGAGCGCAAGGTCATCGAAACTCATACCGTGAAAGGCCGGCAGGGGCTGGAAAAAGCCAACCGCATACTCGACGGCAACAATTACCTGCTTACCCTCTCCGGCGAAATCGCGCTGCATCATCATGAACACTATAACGGCCAGGGCTACCCGGACCGGATGTGCGGGCAGGACATTCCGCTGTCCGCGCGCATCGTCGGGCTGGTCGATGTCTACGATGCGCTCACCTCGGTGAGGTCCTACAAAAAAGCCTGGTCCGAACAGGAAGCGACCGACTACATCCGCAACCAATCAGGCTTGCAGTTCGATCCGCTGGTCGTCGAAGCCTTTCTCAAGGTCATGGAATACCGCCAAGGCGTTGCGCTGATCCAATGGACGGAAGCGCTGTCGGTCAAGGTTGCAGTCATGGACAACGACCACCGCATCCTCATCGACCTGATCAACCAACTGGCTTCGGCGGAAAAAATCGGCAACCGGCGCATCGCCGAATCGGTGCTGGATGAACTGCTCAATTACACTATCGACCACTTCGCGCGCGAAGAACAATTCCTGCTGGAAACCGGCTACCCCGCACCCGATTTGGCCGAGCACAAGCTCCGCCATGCCTCGTTCACCGAAACCGTCCAGGATGTGCGCAGGCAATACCTGCAAGGATTCCGCCCGAAAATCAACCGGGAAGTGTTGCTCTTTCTGCGCGACTGGCTCAAAAAGCATATTCTGGTCGAAGACATGAAATATGCGGTGTTGCAAAAGACCGAGCAAGCGCAGGCGTTAACTTCTTCAGTTAACCTCTAAGCCGGACAATTGCCGGAACCAAAAATATTTACCGCAGAGACGCAGAGGCGCAGAGATTTTGTAGGGTAATTGGTATGGTTTCACCCTTTGTTGTATTTCTCCGCGCCTCGGCGTCTCTGCGGTAAATATTTTTGGGTTCCGGCAATTGTCCGGCTTAGGTTGAACCTGCCTGTCGCCCCTTCACAATACTCATCGCCGCAGCCACCATCCCACCCATTTCCGCCAGATTGCCCGGTAGAATCAGGGTGTTGCCCTGCTTGGCGACACCGGCGAAGGCTTCGACATATTTCTCGGCGACTTTCAGATTCACCGCATCCATGCCGCCGGGCGACTGGATCGCCTGGGCGATCTGGCGAATGGCCTGGGCGGTGGCTTCGGCCACGGTGGTGACGGCGGTCGCTTCGCCTTGCGCCTGGTTGATGGCGGCCTGTTTGGCGCCTTCGGAGCGTTGGATATAGGCTTCGCGTTCGCCGGTGGCAATGTTGATTTGTTCCTGCTTACGGCCTTCGGAGGCGGCGATCAGCGCCCGCTTTTCCCGTTCTGCGGTAATCTGCGCCTGCATCGCGTGCAGGATTTCTTTCGGCGGCGTCAAATCCTTGATTTCGTAGCGCAACACCTTCACGCCCCAGCTTGAAGCCGCCTCATCAAGCGCGGCGACCACGGCGCGGTTGATATCGTCGCGTTCCTCGAAGGTCTTGTCCAACTCCATCTTGCCGATCACCGAACGCAGCGTGGTCTGGGCAAGCTGGGTAATCGCAACAATGTAGTCGCTGGTGCCGTAGGACGCCAGCTTGGGGTCCGTGACCTGGAAATAAAGGATGCCATCCACTTGCAACTGGGTGTTGTCCCGCGTGATGCACACCTGGCTCGGCACATCCAGCGGGATTTCCTTCAGCAGATGCTTGTAGGCGACGCGGTCGACAAATGGCACGACGATGTTCAAACCCGGCGACAGCACGCCATGGAAGCGCCCCAGCCGTTCGACCACCCAGGCGTGCTGCTGCGGCACGACCTTGAGCGTCTGGATGATGAATACGATAGCCGCGATAAAGATAAACAATCCGATTACCATTTTTCTCTCCTTTAACCTAGAAACTTCAGTTGAACGGGCTGGAGTGTGCGGTTTTCCGGGTGCAGGGCATACCCGACGGCCTGACGGCCTGGGCACAAGAGGCGCAACGACGCGCAATGGTCATTCCATTGCCTTCTCTTGTAGTTGCAACGCCGCCATGCGCCCGGAAAACCGTGCAATCCAGCCCGCAGCCACTCACCACCAAACGGGTGAACGTAAAATATATGACCAAGTTATTTAGAACCACCATGTTACACCTCTTGGCAAGCGGTCAACTGAAGTTTCTAGGTTTACAAGTGTTGCGGTTTACGGTGCGTGAGTATCAGGGTCGAGCCGCGTAGCGCCTCGATATAGAGCGTTCCTTCATGCGGCATATCGGCGGATTCAGGCTCTGCGTCCCATTCCGCGCCACGGTAATACACCCGCGCGGCGCCGTTTTCGTGCCAGGCGACCACTTGCACCGGTTGGCCTATATCCAGGCTTTGCTCCGGCGGCGGCGCGGGCTGGGCATTTTTGAAACGGCGCAGCAGCACCGTGCCGACGATGCCGGCCAGCGCGGCCAAGGTGAATTGGTATGGCGGGTCAAGCCCAAGCAGCGCCGCGCAGCCGCCTATGCCCATGGCGGCGCCCAGCACCAGCAGATAAAACGTGCCGGTCGCCATTTCCAGCGCCATCAGGCATAAAGCCCACAGAAACCAATGGACGTAAGTCGCCATGGCTCTCCCCTCGTATCAAAGCATTCGAAATTACCATCCTAGCAGGTTTGGCCGCTTATTGCCGTTCAATCAGCATCGCGTCGCCGTAGCTGAAGAAGCGGTAGCGGCTCTCCACCGCGTGGCGGTAAGCGCGGCGGATATTGTCCGCACCGGCGAAAGCCGACACCAGCATCAGCAAGGTGGATTTTGGCAGATGGAAGTTGGTAAGCAAGCGCTCCACCACCCTGAAGCGGTAGCCGGGGGTGATGAAAATGTCGGTTTCGCCATATCCCGCGCGCAATTCGCCGTCGGCGGCGGCAGCCTCCAGCGCGCGTAGCGAGGTAGTGCCCACCGCCATGATGCGCCCGCCCTGCGTCCTGGCGGTTGCGATAGCGTCCAGCACGGTTTGCGGTACGCTGTAGCGCTCGCGGTGCATCTTGTGTTCGGCCAGGGTTTCCGCGCGCACCGGCTGGAATGTGCCGGCGCCGACGTGCAGGGTGACGTGAGCGGTTTGGACACCCCGTTCCGCCAGTTGCGCCAGCATCGCCCGGTCGAAATGCAGCCCCGCCGTGGGCGCCGCCACAGCGCCCGGCTGGCGGGCATAAACCGTCTGGTAACGGGTTTCGTCCAGCGTATCCGGCGCATGGGTGATATAAGGCGGCAGCGGCAGGCTGCCGTAGCGGTCGAGCAAATCGAAAACCGGCTCCGCGTTCTCGAAACGCAGCCGATACAAGTCATTGCTACGCGCTTCCACCACAGCCTGGATTTCACCCGCCAGGATCAACCGCGAACCGGCCTTGGGCGCGTGGCTGGCGCGGATGAATGCCAGCACATGGCGTTCGTCCTGCACCCGCTCCACCAGCGCCTCGATCTTGCCGCCGCTGTCCTTGACGCCGAACAGGCGCGCCTTGATCACCTTGGTGTCGTTAAACACCAGCAAATCGCCGGTGCGCAGATATTGCGGCAACTCGCGAAACAGCGCGTCATGCAACGCGCCGCTCTTGCCGTCGAGATGCAGCAAGCGGCTGGCAGCACGCTCCGGCGCGGGAGTTTGGGCGATGAGTTCCGGGGGAAGCTCGAAATCGAAATCGGCGGTGCGCATAAGAGCCGTCATGATAACCGCTGAAACGCTTGCCGGAAACCGTGATTTGAGGAATAATGCGCACTTCCCCGTGCCGGGATGGCGGAACTGGTAGACGCACGGGACTCAAAATCCCGCGCTAGCAATAGCGTGCCGGTTCGATTCCGGCTCCCGGCACCACTTGAATATCCAAAGAAGTCCAGCAAAGGCCGCAAACCCCAGTAAATACAAGGTTAGCGGCCTTTTTTACGTCCATAGCAGTCCTATCCAGTCCATTGCAATCCACAATTATTGACGGTATATTTGACGGCACATACCGCCATCGGCGGGGTTGATACCGTCAAAGGGATCGAAATGGCGCTTACAGCACTGCAAATAAAAGCGGCGAAGCCAACCGGCAAACCGGTCAAAATGGCCGATGGTGGCGGCTTGTATCTGCTGATTCAGCCGACCGGCTCCAAGTATTGGCGCATGGACTACCGCTTTGCAGGCAAGCGCAAAACACTGGCCGTCGGCGTCTATCCCGACGTTGCGCTATTGGACGCACGGGAACGGCGCACCGCTGCCCGCAAGCTCTTGGCCGATGGTGTTGACCCCGGCGCAAACCGCAAAGCAGCCAAGGCGGCCAAGCAAGGCAACGCGGCCAATTCCTTTGAAGTGGTAGCCGGGAAATGGCTGGAAAAATTCGGCGCCAAGAAGGCCGCGTCAACAATCGAAAAAACCAACTTCATTCTTCGTCGTGACGTGTTCCCTTGGCTTGGGGCGCTGCCCATTTCCGAAATCAAACCTGCTGACCTGCTGGTTGTCCTGGAACGTGTTGCAGGACGTGGCGCTCTGGAAACCGCGCACCGTTGTAAGCAATTCGTCGGGCAGATATTTCGCTACGCAGTCGGCACCCGAAGAGCCGAGCGGGACATCACGCAAGACTTGCGCGGGGCGCTGCCATCGCCTGACGTGACGCACCGCGCCGCCATCACCGACCCGGTTCAATTCGGTGCATTGCTTCGCGCCATAGACGCCTTTCAGGGGACATTTAGAAACTGTCTATTAATTGTTTCCCTTTTTTCAATCGCTAGTTATACTTTGAATTTCCTGCTGTTTTATTGAGGTTTTAACAGTGTCAGTTGTTCAAGATGTAGCAGTGGATTCTTGGGAG
>JBAYVP010000069.1:0-17808 GCA_041674485.1 Sulfuricellaceae bacterium
GACGCAACACTCGATACGGGCGGTTGGTTAGACCTTCCCCGTCAGGGACTTTCACCCTGAAAGAAACGTCAAGCTTCGCTTGCCGCACTAACGATGAGCGCCGGAGCGTGGGAACGATCAGAAGAATTTCTCACGCGAAGCCGCGAAGCCGCGAAAAAAAAAAACCAAACCTGTATTGGTTTTTCTTCGCGGTCTTCGCGGCTTCGCGTGAGTATGTTTTTTTGGTTCCGGCTCGTTCGGCTTAGGGCGAACGGATTAAAAATAAGGTAGGCTGTCATAGTGCAACCTCAGCATACGCGCCGGAGGAGACTTGTGTATAACGTTACGCATCCTGGCAAGCGGTCAACCAGGAAATTCAGGATAACGGTTTGCCGACTGTTTCGCGGCCCGTGTTCCGCCCGATAGGCGGTAATCCGGGATTGACCGTGCCAAGGTTCATGCGTAGTATTCAACACTTTGCAAAAACGGAGGCAGCCATGCGCAGAAAATTAGTCGCCGGTAACTGGAAGATGCACGGGAGCCTGGCGCAGAACAAGGCGTTGCTGGATGGCATACTGGCCGGGGCTGCGGGTTTGGGGGCGATGGATTGCGCGGTGTGCGCGCCGTTTCCCTACCTCGCGCAAATGCAAACCCTGTTGCAGGCCAGCCCGATTGCGTGGGGCGCGCAGAATATGAGCCAGCATGAGAAAGGCGCATACACCGGCGAAGTTTCCGCCGCGATGCTGTTGGATTTCGGCTGCAAATATGCGATAGTCGGTCATTCCGAGCGGCGCGCGCTGTTCGGCGACGACGATGCAACGGTGGCGGCCAAATATGTTGCCGCGCAAAAGGCTGGGCTGACGCCTATCCTGTGCGTCGGCGAAACGTTGCAGGAGCGTGAAAGCGATGTCACCGAGCAAGTGGTGGCGCGCCAGTTGGATGCGGTGATTCAGTTGGCCGGGGTGGAAAGCCTGAAACGCGCGGTGCTGGCTTACGAGCCGGTTTGGGCGATAGGCACCGGCAAAACCGCCTCACCGGCTCAGGCGCAAGCGGTGCATGCGTTCATCCGCGGCAAGATTGCGGCGCTCGACAAGAGTGTGGCGGAAGGCTTGGTGATCCAATATGGGGGTAGCGTAAAAGGCGCGAATGCGGCAGAATTGTTCTCCATGCCGGATATCGACGGAGGATTGATCGGCGGCGCGGCGTTGGATGCCAACGAGTTCTTGACGATCTGCCGCGCTGCGGCATGATGTAGGTTTGCCACCTCTTAACATAAGGTGCGTTTTTAGGCGGGATTATGGAAACAGTGTTTTGGATTGTTCACGTTATTGCGGCGCTGGGCGTGGTTGGCCTGGTGCTGATGCAGCACGGCAAAGGGGCGGACATGGGCGCCGCGTTCGGTAGCGGCGCTTCCGGCAGCCTGTTCGGCTCTACCGGATCGTCCAATTTTTTGAGCCATGCCACGGCGGTGCTGGCGACGGTGTTTTTCATCACCAGCATGAGCCTGACTTATTTTTCCAGCCATAAGAGCCGACCGGTTGGCGTTATGGAAGCACACAAGGCCGCGTTGCAGCCGGTCGCGCCGACGGATGCGGGAAAAACGCCGGCAGCGCCGACACAAGGAGGTGTTGCGGGATCCAAGGCGGGAGAAATACCGAAGTAAGGATGTAACGTTTTGCCGGTTCGACGCAGGTTAAGCAAACAGGGGAATTTGGATTGCGTCGAATGAGATGTAATGAATATGCCGATGTGGTGAAATTGGTAGACACGCTATCTTGAGGGGGTAGTGGCGAAAGCCGTAGCAGTTCGAGTCTGCTCATCGGCACCATATTTTAATGGCTGGTATACTTTGCGCGGCCACGATTTGCGGATTTAGCCGCGTCTCGCGGGATGCGATTGCTGCGCAAATTGCGCCGTGTGGCATTACCGCACAAGCAATTTGCAACGCGGAAGCCGCGCCCGCGAGACGATGGATAAATGCGCAAATCGTGGCCGCGCAAAGTATAACCACAGCCTGTATAACGATGTTAAATTAGCGGAAGCTTGCGGAATGCTGGAAAACTATTTCCCGATTTTGTTGTTCGTCTTCGTCGGTTTCGGGGTCGGCGCCGCTCCCATGCTTATCGGTAAGCTGCTGGGACCCAGCCGCCCGGACAGCGCCAAGCTCTCTCCGTATGAGTGCGGGTTCGAGGCGTTTGAACACGCGCGCATGAAATTCGACGTGCGCTACTATCTGGTTGCGATTCTATTCATTTTATTCGACCTGGAAATCGCGTTTTTGTTCCCGTGGGCGGTGGTATTGCAGGAAATCGGCTTGTTCGGTTTTCTCGCCATGGTGGTTTTCCTCGGCATCCTGGTAGTTGGTTTCGTGTATGAATGGATGAAAGGGGCGCTCGAATGGGAGTAGCCGGCATGAGCAGGGAGCAGCGACTGGTACACGCCGCATGCCATCCATTCGCCGTCGTTCGGGCTAAGGAGGGGGTGGCATGGACGTAAGCATCCAGGGGGTTTTCGAGAAGGGTTACGTTACCACTTCGCTCGACACCGTCTTCAATTGGGCAAGCTGCGGCTCGCTGTGGCCGATGACCTTTGGCCTCGCGTGTTGCGCGGTGGAAATGATGCACTCCGCCGCGTCGCGCTACGACATGGATCGTTTCGGCATCGTGTTCCGCCCCAGCCCGCGCCAGTCCGACCTGATGATCGTCGCCGGCACCTTGACCAACAAGATGGCGCCCGCCTTGCGCAAGGTTTACGACCAGATGGCCGAGCCGCGCTGGGTGCTGTCGATGGGCACCTGCGCCAACGGCGGCGGCTATTATCATTATGCCTACTCGGTGGTGCGCGGTTGCGACCGCATCGTGCCGGTGGACGTATACGTTCCCGGTTGCCCGCCGACTGCGGAAGCGCTACTCTACGGCTTGATCCAGATTCAGAACAAGATCAAGCGCACTCAAACCATTTCACGCACTTGACCCGATGAACGCGAAACTGGAAAAACTGGCTGCAAGCCTGCGGGTCATATTGGGCGACAACTTGGCCGGCTTGGTCGAACATGTCGGCGAGATCACCATAGATGTGAAAGCCGCCGGCTGGCTGGCTGCGGCAAAATTGCTGCGCGACCATCCCGAACTGCGCTTCGAGCAATTGATCGACCTGTGCGGGGTCGATTTCAGCGCCTACGGCAACAGTGAATTCAGCGCGGGAAACTGGCAGGGCAAGCGCTTTGCCGCCGTCGTCCACCTGCTGTCGCTGAGCAACAACTGGCGCGTGCGCGTGCATATCTTTGCCGAGGACGACGAAATGCCGATGATTGATTCCGTCGTGGACATATGGCCGTCCGTCAACTGGTACGAGCGCGAGGCTTTCGACCTGTTCGGCGTGATTTTCGTCGGCCACCCCGACCTGCGCCGCATCCTGTGCGATTATGGCTTCATCGGCCACCCGTTCCGCAAGGATTTCCCCTTGGTCGGCAACGTTGAAATGCGTTACGACCCCGAATTGAAGCGCGTCGTTTATCAACCGGTGAGCATGGAAAATCGCGTTACGATACCGCGCGTCAACCGCGAGGAGAGTTACGGTGCCTGAAATCCAGAATTACACCTTGAATTTCGGCCCGCAGCATCCGTCGGCGCATGGCGTATTGCGTCTGGTGCTGGAACTGGACGGCGAGGTGGTGATGCGCGCCGACCCGCATATCGGGCTATTGCACCGCGCCACCGAAAAACTCGCCGAGCAGAAAATATTTCTCCAGGCGTTGCCCTACATGGATCGCCTCGACTACGTGTCGATGCTCAGCAACGAACATGCCTACGTGATGGCGGTGGAAAAACTGCTCGGGCTGGAAGTGCCGGTGCGCGCCCAGTATATCCGCGTGATGTTCGACGAAATCACCCGCCTCCTCAACCACCTGTTTTATGTGGGAGCGCACGGGCTGGACATTGGCGCGATGACGGCCTTTCTCTACACCTTCCGTGAACGCGAAGACCTGCTGGACATGTACGAGGCGGTGTCCGGCGCGCGTATGCACGCGGCCTACTATCGCCCCGGCGGCGTTTACCGCGACCTGCCGGACACCATGCCGCAGTACGAGGCGGCCAAGATGAAAGCCCACAGCGCAAAAGCCGTGGCCGACATGAATGCCAACCGCCACGGCTCGTTGCTGGATTTCATTGATGATTTCACCCGCCGTTTCCCGACCTATGTGGACGAATACGAAACCCTGCTGACCGATAACCGCATCTGGAAGCAGCGCACCGTCGGGATCGGCGTAATTACGCCGGAGCGCGCGCTGGCGCTCGGGCTGACCGGTGCGATGATCCGCGGCTCCGGCGTGGAATGGGACTTGCGTAAGAAGCAACCGTATGAAGTTTACGACAAGATGGATTTCGACATCCCGGTCGGCGTGAATGGCGACTGCTATGATCGCTATCTGGTGCGCGTCGAGGAAATGCGCCAATCCAACCGCATTATCAAGCAATGCGTCGATTGGCTGCGCAAAAATCCCGGCCCGGTAATCAGCGAAAACCTCAAGGTTGCGCCGCCGTCGCGCGTCGGCATGAAGGAAAACATGGAGGAGCTGATCCACCATTTCAAGCTGTTCACCGAAGGTTTCCATGTGCCGCCGGGCGAAGCTTATGCGGCAGTGGAGCACCCCAAGGGCGAGTTCGGCATTTATTTGATGTCCGACGGCGCCAACAAACCCTATCGCATGAAGATCCGCGCTTCCGGCTTCGCCCATTTGGCGGCGATGGACGAAATGGCGCGCGGCCACATGATCGCCGACGTAGTGGCGCTGATGGGCACTTTCGACATCGTATTCGGAGAGATAGACAGGTGATCCTGGAAACCTTAGTTGACCGCTCGACTGAATATTCGACAAACATGATTAAAATAAGCTTTTTAATTATTTATTGTTTTACCCGATTGGTGAGTCCGCTACGGAGTGGATTGCACGGTTTTTGGGGCGCATGGCGGCGTTGCAACTTATCGAGAAGAGAATGGAACAACCATTCTTCGTCGTTGCGCCTTGCCCTGCACCCCAAAAACCGCACACTCCACCCCGTTCAACTAAGGTTTCCAGGATAATGCTCTCACCCGCTGCACTAACCGAAATCGACCGCGAAGTCGCCAAATATCCGCCGCTGCGCAAGCAGTCGGCGGTGATGTCGGCGCTACGCATCGCCCAGATCGAATTGGGCTGGCTGTCGCCCGAAACCATAGAATACGTCGCGAATTACCTGGAAATCCCGGCTATCGCGGCGTGGGAGGTGGCGACCTTCTATAACATGTACGAGCTAAAGCCGGTCGGCAAATACAAGCTCAGCGTCTGCACCAACCTGCCATGCACCCTGATGGGTGCGGAAAGCGCCGTGGAATATTTGCAGCGCAAGCTTGGCATCGGCTTCAATGAAACCACGCCGGATGGAAAATTCTCGCTGAAAATGTCCGAATGCATGGGCTCCTGCGGCGAAGGTCCGCTGCTCACCATCAACAACCATAAGATGAAAGTGCGGCTGACGCCTGAAGTCATCGACGAAATTCTGGCGGGGTTGGAATAATCATGGCGAATGAAGTGATCTTCCACAGCATCCACCTGCCGGAATCCTGGAAGCTGGAAAACTATCTCAAGGTTGGCGGCTTCGACGCGCTGAAAAAAGTCATCGCCGAGCAAATGCCGGCGGAAGAGATCATCAATCAGGTCAAGATCAGCGCGTTGCGCGGTCGCGGCGGCGCGGGGTTCCCGACGGGGCTTAAATGGAGCTTCATGCCGCGCCAGTTCCCCGGCGACAAATATGTGGTGTGCAACACCGACGAGGGCGAGCCGGGCACCTTCAAGGACAAGGACATCATCCGCTACAACCCGCACCAGTTAATCGAGGGCATGGTCATCGCCGGCTACACGCTGGGCGCGGTGGCGGGCTACAACTACATCCACGGCGAAATTTTCGAATGCTTTGAGCGTTTCGAAGCCGCGCTGGAGGAAGCGCGCGCCGCCAACCTGCTGGGCAAGAACATCCTCGGCAGCGGCTGGGATTTCGACATCCATGCCCACCACGGTTACGGCGCTTACGTGTGCGGCGAGGAAACCGCGCTGCTCGAATCCATCGAAGGCAAGAAGGGGCAGCCGCGCTTCAAGCCGCCGTTCCCGGCAAGCTTCGGCCTATATGGCAAGCCCACCACCATCAACAACACCGAGACGCTGGCAAGCATTCCGTATATCGTCAAGCACGGCGGGCAGAAATTCCTCGAACTGGGCAAGCCGAACAACGGCGGCACCAAGATTTTTTCGGTTTCCGGCCATGTCGCGAAGCCGGGCAATTACGAAATCGGCATGGGCACGCCGTTCAAGGAACTGCTGGCGATGGCCGGCGGCATCAAGGACGGACGCAAGCTGAAAGCGGTGATCCCCGGCGGCTCATCGGTGCCGGTGGTGCCGGGCGAGATCATGATGGACGTGACCATGGATTACGATTCGATCTCCAAGGCCGGCTCCTACCTGGGGGCGGGTTCGGTGATCGTGATGGACGAAACGGTGTGCATGGTGAAAGCGCTGGAACGGCTGTCGTATTTCTATTTCGAAGAATCCTGCGGCCAATGCACCCCCTGCCGCGAAGGCGCCGGCTGGCTGTATCGCGTAATACAGCGCATTGAGCACGGCCAGGGACGCGCGGAAGACCTGGCATTGCTGGAATCGGTAGCCGGCAACATTATGGGGCGCACCATCTGTGCGCTCGGCGACGCAGCGGCAATGCCGGTGCAGGGGATGCTCAAGCATTACCGCAACGAATTCGAATATCACATCAAGCACGGCAAGTGCATGGTTAACGGCGGCTGATATGGTGAATATCGAGATAGACGGCAAAGCGCTCAGCGTGGCGGAAGGCAGCACGATTATCGATGCCGCCGACGCGGCGGGGATATACATACCGCGCTTTTGCTACCACAAAAAACTGTCGATTGCCGCCAACTGCCGCATGTGCCTGGTGGAAGTGGTCAAAGTGCCCAAGCCCATGCCGGCTTGCGTCACGCCGGTGGTCGAGGGCATGAATGTGCAAACACGCTCGCTCAAAGCCATCGCCGCGCAAAAAGCCGTGATGGAGTTCATGCTCATCAATCATCCGCTCGACTGCCCGATTTGCGACCAGGGCGGCGAATGCCAATTGCAGGACCTGGCGGTCGGCTTCGGCGCGAGCGCCTCGCGCTATCATGAAGAAAAGCGCGTGGTGCTCAACAAGGATATCGGCCCTCTGATTTCCACCGACATGACGCGCTGCATTCACTGCACGCGTTGCGTGCGTTTCGGCCAGGAAGTCGGCGGCATTATGGAAATGGGCCAGGTCGGGCGCGGTGAGCATTCCGAGATCACGCCTTTCCTCGGCCATGCGATTGAGTCCGAACTGTCCGGCAACATGATAGACCTGTGCCCGGTCGGCGCGCTCACCAGCAAGCCGTTCCGCTACGCCGCGCGCTCCTGGGAGCTGCGCCGCGCGCCCTCGGTCAGCCCGCACGACGGCCTGGGCAGCAACATCGAAATCCAGAGCAAAAACGGTCGCGTGGTGCGCGTGTTGCCGCGCAGCAACGACGCAATCAACGAGTGTTGGCTATCCGACCGCGAGCGTTTCAGCTACGAAGGGCTACACGCGGCAGACCGCCTGCAACGCCCGATGATTAAGCAGAACGACGTGTGGCGCGAGTGCGATTGGCAATATGCGCTGGATTTCGCCGCGCAGGCGCTGCCGGCGGTGAAAGACAAACGCGGCGCGACTGAGATCGGTGCGCTGGGCACGCCGCATGCCACGGTCGAGGAACTCTACCTGCTGCAAAAGCTGACGCGCGCGCTGGGCAGCGACAATATCGATTTCCGCCTGCGCCAATCCGATTTCCGCACCGACGATGCGCTGCACGGGGCGCCCTGGCTAGGTATGCCGATAACCGAGGTTGCCGAGCTGGGCAGCGTGTTGCTGGTCGGCACGGCGCTGCGCGCGGATCACCCGCTGCTGGCATTGCGCCTGCGCCACGCGGCGATGCGCGGCGCGCGCATAAGTTTGGTCAACCCGCTGGACGACAACCTGCTGATGCCGCTGGTGGCCAAGTCCATCGTCGCCCCTGCGGCCATGGTGCAGGCGCTCGAACAAGTGCGGCGCGCGCTGGCGGGCGAGCCGGACGACGCCGTCGCCCATGCGATAGCCAATACGTTTAACCGTGGCGGGCGCAAGGCCGTGCTGCTCGGCAATCTGGCGCAACATCATCCGCATTTCGCCGAACTGCATTCCGTTGCGCAGCAAATCGCGGAATTATCCGGGGCGCGACTGGGTTTCCTCGGCGAGGCCGCCAACAGCGTCGGCGGCTATCTGGCCGGCGCGATTCCGCGCGCCGGCGGCATGAATGCCGGCGCGATGCTGACCGCCGCGCCGAAAGCCATGATCCTGCTGGGCGTGGAGCCGGAACGGGATAGCGCCAACGCGGCGCAAAGCATCGCGGCGCTGCACGGCGCCGATTTGGTGGTGGCGCTGAGCGCATACAAGAGCGCAGCTTTGCTGGAAACCGCCGACGTGTTGCTGCCGATAGTCCCGTTCTCCGAAACTTCCGGTTCTTTCGTCAGCACCGAAGGGCGCGTGCAAAGTTTCGCCGCTGCCGTGAAACCGCTGGGCGAAGCGCGCCCGGCGTGGAAAGTGCTGCGCGTGCTGGGCAATCTGCTGAACGTCCCCGACTGCGCTTTCGAGAGCAGCGAGCAGGTGCGCGCCGAAGCGCTGGGCGACGGTATTGTTGCCGAAGGTCGGCTGGACAACCGCTTGAAAACCATCAAGGCGATTGTGCCGGTCACCGCCCCCGGATTGCAACGCATCGGCGATGTCGCGCCTTATCAGACCGACGCCATCGTGCGGCGCGCGACCGCATTACAGAAAACCCACGCGGCACAAATACGCGCGTGGATGAACGGCGCGTTATTGGCCAAACTGAGCGTGGCGGACGGCGACATGCTGAAAGTCTCGCAAGGCGAGGGCAGCGCCACCCTGATGGCGGGGCGCGACGACAAATTGCCGGACGACTGCGTGCGCGTGGCCGCGGGACATCCGCTGACCGCCAATCTCGGTGGCCTGTTCGACGAAATCAAGGTGGAGAGGGCGATACTCAATGTTTGAAACGATCATCGTCTCTTTGCAAGGGCTGTTCGGGTCGGCGTGGCCGCTGGTGTACAGCATCGCCAAGATCGTCGCCATCGTTGCGCCGCTGTTGCTGGGGGTCGCCTACCTCACGCTGGCCGAGCGCAAGGTGATCGGCTACATGCAGGTGCGCATCGGACCGAACCGGGTCGGCCCCAAGGGCTTGCTGCAACCCATCGCCGACGCGCTCAAGCTGATGACCAAGGAAATCGTCATCCCCAGCGGCTCCAACAAAGCGCTGTTCATCCTCGGCCCGCTGCTGGCGATTGCGCCCGCACTGGCCGCGTGGGCGGTGGTGCCGTTTTCGCCGGAGCTGGTGCTGGCGAATGTGGATGCCAGCCTGCTCTACATCATGGGCATCACCTCGATGGGCGTGTACGGCATCATCCTGGCGGGTTGGGCGTCCAACTCCAAGTATGCCTTCCTCGGCGGAATGCGCGCCGCAGCGCAGATCGTCGCCTACGAAATCGCGATGGGCTTCGCGCTGGTCGGTGTGCTGATGGCGGCGCAAAGCCTGAATCTGGTGGAAATCGTCAAGGGGCAGGCAGGCGGTGTGCATCACTGGTATTTCCTGCCGCTGTTCCCGCTGTTTATCGTCTACCTGATCGCCAGCGTGGCGGAAACCAACCGCGCGCCGTTCGACGTGGTTGAGGGCGAATCCGAGATCGTCGGCTTCCATGTGGAATATTCCGGCATGACTTTCGCGATTTTCTTCCTTGCCGAATACGCCAACATGATTCTGGTTTCAGCGCTCACCGCGCTGATGTTTCTCGGCGGCTGGAACCCGCTGTTCGACTTCGCGCCGTTCACCTGGTTGCCCGGCTTCATCTGGCTGCTGGGCAAGGTGTGTTTCGTGTTGTTCCTGTTCCTGTGGTTCCGCGCCACGTTTCCGCGCTACCGCTACGACCAGATCATGCGCCTCGGCTGGAAGGTGCTGATCCCGGTGACGCTGGTCTGGATACTGGTGGTGGGTGCGATGATGCAAACGCCTTACGACTACCTGTTCCACTAAAGGCTTGGAGAACATGGAACGCATAAAAAACTTTTTCTCGACATTCCTGCTTTGGGAACTGCTCCAGGGCATGGCGGTGACAGGGCGCTATTTCTTCGCACCCAAGATCACCGTCGAATTTCCCGAAGAACGCACCCCGCTGTCGCCGCGCTTCCGCGGCCTGCATGCGCTACGCCGCTACCCCAACGGCGAGGAGCGCTGCATCGCCTGCAAGCTGTGCGAAACCGTTTGCCCGGCGATGGCGATTACCATCGACCTGGCACAGCGCGAGGACGGTTCGCGCCGCACCACGCGTTACGACATCGATCTGGCCAAGTGCATTTTCTGCGGCTATTGCGAAGAATCCTGCCCAGTTGACGCCATTGTAGAGACGCGGATTTTCGATTACCACGGCGAATCGCGCAACGATCTGCTGTACACCAAGGAAAAACTGCTGGCGATAGGCGACCAAAACGAAGAGCAAATCGCCAAGGATAGGGCGACCGATGCGAAGTACCGGTGAGGAGAAAGGAGTGAGGGGCTAAGAGTCAAGACGATGAAGTTGGCGTGGCGGGGAATTTTCTCCTCTCCCCTCACTCCTCACCCCCTTACGAAATAAATATGAATTTTGAAACGCTGATTTTTTATTTTCTCGCGAGCATCCTGCTGTTTGCAGCGCTACGCGTGATCACCGCGCGCCACCCGATACACGCCGCGCTGTTTCTGGTGCTCGCGTTCTTCACTGCCGCCGGGCTGTGGCTGATGCTGGAGGCGGAGTTTCTCGCGATCACGCTGGTGCTGGTGTACATCGGCGCGGTGACGGTGCTGTTCCTGTTCGTGGTGATGATGATGGACCTGGATTTGGGTAAGCTGCGCCAGGGATTCTGGCAAAACCTGCCACTCGCCGCAGTGGTGGGCGGGCTGATGGCGCTGGAAATGGTGCTGATACTCGCAAACAAGAGCTTCATCGCGGACGGCGTCAATCTGGCGCAGCGCCACGGCGCCGACTACAGCAACACCAAGGAACTGGGACGCCTGCTGTACACCGATTACGTCTACCCGTTCGAACTGGCGGCGGTCGTGCTGCTGATCGCCATCGTCGCGGCGATTGCGATTACTTTGCGCCACAGCAAGAACACCAAGCAACAAAACCCGGCTGAACAAGTGCGGGTGCGTAGCGCCGACCGCATCCGCGTAATTTCCATGCCTAGTGAGAAAGTGAGGGGTGAGGAGTGAGGAGTGAGGAGTTAGTATTGCCAAAATTTGCGCGTCGCCTCACGCTTCACGCCTCACGACTCACGCTTCGCGCCTCACGCTTCACGCAACCGGGAGAATTCCAGTGTTGAGCTTGACCCATTATCTGATACTCGGCGCGTTGTTGTTCACCATCAGCGTGGTGGGGCTGTTTCTCAACCGCAAGAATCTGATCGTGATCCTGATGGCCATCGAGTTGATGCTGCTGGCAGTGAACATCAACTTCATCGCCTTTTCGCATTATCTGAACGATGTCGCCGGCCAGGTGTTCGTGTTTTTCATCCTGACCGTGGCGGCGGCGGAATCGGCCATCGGCCTGGCTATCCTGGTGGCGCTGTTCCGCAACCTGCGCACCATCAACATGGACGAACTGGATCAATTGAAAGGGTGATTTTGTAGAGTGAGGAGTGAAGAGTTAGGAGTGAGGAGGAAAACCGCACTCACCCTCCACGCCTTCACTGAATTATTGAAAGGGCGATTTAAGCGTTTTTTAAGGAGTCGGAGAGTTAAGAGTGAGGAGAAAAACCGCACTCACCCTCCACTCCTCACTGAATTATTGAAAGGGTGATTTAAGAGTTAAGGAGTCAAAGAGTTAGGAGTGAGGAGAAAAGCCGTACAAACTCCTCACTCCTCACCCCTAACTCCTCACTCCTCACTGAATTTATGACTGATATGCAAAAACTCTACCTGCTCGTGCCGCTCGCCCCCTTGGCAGGCGCCTTGGTCGCCGGGCTGTTCGGGCGCGTGATCGGGCGCGCTGCGTCGCATAGCGTGACGATACTCGGCGTGACCGTGTCGTTTGTGCTGTCGCTGGTGATCTTTAACGACGTGCAGCAGGGGCACACCTTTAACGGCAGCGTTTACACCTGGCTGACCAGTGGCGACACGCGTTTCGAAGTCGGTTTCCTGATTGACCGCTTGTCCGTGCTGATGATGCTGGTGGTGACTTTCGTCTCGCTGATGGTGCATATCTACACCATCGGCTACATGGCGGAAGACCCCGGCTACCAGCGCTTCTTCGCCTACATCTCGCTGTTCACCTTCTCAATGCTGATGCTGGTGATGTCCAACAACTTCGTCCAGTTGTTTTTCGGCTGGGAGGCGGTGGGGCTGGTGTCCTACCTGCTGATCGGTTTCTGGTACACGCGACCCACGGCGATTTACGCCAACCTCAAAGCCTTCCTGGTCAACCGCGTCGGCGATTTCGGCTTCCTGCTCGGCATTGGCCTGGTGCTGGCCAATTTCGGCACACTCGATTATGCGGCGGTGTTCGCCCGCGCGCCGGAAATGCAGCACCTCACGCTGGAACTGACGCAGGGCATACAGCCGGCCTTGCTGACCGCGATATGCATCCTGCTGTTCATCGGTGCGATGGGCAAATCCGCGCAATTCCCGCTGCATGTCTGGCTGCCCGATTCGATGGAAGGTCCGACGCCGATTTCCGCACTGATCCACGCCGCAACCATGGTCACGGCGGGCATCTTCATGGTGGCGCGCATGTCGCCGCTGTTCGAACTGTCCGAAACCGCGCTGTCCTTTGTCATCATAATCGGCGCGATCACCGCGCTGTTCATGGCGCTGATCGCCATCGTGCAAACCGACATCAAGCGCGTGGTGGCCTATTCCACGCTGTCGCAACTCGGCTACATGACTGTCGCACTGGGCGCATCGGCCTACTCGGCGGCGATATTCCACCTGATGACCCATGCGTTCTTCAAGGCGGTGCTGTTCCTCGGCGCGGGGTCGGTGATTATCGCGATGCATCATGAGCAGGACATGCGTCGCATGGGCGGCTTGCGCAAGTACATGCCGATCACCTACCTGACCATGCTGGTCGGCGCGCTGGCCAACGCCGGGCTGCCGCCGTTCGCCGGGTTCTTTTCCAAGGATTCGATTATTGAGGCGGTCGGGCTATCCAGCCTGCCGGGCGCCGGATTTGCCTATGCCGCGATACTCGCGGGCGTGTTTGTCGGCGGCTTCTACTCCTTCCGTCTGGTGTTCTACACCTTCCACGGCGAAGAGCGCTTCCGCCATGTCCACCACGACGACCACGCGCACGGTCACGGACACGATGCGCATCATAGCGAACCGCACGAGTCGCCCAAAGTGGTTACGGTTCCGCTGCTGCTGCTGGCGATTCCGTCGGTTGCTGCGGGCTGGCTGATAGGTCCGATACTGTTCGAAGGTTATTTCGGCGATGCGATCTATATTTCCCATGAGCACCATGCGCTCACGCACATGGCCGAGGAATTCCACGGCGTTTTTGGCATGATGTTGCATGCGCTAACTACTCTGCCGTTCTGGCTGGCCGTTAGCGGCGCTGCCACTGCATGGTTCCTGTATATCAAGCGCCCTGAATTGCCGGCGGTTATCAAGGCAAAATTCAGCTTGGTTTCCACCGTTCTGGAGGAAAAGTACGGCTTCGACCGGTTCAACGACTGGTTCTTCGCCGGCGGCGCGCGTTTGCTAGGGAAAGCGTTGTGGAAGGGCGGCGACGTGGCGGTGATCGACGGCTTTTTCGTCAACGGCGCTGCACGTGTCGTGGCATGGAGTTCGGCGCTGATTCGCCATTTGCAATCCGGCTATATTTACCATTACGCCTTCGCCATGATTATCGGCGTGCTGGCGATGATGACGATGTTCATTAGAGGCTGATAGGGTGGTTATGAACGAAGGTTCGACATTGTTAAGCTGGGTGATCTGGCTGCCGATATTGGCGGGCATGGTCGTGCTTGCGACCGGGAACGACCGCAATGCGCATCTCGCGCGAATATTGGCGTTGCTCGGCGCGCTGGCCGGTTTTGCGGTGTCCATACCGCTGTACACCCGTTTCAACACTCTGACGGCGGATATGCAGTTCGTCGAAATGACGCCCTGGGTGGAAACCTTCAAGATTAATTACTATCTTGGCGTGGACGGCATCTCGGTGCTGTTTATCCTGCTTAACAGCTTCACCACCGTGCTGGTGGTGCTGGCCGGCTGGAAAGTCATCGAAAAGCGCGTCGCGCAGTACATGGCGGCTTTCCTGATTATGTCCGGCCTGCTCAACGGCGTATTCGCCGCGCTCGACGCAGTGCTGTTCTACGTGTACTGGGAAGCGATGCTGATCCCGATGTTCCTGATTATCGGCGTATGGGGCGGGCAAAGGCGCGTCTACGCGGCGCTCAAGTTCTTCCTCTACACCCTCACCGGCTCGCTGTTGATGCTGGTCGCGCTGATTTACCTGTATGGCAAGTCCGGCAGCTTCAACATCCTCGACTGGCACCATCTGCCGCTTTCCATGAGCGAGCAGGTGCTGATATTCATCGCGTTCTTCACCGCCTTTGCGGTCAAGGTGCCGATGTGGCCGGTGCATACCTGGTTGCCCGACGCCCACGTCGAAGCGCCCACCGGCGGCTCGGTAGTGCTGGCGGCGATCATGCTGAAAGTCGGCGCTTACGGTTTCCTGCGCTTTTCATTGCCGATCGCGCCGGACGGCAGCCATGCGCTGGCCGGCTTCATGATTACGCTATCGCTCATCGCTATCGTGTATATCGGCCTAGTCGCGCTGGTGCAGGCCGACATGAAGAAACTGATCGCCTATTCGTCGATCTCGCACATGGGTTTCGTCACCCTCGGCATCTTCATTTTCAACGCCTACGGCCTGGAAGGCGCGCTGGTGCAGATGATTTCCCACGGCTTCATCTCCGGCGCAATGTTCCTGTGCGTCGGCGTGCTGTACGACCGTATGCACAGCCGCCAGATCGCCGATTACGGCGGCGTGGTCAACAAAATGCCGGTTTTCGCCGCATTTTTCATGCTGTTCGCGATGGCCAACGCCGGCCTGCCGGCGACTTCCGGCTTCGTCGGCGAATTCATGGTAATCATGGGCGCGATCAAGGTGAATTTCTGGTATGCCTTCCTGGCCGCCACCACGCTGATCTTCGGCGCGGCTTACACCCTGTGGATGTTCAAGCGCGTGGTGTTCGGCGCGGTCGCCAACGACCACGTCGCGCAACTCACCGACATCAACCAACGCGAAATCCTGGTGCTCGGCCTGCTGGCCGCCGCAGTGCTCGGCATGGGCGTGTACCCGCAGCCGTTCACCGAAGTGATGCATCATTCCGTCAATAATCTTTTGAGCCATGTGGCTCTGAGCAAGCTGTGATTCGTGAGGGGTGAAGCGTGAGGGGTGAGGAGAAAAACCGCGCAGGCTCCTCCCCCTCACCCCTCACCCCTCACCCCTCACGAGGATAAAAAATGTCATTCGTTGCGCCCAACTTTACCCCAGCACTGCCGGAAATCTTCGTCCTGGTGATGGCGGCCATCGTGCTGATGGCTGACCTGTTCAGCGGCAGGAACCGTTTCGTCGCGTATGCGTTGACCCAGGTGACGTTGCTCGGCGCGGCTTGGCTGACCGTCGGCGCGAGCGGCGGCGGTACCGTGCATACCTTCAGCGGCATGTTCGTCGGCGATGTCATGTCCGATGTGCTCAAACTAATGACCTACATCGCGGTTTTTGCGGTGCTGGTGTATTCGCGTTCCTACCTGCAAGTGCGCGGCCTGTTTCGCGGCGAATATTTCGCGCTGATGCTGTTCGCGATGCTCGGCATGATGGTGATGATTTCCGCCAACCATTTCCTGACCTTGTATATGGGGCTGGAAATCCTCTCGTTGTGCCTGTATTCGCTGGTCGCGCTGCAACGCGATTCGGCGGTGGCGACCGAAGCGGCGATGAAATATTTCGTGCTCGGCGCGTTGGCCTCCGGGATGCTGTTGTACGGCATGTCGATGATTTACGGCGCGACCGGCCACCTCGAACTGGGCAAGGTGGCTAACGCAATTCAGCTTGGCGCCGGCAATTCGACCATCCTGACTTTCGGCATAGTGTTCCTGGTGGCCGGTCTTGCGTTCAAGCTTGGCGTAGTGCCGTTCCATATGTGGATACCCGACGTTTACCAAGGTGCGCCGACGGCAGTGACCCTATTCATCGGCAGCGCGCCCAAAATCGCGGCCTTCGCCTTCGTCGTGCGCGTGCTCGGCGCAGGCGTGCCCAGTCTGGTTGAGGATTGGCAGGGCATGTTAATCATATTGGCGTTGTTGTCCATGGCGATAGGCAATTTCACCGCGATAGCGCAAACCAACCTCAAGCGCATGTTGGCCTACTCCACCATTTCCCACATGGGTTTCCTGTTGCTCGGCATCCTGGCCGGCAACAACCATGGCTATGGCGCAGCAATGTTTTACGTGCTGGTTTACGTGCTGATGAGCCTGGGTTCCTTCGGCATGATCATGCTGCTGTCGCGCCAGGGGTTCGAGGCGGAAAATCTCGACGACTTTAAGGGGCTTAACCAGCGCAGCCCGTGGCACGCATTCGTAATGCTGCTCTTGATGTTCTCCATGGCCGGCGTGCCGCCCACGGTGGGCTTTTACGCCAAGCTATCGGTGCTCCAGGCAGCGCTTTCCGCCGGCTTCGTGTGGCTTGCGGTCGCCGCAGTGCTGCTCTCGGTGGTCGGCGCGTTCTACTACCTGCGCATCGTCAAGCTGATGTATTTCGACGCGCCGCACGACCACAGCCGCATTGAAGCGCAGCCGGACATGAACCTGCTGCTTTCGATGAACGGCATCGGCATCCTCGCGCTGGGCATCCTGCCGCAGCCGCTGATGGCGTTGTGCGTGTATTCCATCCAGCATAGCCTGTGAGCAGCACGTTAATCATTCTCGTCCTGGCGTTCCTGGCGGCCAACCTGCCGTTCATGATGGAACGCCGCCTGTTCGTCTTGCCGCGCGAGCGGAAATTCAAGACCATCGGCTGGCGGCTGCTGGAACTGGTCATGCTGTACTTCATCGTGGGCGGGCTGGCCTACCTCGTCGAACGCAACCTGGGCAGCGTACAGCCGCAACGCTGGGAATTTTACGCAGTGACGGCATGCCTGTTCCTGGTGTTCGCCTATCCCGGCTACGTGTACCGTTATATGTGGCGCAAGTAGGGGTGCAGGGTAAATTTGTGCTCTGAAAAAATGTAGACGCTATGGCGGGCGCCATAGGATCAACTATGGGGAAGCGTGAGCCGCATCCACCTTGCCTGCGCCGACTGGGGTGAGCAAGCGAACCCCGGATGTTGAGGTTGCGTGAAATTCCTCACCGCCGAGTAGGTAGGGACGTTACCGCCCCCACCCCTCACAGAACCGGACGCGCCCAATTAAGGCTTCCGGTTCCTCAATGTACAGCTTCGCTCACGTCATAGCGTATTAATGAACGATTCGTGGTTTCGGGAGCGGCAGTAGTTCCAAGATTTGCCGAAATGCCTGCCAGTCTACTTTGCTCTTGGTCGAGCGACGTGACAACCACTTTTGCCAGCAGCTTGCCACATGGTGACGCAGCTTAGCCAATTGCTTGTTGTTGCCGCTAATTCCAAAATACGCAAAGTGCCCCCGCATC
>JBAYVP010000070.1:0-17632 GCA_041674485.1 Sulfuricellaceae bacterium
GCGGCTTTCCGCAAAAAAACAATGACAGGATGAACAGGATTGACAGGATGGGTTTTCTATCCTGTTCATCCTGTAAATCCTGTCTAAACATCTGTTTGGTTCCAGCTAGCCCAGCTTAGGATAATATGAAAATCAATGTGTTGCGATAACCCTGATAGGGGAAAATGGCGAATATACCGTTTTGGGATGACAAAGATGGGTTAACCCTGGCAGGGTAAATTTGTTCTCGGAAAATGGGTAGGGTGGATAAGCGTAGCGCATCCACCTTCCAATCAGGAAAACGATAAGTTTCAAGCGCCTAGCCGCACACCCGGTTGCGTCCCTGTTCCTTGGCCTGGTAGAGCATTTTGTCGGCCAGTTGCAGGAGCGCCAGCGGCGATTGATCGTGCGTCGGTTCGAGCGAGGTGTAGCCCACGCTGATCGTGACGTGATCCACCACGCTGGAAAACCTGTGCGGCAGGGTCAGCGCCGCGACGTTGGCGCGCAGGCGCTCGGCCAGCAGGCGTGCGCCCTCCGCGTCGGTGTCCGGCAGCACGGCGGCGAATTCTTCGCCGCCGTAGCGCGCCAGGATGTCGCTCGGACGTTCGAGCGAATTCGCCAGCGCTTTCGCCACCGCTTTCAGGCACTGGTCGCCGGCGCCGTGCCCGTAGTTGTCGTTGTATGCCTTGAAGTGGTCTATATCCGCCATAATCAGCACGAGTGGCGTGCCGTTGCGTAGCGCGCGTTTCCATTCGTGCCCCAGCGCTTCGTCGAAACGTCGCCGGTTGGGGATGCCGGTCAAGCCGTCGATCAGCGCCAGCGATTCGAGCTGGTCGGTTTTCATTTTCAGGTTGATGTGGTTTTGCACACGCGCCCTGACGATGGCCAGGTGGAAAGGTTTGACGATGTAATCCATGGCGCCCAGGCGCAGGCCGTGCTCTTCGTCGGTCACATCGCCCTTGGCGGTGACGAAGATGACCGGGATGCCCTGCGTGGCGGATTCCTGCTTGAGGCGGCGGCATACTTCGTAGCCGTCCATTTCCGGCATCATTACGTCGAGCAGGATCAGGTCGGGGCGCGAATCGGGATGGTTGGCGATAGCCAGCGCGGCTTTGCCGCTGGTTGCGACTTTGACGCGGTAATCGGTGCGCAACGTCTCCGCCAGCACCTGGATGTTGGTCGGCGTGTCGTCCACGATCAGGATCAACGGCTTGTTTTCATGCTGCATGCTCTATCCTCTCCCCATAAGTCTGAAAACCTCTAAGCCGGACTAGCCGGAACCAAAAAGGCTTTATCTTTGTTTCCCCACGAGGCAATGAGATGACGCCCTGTAGGAGCGACCTCCGGTCGCGAACAGTGGCGCTAGAGGAGAACCATCGGTGCCTTACCGTGGCATTCGCGACCGGAGGTCGCTCCTACACAACGGCTGCGAGAGCTATTTGTTCAGTCTCGCCCTGCGTAGGTCTCCCAAATTCTACGCTACCAAAATATATAGTTGCACCTATGTCAGCAAGTCATTAGGGCATGCCGACCCGAGCATCGAAAACCGCATGAAGCCTTCCGCATGGTCACATTGGCAGCGTGAGCCGAACAAGCGCGTTATCAGTTCGTTTTTCAAAATCCAGTAATCCGGTTTTTGGGACGTGAAATTCCGGATGACTTCACGCTTTTTTTCGTTCACTTCCGAGATGTCGATATATTCCGTGGGAACGAAAGCCTCCTTGTATCCCAATCCATTATAAGTATTGCAAAAAAGGAAGATACCAGGCTTCTTGAATTTCATCCTGCACTCCTTGATCGAATTGAGGGCGTCTCTGGAGACGTACCTATGGTCGGGATGGCTATCCCCATCCCAATGAGTAATCAAGACATCTGGAATCACATCAAGCAAGAGGGTACGCAGTTCCTCCTCGGTCGTATAGTACGCAGTCTGAAAACCGGAAATCAGGTCAGCCGCCGCCTGTTCCGCTTCTCGCGCGCCGTCGCCCGCCCGCCTCACGATGTTCAAGACGACGTCTGAGTTCTTTATGTGTTTCAAAAGGGTGCCGCCCGCCCAAATTTCAGCATCATCATTATGGGCGCCAATAAAGACAATTGTAGCCATATTAGTAATTCGAAAATACGTTATAAATTAACCCAAGTTTGTCATGCAAAAAATATGTTTTTAAATCAATTCGTTATATGCCGGTTTAGGCACTACAAAAAACCGTAGTGCGGCAACCATTTGATTGTTAATATGTTTTTTTGTTGAATGACGAACTTGGGTTAGGAAGCGGCTACCGAGGCGATCTACCAATAGCAAGGAAAAATGACGATTTAAGTTCGTCCGATAAAACCGTCGAATTCGCAATAAGGCCGGTTATCTTTCCGGCTCCGACCTCATAATGACCGCGCACGACGTTTCCATATACACGCAACAAATCATCCAATGATGTACATTCACCGAGACGTTGCCGCGCGATATCGTTGTCGGATGAAGCATAAAGAGAAATTAAATCTTCCTTGGATAAGGACAACGTCCGACGGACGGTTTCGGGGATATTTTCGACGCGACCTTCTTTGATAAAGTCTTGGGTGGCCCTGATCGCGTAATACAACATAGTCTTCTCCTCCTCGAAAATAACGCGTGGATAGAAATCTCTCAAGCCCATGGCCTTCCCCTTGGCGACCGCCCTCGGATTCACTTCGGAAACAATGGCATCGCGATAGGCGTTCCCTTTTTCAAGAAAACTCAGGGAAATCACGTCTCCCAGGGTTTTCCTCATGAAGCTCGCGTAGTCGTCTGCATATATGGAAGATTCGTTATCCGGCGAGGCACCGCCCCAAGGAAAATAGTCGCCATCATGCAGCAACTCAAGGTTAAGTCCTTTCTTGTCTCCGAAACGAACAACCGAAGTGTTTCCGCCGTAAATAGTGGCGATATTCTCATCCCAAAGGGAAATTTGCTTCGCTACGAAAGCTTCGTCGTGAAGGTCAACATACTGATTACAGTCGAATTCCGAATTTGCGTTCAGGATGAATGAAAAACCTGAATCCAAAACGATTTCCTCGTTTCTCGCATTAATTATATTCCGCGACACGATCGTCAGTTTCGAAAGAAACGCCTCTACGACCGGGTCGCCGTAGAGCGTTCGAAACCCCAAAGCGAAACCCTGCCATCGCTTATGACCACGGCTGAACGCGTCGACGATATTTATCAAATAGCCCAGGTCATTCTCGGGCGAAATCTTTTTCGTATGGTACGAGTCGAGGCTTATCCGTAAATTTACGAGGGGGCGTTGCGCATTCTTTTCCCTAAGTTCCGCGATCGACGAGATCGTGCTTTTGGCTTTCCCAGCCCGTTTCGCCCAATTTCCGCTAGTCGCCAGCAAGATGCTTGACACCTCCGCGAATTCGAGAATTTTTTTAACCGCGGGGTCATAGACCAGAAACGGTTCGCCGCCTCCTGAAACCATCAGCCTTTTGACGTTCGCGTCATGGATAAGGCAAAGCGCTTTATCGATTCCGTTGACCGTCAAAGTATTTTTTGGATCCCCCACCTTTGCCACAGCCGAATTGAAAAAACAAAAATCGCATCCGACCGAACAAGACTTCGTCGGCCAGATCGTCATATACCCTTCACCGTCAAATCGGTCTAAAACCAGCGGTTGGACCGCTCGCAATAAAAGATATCTGAATCTTTTTGCTTCATCAAATACGTTCGATGAGAACGTGCTGCTAAGTTCAGGGACGGGATCGTCATTGACGGACGGTTTGCATAAAGAATCTTTCTCTACGGGCCAATGTTTGTTTGTCGACATGTGGAAGCGTTGTAATGGACACCTTTAATAATTCACATTTCGATGCCATCGCGAAGGCGGGAACCCAGTGAATCAAGCATATAGATTTCCACCTTCGCGAGAATGACGAATTATATAGAGGTGCCCTAATGTACGTCTACATCGAGAATCCTCTATCACGTAAATAGTTTTCGAAGATTTGTTCGCGGGGTATGAATAGGTCGGAATCATGCGGATGAAGGAATCAGGGAACGCCCTCGCAATATCGTTAGCGTTGACACGCAAGAATTCCGGGTAGTCAGCATGTTCCCCTAAGAATGAATCATCGATGACTTCGAGAACGTAGTACGCCGGTTTCCCGGCCAAGGCATACCACTGTTTTAGCCTCTCTAAATAGCCGATCTTATCGCACAAACCGTTTCCATAGACGCAATTGACCTGCACGAGTACATCAGGGCGAAACGACCGTTCACAAGGGAACACCTCATTCCGTACTACGCCTTTTCTGGCGAAAAGTTCCTCCACCTTCCGATTCGCCACGTCGGCAAGGAACGGGTCAGCCTCAAAGCCAACAACATTATGAAAACCAAGAAAACAAGGCAGAGAAACGACATCCCCCATGCCGGAACCGATTTCCATGACGTTAAGATACCTCGGCAATCCGTTTAAAATTTCAAACAGCGCCGACCAATAAGAGGGAGGATGTTTCTGCAGATAGATGACTCTCCAAGACGGCAAATGGGTGCCGAGAGAGTTGGAAAGGCGCTCGTTATACGACCGGAGATCTCCGAAAAATCGATCGACGGGTCGGATATCGTCGCCGCCCCCCGTTCGTACACGCTCACGGAATGTGAGAAGTGGGGGTTGGGGCTCATTCGACTGGGAGTGTGATGGCGTATGCATTTTTAGCAGGTTTTCTGTCACGTTCGCGAGTCAAGACGGCGAGGGGCCGATCAAGGAACGATCCCCACCAAGAGATTCCGATATCATTTTCTTTAAGCTATCACCGCAAAAAGCGTGCCGCATGGCCAAGCACCCGACTCGTCTTACCCCCTCGTCATCAAGGCCAAGGGTGATCGTGAAAATACGCGTCTCCTCACGGTGATTCGTCATCAAGATCGCAGGATCATCCGTGCATACGCAAATTGGAACGCCTTTTTCATACAAATCCCAAACGGGATGTTTAGATACGCCATCCACCAGACCGAGCTTAATGTTGCTCGTCAAGCACACCTCTACGAGCTTTCCATTTTTGACAAGGTCACGCGCGACACGAACATCCGCCCGCTCGATACCAATTCCATGCCCGATCCTTTTGATAGACGGTTCTCCGATAGCGTACTCAAGATTGTGGAGTGTTTCATTCATTTTCGTTTCGACATGCACCGAAAGCGGTATGCCGCACTTGGACGCCATGGCGTACACTGGCTCGAAAAGAGACAAATCCCCAGCGGACTCCTTACCCCCGATTCCGAACCCCACCATCGAATCCTGATCATAAACGTCGCAAAGCCATTCGAAGTTTTTCATTACATGATCCACGCCATACTGCCTTGCAGAATCGACGATGCATCTGCCGTGTATGCCGTCATCCGCAAGTGCCTGTCGGATGCCGTTTCGGATAAACGCAAGGATATTCTTAATATTTTTTCCCCCCAGTGATACGTGGTGAAACGGAGAAACGCGGAATTCAGTATACGCCACGCCTGATTGCGCCTGGTGTTTCAAGAATTCCCTAGTTCCCGACTCGAAATCCTCCTCCTTGACGAAACTCCGCGAACAAAGGCCGAACGCGTTGAAAAATGATTCCGCGCCCACGCAGGCCATATCATCTTGGGATAACGCGGCCTTCCCGCGAAATTTCCGGATAGCGTTCAGGGCAAACGTGGGACAGCCGCCCTCAAGGTGCGAATGTAGGTCTATGCCTAGGCGTTTCATATGCGTTAAGAGGATACGGCACTAAGAATCGACCGGAGGTCAAGTCCCTGATGGCTGATTTGTTGGTTCTCAGGTCGGAACAAGAACGTTTCGTCTGCGCCGATCAATTTGGTCCTGATACCAAATAGATAGGGTAAAAAGCGTGAAAAAACACCAGATCGTGAACGGTTGAATTCGACGAAAACGACATCCTCGTACCGGTTCAGCTTCTCGATCTCCTCGCGCGGGATCGGAAACGAATTCACATAGAAATAATCGGAATCAGCGTCTAACAACATCAGGTCAACCAAATATCTGCCGGCGAATCCAAACATTACGACGGCCTTTATCTTTCCATGCATCACGCGGACCGGATTCAACTTAAATAAGTCCATGGGGAAAGCTGGTTCGTGGTCCGTGAAATCGCTGTCAAAGACAGAAAAAACGATATTCAACTCCGTGCGTACGCCGAAATCCAAACACGCATTAATCTCGGTTTTCGAATGGGGCTCGAGGAGAACCAGCCCGTCGAATTCAAGTGCCTGATTGATGAAAAAATTTCCCCCATTCCATATCCCCCAATTTTTTGAGGCAACGATCCAGAGGTTGCGGACGTCGGCCGTAACCAGCTGCTCGATGGCACCAAGCCCGTAGGAAAAAAACTGGTCGTCTGTGGCTATGATTTTCTTGTGTCCCTCAGGAAACCCAAGAAACATCAAGATTGAGCTGTTTTCCCTAACGCCAGTATTTATGACCCTGACGGTGTGAAGGCCAAAGCGTTGCGCCAAGTCGGGGGAAACTATTGTGTGCGGTACTCCAGACAACTTTTCACACATCGCCGAGCCCATGATGTGCGAACCACGATTCTCACCGATTTTCGACGCAGAAAACGAATGCCTGCTGTTCGTCAAGGTGCAACCTGATGTCTGGTCGAAATGGCGTATGCCCTTCGTCGTGCTCAAGATGACGAGACGTGGTACGGAAGAATTATCGGCATTGATCCTCTCGTAGGTTTCAAGAATCGTGGGGGCATCTTCACCACAAATCGCATCTACTTGAAAATTGAGCGCTTTCGAAAGCGAGACGTAATCCATGCCGTCATCAATGGAACCGATACCGAAGCCGTTCTTATTGAGAATCACGTTAATCGGTAACCTGTACTTGGATATCAACGATAACAGCTCAAAAGAAATCCCCTCCTGCAATTCGCCATCCCCCACTAGGCAATTGTACGTCTTCTTATCGCCCCCCGACAACCATTCAGACATCGCCCTCCCTACACAATCGGAAAGACCGACTCCCAAGGGGCGATTCAGAGAGTTGCAGAACCCCCATTTTTCCGTAACCACGCCGGGCAAGACAGAATGGAGCGTATATAAAAACGAAAGGGGGAACGAATCATATAGGAATCTTGCCACATAAAACGCCGGTGCGAGGTGACCCTGGCTCACGATAAGCGGAAACTTCGCGCCAGTCGATAGTGACAACCCGTTTTTAACCAATGTATCGGAAAACGTACAAATCCCCAGATTGCTCGCCAAACAACCCTTCCCGGATAGATGGTGAGTCCGATTCAAAAGCTCATGTCCGGTGATCCACCCTTTTACCCCAGACTTCACTGATCGTTGGATCTCCGCTAAAGTCACGAAATCGCCCTTGGCAAACAACGCGCGCATGGCCCGTATCTCAACGTCGACAATCTCCGTCTCCTGATTGGTGAGACGCGGTCGAAGGAGGGCGATTTCGGCGACCATCTCTCGAAAATCCGAAACATTGATATGCTTTTCCATAGAAAAAAGACAGCTTAATTTCGAAATAGCCCAGAAGACACGATCTGCCTAAATTGGTCAAAACAGTTTTTCACGGCCTTTAAGTCACGACTAATGACATCCATATCGTTACGTATCCTTTCTTTATCCAAGGGTCCCATCTTATGGATTGAAAGTTCGATTGAGTCTAGCAAATAGCGCAGCGAGGAGTCGGCCATGTCGGCGGCACGACCGCGCAGTAAGCTGACAATCTCTGAAATTTTTGCAAGATTTTGGCCATGCACGTCAGAAACCCTCTTGAAAGAACGATCGACGGTCGCGGAAGTTCCATTCGTGAAATTCGCGCTGTCCCGAAATATTTCCAACAAAACATAACCCTCCATCTGTTTAATCCATGATCCTGAAATATCCGTTATCCCTCCATAATCCTCCACGCCTACGCGAAACTCGGAATACGGGTCGAAAACATCTGGCAACCTTCTGTGGAAGATCGGTATGAAAACCGCTTTCACTATTTCTCCTGCATCAGCTAAAAAATGCCCAAAGACGGCCCCGTTCATCCTGAGTTTCTTATCCGCAAATGGGCACAATAAGCCCAACTTGTTCCGTCTATATACGATATTTCCAGGATATAGGAACTTCGTCTCTCCCAGGTTCCGGTCAATATCCCCCCAAGTTGTGCATCCATACCTTTTGGGGTGGTACGTAATGGGCCTAGAGATGGCATGGCCGAACAAAACCGTATGGATGGGATGATGGGACAGAACGCCGTTTTCATAGTAGGGCAGGCTTGGATAGCCCGTGTCATACAATTCGCTCGTGGCACTTCGTGGAATGAGGTCCACATCCAAGTACGCAAGGTGCTCGTTATAGTAGTCGCCGTTTTTCGACTCCACGACAGCCCCCATGGCCCGGTCAAATATAGTTGTCCTTATGAATTGGTTGCTGGAAAATGGCGGGTCACCAACGCATTTCCCCGTCGCGATGTTCGTCGACGCGTCCCGAAAGGCATATGCATAAGCGTGAAAAGCACTAAAGGCATGCGGAATGATATTAAAGCGGCTGACATCCTTATGAAGAATGGCGAACTCTTCATCATCGTCCAAAAACCAAACCAGATCCTGCGAATCACCGAACTTGGCCAAGATCATCTTCGCGACGTTGGCCGTCATCGTGGATCCACGATGAAAAATCGGCGGTACGCCGGGGGTGTCCTTGGGAAAACCATGGACATAACCGTGAGAAAATCCCGCAATTGCGGCGATGTTATAATGTTCCCTGATGAAGGCGATTTGGTCGCGCACTTCCCATACCTTCACGACATATGCCATTCCGCCCATATCAAATCCGTCAAGTGCCGACTTGCCGTCATTAAACAGATGTACGCGGACCTTTTCCGAAGGATACCCGAAAGCCGCTAGTTCGCTCTGTATCGAACGAAGGAGCTTAGCGAGGCTTTTCTTTCGATCAGCGGTGACGACGGCGATTTCGAAAAACGGTAAAGACCCGTCCAAAAACGTATCCGGACGAGCCAATCTATAGCACTCTTGGAGATTTAAGACGCACCTTTGGTCATAGCAGCTTCCGACGGCATATGACTCCAAGTCGGAAAGACACAACCGCACGTCACGGTTTGAAAATTTGGAATGGCCCGCCTTAAAGTATCGAGCGTGCGCGGCGGACAGTGCGATTGACGCGTCTCTTATGGCATAAGACCTGGGGACCGAAAGAAGGTGCGGACAAACACTCCGCAACGATGTGATCTCAGCGTCGCTCCAAGTCTCGGGCTCTTTTAGGAACGTCGAAGGGGGCGGCCCGTATTGACTAGATACCATAACATTCGTTGACAACGGAAGCATAAATATCGACTAATCCCGCGATGCCTTCGAAGGGTGGGGGGCGGCGATCCATGAGCGAACCGACATCAGCATTGATAGATTTAATTATATCCCCGGAAGACCCAGAATCACATGTATCTAAGGCATCATTTACGGAATATACCATATCGGCGAGCCGTTTTCCCATATGCCGAACAAGCACCGACATAAACTCCTCGACAGCCGGAGCGTCACCGCCTCCCAGCGTTAGCGCGGCTTCGTGCCTGATTTTTTGGAACTTGTTGATAAGGGAATATTCATTTACTTGACGGTCGAAGCGCGGATTGGCAAGCGGCGTCAAAATATGGCTTCCGGCCAGGCGAACGGCATGACTGACGATGTCAGTTCGGAATTGGCAAGGAATGGACGCTAATTCCCGCGCAAATAAGTAATGGATCGCCTCGCCACCCGGGAGACAATTTTTAATATGGACGTTTGAATCTACGACGCAGGCCATGGCGGATCTGAGCTTCGGCCCACCTTGTGTCAAGCCGTCATCAAGTACGATGATTGCGTCGATGTCGCTTATTGGGCGAATGGTATTTTTCGCCAAAGAGCCGTAAACGTACACCCCTTTCAGCCCGGTCCCAATTCGCTTCAAAATGTCTAAGACTTCGCCGAAGACGGCTTCATGCACGGAAAATACCCCGCTCCTTACCCACGGGAAAACCGATTCCAGCGTGACTTCATAAAATGCGTCGTCTGACGAGGAGGGGTAAGGGCAGCCAGGCAAATTAATTTCGCACAGTTGCGCCATGGCGTACTCAAACTCACACATTAGGCCGACGATCTCGGAAGAGGTATACTGCGGTGCTGCGAGCTGATTGGAAGGATATGTCCTGTTATGAATCTCGATCAATGGATGTGTTACCCCCATGAGCAAATCACGGATTTTCCCCGCACCCGCCCCTCCAAACACCCCTTCCTTCAGTAGAACGTGGCTTCGAAAGTAGTATGCGACGAGGCAGATATTCGAAACCAAGACCGATTTCAAGGCATGGCGGCCTAAAACATGCCCGGTAACACGCTCGACCGCCAGAAGGATCGGGATGTTTTGTGACAAATCCCCAAGCAGGCCAAAGCGGCCCGCCATTTCCGTAATTCCATTATGAAACAAATCGATCCGTCCGTACGGTATTTGATACACCTCGTTCGTGCGTCCGCCTAACTGGTCACGGTATTCCGTAAGACCACTTAATTTGGGAACCAAAACAAACTTCGTAGAGGATGGAGGGCGATTCATAGGGCAGCCAGCAATTCTAAATTCAAAATAACCACTCAATAACCACTCAGGTAAAATTCTGACTAAACAACCACCGGCTAAAGCCGGTGGGTTTGAATTACTAAAGCGGACCCCTGAGTCAAGACAATATTATGCTGAGTTTAAGAGGGTAGTTTTTCACACGTAGCGGCACGGCACCCCTTGATTCGTCTCATAATCTCGCTATATTATCGCAGCTAAAGCCGGTGGTGGATTTAACCTTTTGATGGACAATAAATTTTGGCTCATATTGGGTTTTGAGGACATATTTCGGGTACAGCAAAGGCTGTTTTGCCTTGGAGATAAGGCACATTCCCGATACCTTGCATTTCGCATATGCCAAGAAACGTCACAACCTACCTTGTTTTTAATCCGTTCCAACTTCATTGAAATTACAGTTAAAGTTAATTCGAAACAAGTCTAATGTAAAGACTTGAACGAGGCATCCACGATTCGAAATCAGGCTTTCAACAGATGACCTTGCGTGCATTCCAGGCTCATCAGCGTCGCCAGTGCGTTGTTGTAGTCGAAGCTATCCACTTGGCGCTGTAAAACCGCCAGCTTGCTGCGGAACATCTGGCAACCCACTGCTTCCTGAAATTCGCTCATCATTTCGTGCGTGACGAAGTCGTTGCCTTCGAGCAGGCTGCGCAATTGCCGCGCCAGCTCCTCGGCGCGGCGCCAGTTGCATGCGGCGCACTCTTCCGGCTTGGCTTTCTGCGCCGGTTCTTCGGCCTGCCCGCCTAGCGTGGCGATGGTCTCAAGCGTTAGCGCCAACGCCTGTGCGAATGCGGCTTCGCCGTCCGGCGGCAGTTCCGCCAGCAGTTGGCTTTCCAGTGCTGCTGCGGCCTGATGCACGGTCGCAGCCCCCAGGTTGGCCGCAGCCCCCTTGATGCGGTGCAGGCGTTCAGCGGCTTCCCGGCGGTTGCCTTCCTGGATCAGGCTTGCCGTTTCCTGCGCGGCGTCGGCGAACTGTTGGGCGAACTGGATGAGCAGTGTGCGCAGCAGTGCGTGGTTGCCACCCAGCAATTCCAGCGCGTCATGCAGCGCGAAGCCGGGAAGTTCGTCCGGTAGCGGCGTTTCCTGGGCGGTTGCCTGGATGCGCCGCATGGGTTTTTCCTGCACATGCTGCTGCGGCTTGATGTATTTGAGCAGCGTTTCGCGCAATTCGTTGGGCAGGATGGGTTTTGCAACATGGTCGTTCATCCCGGCTTGGAGGCAATCTTCCCGGTCGCGCGCCATGACCGCCGCAGTCATGGCGATGATGGGCAGGTCGCGGAAACGCTCCTCCCGACGAATGCGCCGGGTCGCCTCCAGGCCGTCCATCACCGGCATTTGCAAGTCCATCAGCACGATGTCGAAAGTCTCGTGTTGCAACATGCTTAGCGCTTCAGCGCCGTTTTCCGCCACGGTCACGACCATGCCGGTGCGTTCGAGGAATTCGCGCGCCACTTGCTGGTTGATTTCGTTGTCTTCCACCAGCAGGATGCGCGCGCCCCGGATGGCGGATAGTCTGGCGCGCAGGTCGGGCTGGACACTTTCGGCTTTTTCCAGCACTTTCCCACCCTGGAAGCGGATGATGGTGTCAAACAGCCCGGACGCGGTCACCGGCTTGGTCAGCACCGCGTCGAGTTGTACGCCCTGGGCTTCCTCCAGCAATTGTTCCTGGCTGAAAGCGGTGACCATGATAATCACCGGTAGGCGGGGAATGTCATGGGTGTCGGCAAGACTATGTACGCGTCGCGCCACTTCCACGCCGTCCATTTCCGGCATTTTCCAATCGAGCAGAACCAGCTCCACCGGTTCAGTGGATACGTCGGCCTTGCCCAGAATATCCAGGGCGTCTTTTCCGTTCGCCGCTTCGCTGACCTGGAAACCCCATCGGGTCAGCAACTCGGTGAGTATCTGGCGCGAAAGGTCGATGTCGTCCACCACCAGCACATGCATGCCGCGCAGGTCGGTGGCCGAACGGGTCAGGGTTGCGTGATGCGGAACCGGGAGGGTGAGCGTGAAAGTGAAGGTGCTGCCTTGGCCGAGCGCCGAGCTGATACTGATGTCGCCGCCCATTTTTTCCACCAGACGTTTGCTGATGGTCAGCCCCAGGCCGGTGCCGCCGTATTTACGGGTGATGGATCCGTCCGCCTGGGTAAATGCCTGGAACAGGCGCGATGCCTGCTCCGGGGTCATGCCGATGCCGCTGTCGCGCACCGCGAAGCGTAGCGTGGTTTGTCCCGGCGGGGTGGCGATCTGCTCGACCAGGATGTGAATTTGGCCTTTTTCAGTGAATTTAACTGCATTGCCAACCAGGTTGTTCATCACCTGGGAGAGGCGCAGCGGGTCGCCGATCAGGGTCGGCGGCACGTCGTGACCGACCTGGAATAACAGCTCCAGCCCTTTTTCCTCGGCGCGCACGATGAACAGGTTGGCGACATTTTCCAGCATTTCTTCGAGCGAGAATTCGACGCTGTCGAGTTCCAGTCGGCCCGCCTCGACCTTGGAATAGTCGAGAATGTCGTTGATGATGGAAAGCAACGCTTTCGACGAGGTGTGTATCTTGGCGAAATAGTCGCGTAGCTTGGGCGGCAGTTCCAGTCCCAGCGCCAGATCGGACAGTCCGATGATGGCATTCATCGGGGTGCGTATCTCGTGGCTCATGTTGGCGAGGAACTCGCTCTTGGCGCGGTTGGCGCGCTCGGCGATGCGGCGGGCTTCGGTGAGGGATTGCTCGGCGCTACGGAATTCGGTCACGTCGTGGATCAGCACCAGCAGATGCGGCTCGCCGGCGCTGGTGAATGTCGTCAGGTCATACTCCATCCAGCTATCCCGACCGGAAGGGGTGAGCGTATGAATTTCCTTGCGCAGGGAAACGTTGTGCTTCAGCACTTCACCGGCGGCATCAAGCAAGCCGGTGGTTTTCCAGAACGGCAATTGGCGGAAATTCTCCCGCAACAAATGTTCGATGTTGTGTTCCAGAATGCGCGCGGCGGCTTCGTTGGCGGAAACACATTCCCCGCCGACGCGGAACACCTTGATTCCCAGCGTCGATTCGGAAACGATCTTGCTGTTGAAATCAAGCAGTTCGGCGATTTTTTTCTCGTCTTGCTTGCGTAGCGTAATGTCGCGGATGAATGCCACGATCACCCCGCCGCGCGCCTCCAGATATTGCGCGCTGATTTCCACGTCGAACAGGCTGCCGTTGCGGCGGCGGTGGCGGCTTTCGAAGCGTAACGGCTCACCACTCATGAGCTTTTGCATGTTGCGCGCGATTTCGGCTTGGTCCTGCACCGCGTCCAGGTCGGAAATCCGCCTGTTCAGGAGTGCTTCGCGCGTGTAGCCGGACATGGCGCAGTAGGCGGCATTGACATCGACGATTTGGCCGTTCTGGGCGGATGTCAGCCAGAAACCGTCCGGCGTGGTTTGCAGCATGGCGCGGTATTCCGCCTCGGCGCGCTTGCGCTCGCCGATGTCCTGGAAAGTCACCACCGAACCGGCGACTTCGCCGTTGCGCAGAATAGGCGTGGCGGACACCGCAACGCTCAGGTAAACGCCATCCTTGCGAATGAAAAAATCTTCGGCGGTGCGAAACGATTTGCCCTGGATCACGGCCTGATGCACCGCGCATTTTTCGACGGGCAGGTGGAAGCCGTCCGGCTTGGTGTGATGCAGTGTGCTGTGGCTGTCGCAGCCGATTAATTCCTCCGGGAGATACCCCAGCAGCGCGGTTGCCTGGGGGTTGACGAAAGTAATTTTGCTGTCCCGATCCACCACAAACACGCCATCGGCCAAGGATTCGGTGATTTCGCGTATCCTGGCAGCGCTTTCCGCCAGCGCTTCTTCCTTGGCGCGTTGTTCCTGGTCGCGCTGGCGCACGGCTTCGGTCAGGTGTTCGAGGGAATCGGCCACTTTATCGATTTCGTCGTTTCCGCCGCCGGCGGCGATAGCCAACTGCTTGGCAATTTCCTCGGAATGCCGGTAGTCTGCGCCGAATGCCTGCGAAACCTTGCCCAGCGCGCCGATGCGCTGGCTGATGCGGATCAGCCACAGCCCCAGCGTTCCCCATAAAGCACCGAACAGCGCCAAGACGGAAACCAGGCCGCCCAGCACCAGTTGCCAAGTGCTGAACAACTCGGCGGTTTTGTGGCGCACCAGCAGCATGAGCGTATTTTTTTCCGTGCTCACCCATTTCAGGTTGCGCTGGGAATAAACGGTATTGTTCAACCGGTAGCTGCCATCGGTGATGTCGGCAGGCGTCGCGTTTTTGCCCAGCGAGCTGGCAATCGCTTTGCCCTGCCACAGCATGAATAGGTCGGTGTTCGAATAGGCATTCTGGAATAGCAGGGCATTGTCGAATTGCTTGAGCAAGATCAGATGCCCCATACCCTGCGCGCCGAGCCAGATATCCTGATGGTAAACGCGGAACAGTTCGCTCTGGAATGCGTCGAAATACCACCATGCGGTGGTTTTATGGGGCATCACGGCAGGCAGTCGCTCCCCGTCGGGGCCGAAGCGGAACAGTACGCGATCAAACGCATCGGTCACCAGCACGTTCAGGAAAGTTTGCTGTTCGCCCTGCACGGTGAGGTAGCTGGACAGGTTGCTCCAGCGGTTTTTCGGGTCTTCCAGAATACGTGAGAATTCCAGGCGCGACTTGGTGCGTAGCGCCTCGCTTTCCCATTGGCCTTCCCATTCCTTGAGCTTGTTTTCATAAAAGCCGAAAATCGCCTGGGTTTCGTTTTCTATCGCTCTATGTTCGCCGGCGGTGTACACCCCCCAGCCTATGCCGCCGATCAGCAACAGGGCAATCAACAAGGACAGCGTCAGGCGCAGAGCGGCCTGATGCAGCAGGGGCGAAGCGCGGTGAAGAAATGGCATGGTTCAGTCCTTATTTCCGGCCCATTTATCGGCGATCATGATTTCTATTTTAAGCGCTTGGGCGGCTGCGTTGCCTTCCGAGGCGCCGTGAAAAAACAGCCCGGTTTCGCGCAACTGGCGCGCCGATAGTCGCCCGTCCTTGCTGTACAGATTGGGATATTTCTTCAGGCCGGCGATGAGCGCTGCGCGCTCCTCCTTATCCGCGATGTCCAGCGCATCGACGATCTGTTCCGGGGTGTGGGCGGCCACCCACTGCAATGTGCGGCGCAATATAGCAACCATCTTCGCGACGAGGCGCGGGTCTGCGGTCAGGGTTTCCTCGCGTGTTTCCAGCGCGGCGTGGAGGAAATTGGCGCCGGGAATTTTTTCGCTGGTCTTGGGGTCGGCCAGGTTGGCGAGGAAAAACACCTTGTTTTCCGCCAGCAGGCGCGAGGCGAAAGGTTCGTCGCCCATGATGGCGTCGGCGGTTTTGCTTTCCAGGATCGAGGATTGTTCCAGCCAGCTTTGGCCGGCCGGCATCAGGCGCACCATATCGGTGGAAACGCCGTCGGTCTTGAGCACCAGCTCCGCCAATTGCTGGGAAGTGGTCTTGCTGGAAAGCGAGCTGGTATTGACGCCCACCACCTTGCCTTTCAGATCGGCGATACGCCTGACCTGCCCCTTGAGATCGGCGCGCACCATCAGGACGAACAACGGGGCATCGTCCACCGCAGCGATCACCGTCACCTTGCCGCCGTTGACGCGCAACGACATGGCGGCAGGCATGCCGGCAACAGCGAAATCGGCATTGCGGTTCATCAGGTTGGAGAGCGCCACTCCGCCGCCGCCGGTATGCAGCAACTGAATTTGCGCGCCCTCCGCCTTGTCCGCGCCGATTCTGGGTATCAGGTCGATCGGCAGATAGGAGATATTGCGCGGACCGGGCACGCTGACGGTGATTCTCAGCGGCGCCGTGTCGGCCAGGGCGAAAAACGGGTGGCACAACAGCGCCACGATAATGATTATGGAGGGGAGCCATGCTTTTTTCATTTGAACCTAGAAACCTCTGTTGAACGGGCTGGAGTGTGCGGTTTTCCGGGTGCAGGGCAAGGCGCAACGACGAAGAATGGTTTGTTCCATTCTCTTCTCTTGCAGTTGCAACGCCGCCATGCGCCCGGAAAACCGTGCAATCCAGCTCGTAGCGTTCTCACCAAACGGGTGAACATGGAATACATATCAAAATTGTTTAGAAGCACCCTATTACACATCTTGGCAAGCGGTCAACAGAGGTTTCTAGGTTGAAATGCCTTTCCCTGATTGTTCACGGCATTATATGCAATTATTTTGCAACAATTGTCATCTCCCCCCGAATTATATGGGCGGCAATATCGAAAACGCCGGGGCAAATTTGTCAACTTGACAAATTTGCCAGCCTGACCTAGCATAAATCATAAATCATTAAATCCAGCAACTGGAATTCCCATGCAAATATTATCGATAGGCGAGTTGAAAAGCCATTTTTCCGCCGTGTTGCTGCAAGTAAAAAATGGCGAAACCATCGTGGTCAGTTACGGCAGGAACAAGGAAAAAGTGGCCGCCATCGTGCCCTATGTGCAGGTTATGCCGCAAGGCGAACGGCGGCTGGGACTGTGGAAAGGCAAAGCGCAGTGCATCATCGGCGACGATTTCGCCATTTCCGATGAGGATATGCTTGCGGCATGAGCTATCTGCTGGATACCCATGTCTTGCTATGGACTATATTCGAGCCTGACAAGATAAGTTCCGGCACACAAGCGCTGATTCGCGATCCGCACAACGAAATCTTCGTCAGCACCATTTCATTCTGGGAAGTTTCCCTCAAATATGCGCTGGGCAAACTCACTTTGCTAAATTGCCAGCCGGACGACCTGCCCGGCATCGCCGAGGAAATTGGGTTCACCGTGATTGCCCCGGATGCCGGGGAATGCGCCACATTCTGGCGCCTGCCGCGTAGCACTCATAAAGACCCGTTCGACCGTATGCTGGTCTGGCTGGCTATGCAGCGCAAGCTATGTCTGTGATGCCTTGCGCGGGGGAAATTGTCCGGTTGGATTGCCCCCAGCGGGCGCACTGCCGCGTTGCAAATTGCTTGTGTGAGAATGACCACACGGCGCAATTTGCGCCTTGCATTGCATCCCGCTGGGAACAATCCAATCCGGA
>JBAYVP010000071.1:0-17589 GCA_041674485.1 Sulfuricellaceae bacterium
CGTAGCGCATCCACCTTTCTACGCCGGTTCGGTGGATGCGCTACGCTTATCCACCCTACGGCTTGTCCGAGATTCATGAATGCTAGGCATCATTGATTTTCATCATGAATTTCCGAGAACAAATTTACCCTGGTAACTATAACTTTTGTAATTGTTCTTGATTGAAAATGCTGTAACTGCTTAAAAATAAGGTAGGTAACTGCCTGGGAATCTGAAATTCGATAAAAGCGCCGTATTTCGACAGCCTAACCATACCCTCCCCTTCAAGGGGAGGGCTGGGGTGGGGATGGGGTGAATCGGCCACGGCTTCTGCAAGGACGCGGCTAAATCCGCAAATCGTGGCCGCGTAAGGTGTGGGTTAATGGCGGCAGGCTTCAAATGCCGGTCATGCCGCCAGCGCTTTCAACAGTTTTTCGTGTATTCCGCCGAAGCCGCCGTTGCTCATTATCAGGATATGGTCGCCGGGACGTGCTGCTGCGGCGATGGCGCCAACCAGTTGCGCGAGGTCGTCGTGGGTGGAGGCTTTGTCGCCCAGGGGGCTTAGCGCAGCGGCGGCGTCCCAGCCGAGGTTGGCGCTGTGGCAGAACACCCGGTCGGCGTCTTTCAGGCTGCCGGGCAGCGCGTCTTTCATCACGCCCAGTTTCATGGTGTTGGAGCGTGGCTCCAGCACGGCCAGTATGCGTGCGCCGCCGACCTTGTTGCGCAATCCGGCGAGGGTGGTGGCGATGGCGGTGGGATGGTGGGCGAAATCATCGTAGACGGTGACGCCCCCCACGCTGCCGCGCACTTCCATGCGCCGCTTGACATTCCGAAAGCGCCCCAGCGCTTCTATGCCAAGCTGGGCGGGCACGCCGGCGTGGCGCGCGGCGGCGATGGCGGCGAGTGCGTTCATGCGGTTGTGCTCGCCCTGCAAATCCCAGTTCAACATGCCCTGGTATTCCTCGCGGAAGGCCACCGCGCCGGCGGCGCCCAGGGTCCAGCCTTGCGCGGCGCCGAAAGTTTCCACCGGCGTCCAGCAGCCGCGCGCCAGCACCCTTTGCAGGCTGTCCTCGCGCCCGTTGGCGACGATCAGCCCATTGCCCGGCACGGTGCGCACCAAGTGGTGGAACTGGGTTTCGATGGCGGCCAAATCGGGGAAGATGTCGGCGTGGTCGAATTCGAGATTGTTGAGCACGGCGGTGCGCGGGCGATAATGGACGAATTTGGAACGCTTGTCGAAAAACGCGGTATCGTATTCGTCAGCCTCAACCACGAAGAACGGCGAGTCGGTGAGACGCGCCGACACGCCGAAATTCTGCGGTACGCCGCCGATCAGGAAGCCGGGATTCAGTGCCGCGTCTTCCAATATCCACGCGAGCATCGCCGAGGTGGTGGTCTTGCCGTGGGTGCCGGCCACCGCCAGCGTCCATTTGTCGCGCAGCACGTTTTCCGCCAGCCACTGCGGGCCGGAAACGTAGGGCAAGCCACGGTCGAGGATCGCTTCCATCAGCGGGTTGCCGCGCGATACTACGTTGCCGACCACGAACACGTCGGGTTCGAGGGCTATCTGGTCGGGAGAAAAGCCCTCGGTCAGCACGATGCCCTGTGTTTCAAGCTGGGTGCTCATCGGCGGGTAAACATTGGCGTCGCAACCAGTGACGGTGTGCCCCGCCTGTTTTGCCAACGCGGCGATGCCGCCCATGAAGGCGCCGCAAATACCGAGAATGTGGATGTGCATGGGGAATGTTCGGTCAAGTGGGGTTAAGCAGCCGCACATCCAGGTTTTTTACGCGCAGAAACGCGGAATCTGCATTTATGCCTTGCGCGGGGGAAATTGTCCGGTTGGATTGCCCCTGGCGGGCGCACTGCCGCGTTGCAAATTGCTTGCGTGAGAGTGACCACGCGGCGCAATTTGCGCCTTGCATTGCATCCCGCCAGGAACAATCCAATCCGGACAATTCCCCCCGCGCAAGGCATATAAACGGTGCTCCAGGTTGACGCACCAAACAGGACGCGGCTTGCAGGGCATCCGGGGTGCGCAAATTGTGGCGGGCGCGCAAAGCAGTGGCAAGGTCAATGACTGCGGCATCCAATTCCACGATGGTGATGCCGTCCGCTGTGAAAAAGCTATCGTAACTTGGCAAGTAATGCATAGTTGTTATCACGAAATGGCTTTACGCAGCATTCAAGTAGTGTCAGGCGGGATATGACCAACTCGCTACTATAGCCTTGCGAGATTAAGCTACGCCAGAGCGTTTCAAACCGGCTATTGAAAGGGGCTACGGCCTCAACGCGGTAAATGATGATGCATGCATCCAGAAAAACACGCATCGTTAATGCCAAGCATCGCGCTCATGCTCGATTCGCGCCATAACAGCTTCCGGTGTGCTGTCTCCGGCGGGTAGCGACAATAAATATTCGATGGCGGAGACGGTGTGTGGTTTCACATCTGCCGATGGTGCAGAGTACGCGTTTAAGTGCAGATTTTCCTGCAATACCTGTCCATCCATGTCCTTGATGCCGGCAGCCGCATAGCGATTCACCCGCAAACCGGCCACGCGCAACGCGTCAATATTGACCGGGCGGATGGTGACGCCTCCGTCCGGTTCGATAATAAAATCCAGTTTGTCGCCGCTTTTAAGGCCGAAATGATTGCGTACCGTTTTGGGTATGGTGGCCTGTCCTTTGGCTGTCAGCGTGGCGGTAGTCATGATGAATTCCTTTATGTTCCCTTACTGAAAGTGTAATACGTTTGCCGGAAAAGTCAAACCCCAAAATACTTTGCGCCGGGGTGGTGGACAACGATGGCGCTGGTCGATTCCTCCGGCCATAGCTGGCTTTCGTCGCCCATCGCCACGTTGATGCGTTCCGCACCCAGCAAGTCCAGTATCTTGTCCTGGTCGGCGAGGTTCGGGCAGGCCGGGTAGCCGAAGGAATAGCGGCTGCCGCGATAATGCTGCTTGATTAGTTCGCCTATTGCGCGCGCGTCCTCGGCGCCGAAGCCGAGTTCGGTGCGGATGCGCTTGTGGATGAATTCCGCCAGTCCTTCTGCGCCTTCCGCATTCATGCCGTGCCAGTACAGGTATTCCTGGTACACGTCGCGGGTGAACAGGTCGCGCGCAAAATCCGAGGCATGTTGGCCGATGGTGACCAACTGAAACGCCACCACGTCGATTTCCCCGCTTGCCGCCGGGCGGAAAAAATCGGCGATGCACAGCTTGCGTTCGGTGGTCTGACGCGGAAAAGTGAAACGGCAGCGCTCGGTGCGCGCTTCCGGCTCCGCATAAACGATCAGGTCTTCGCCCGCCGATTGGCAAGGAAAATAGCCGTACACCGCCTGCGGCTGGAGTATGCTCTCCGCTTCGCTTTGCGCGACAAGACGGTTGAAGATCGGGTCGATCTCCTGTTGCGCCCAGGCGCGGTATTCCTCCGTACTTTTACCCTTGGGTTTGTAACCCCACTGAAACTTGTACAGCGCGGTTTTGTTGATGTACGGCGTCACGGCCTTGAGGGACAGGTGCTCGATACACCTGGAACCCCAGAAGGGAGGGGTGGGGATGGGATTATCGTGGGCGATGGCGGGGCGTTCGATCATGCCGCAATTCTAACACGCCGGGGCGGGTGTATATGCTTTTCCTGCTGTGTCAATTGGTGGCGAACCAGCCATCAAAGTAAATTTGTTCTCGCCCAGAAAAAAATTATTCACCGCAGAGACGCCGAGACGCCGAGAAATCAATGAAAAGGGTAAAATCATTCAATCCTACAACCCATTGTTTTTCCTCAGCGTCTCTGCGTCTCTGCGGTGAATGGTTTTTCCTCGGGCAGAGAGTAAATTTACCCTGAATCAGCCATCAGGGTAAATTTGCTCTCTGCCCGAAAAAACCTATTCCCATCAGAAAATATTCCGTGCCATAACGACGGCATAAAAAAAGCCTGCATAAGCAGGCTTTTTTAAAGTTAGAAGCGTAGCGGTTACAAGTCGCCGTTGGCCCCGGCTGTCATCATGTCGTCCATCGCGTCACGGATGCGCTTGGCTTCTTTATAGAGTTCAGGGTCCATCTTGTTGGGGTTTTGGCTGTAATCCATCCAGGCAATATCCCAGTCCAGGGTGATCAGCCAGATATCCTTGTGCGCGTCTTCCAGCACAGCGATGCGGCACGGCAGGAAGGCGACCAGCTCGGGCATGTAGTCCAGCAGCTTACGCGCCAATATGGAATCGCAGAAACTGAACATTTCCACGCGCGGCGTCGGTTTGCCGGTAATGGCTTGCACATCCTTGGAAAGCGGGTTGTGGCCGACGAATTTGAAGTTGTGGAAATTGGCGCGCAGCTTCATGGAATCGACCACCTCGTCAAAGCTCACGCCCTGTTTGGCCTTGATCTTGTACGTCATGAGGCTGATCATTTCGCGCATGGAAAGCGGATTGATCGCCATCATGCTCTGGACGGCCTTCATCTTGGCTTCCTTGGAAACGCCCTCCGTTAGGGTGTTCGGTTCGATGTCCTTTTTGGGGACGGTCGGGAAGGCAAACAATGTCATTTCCGGCTGGGCAGCCGGCTTGCTTGCTTCGGCCTTCTGGGGCTGGGCATTGGTCGGGGTGTCCGCAGCGAAGGCTGTGCTGGCCGCGATGCCGACGGATACAAATATCGGCAACAGTTTGCTGAGTAGGTTACGCATGAATCTATCCTTGCAATATCCGGGGGAGGGGGCGAAATAAATAGTGTCTGGGCAAGGTTGCCCTTGCCCGGATGGCGCGGTGTCGACTAAGCCGGATAAGCTGCTTTATACCTTGCCTCGCTCCAATTTGGCGGTTTAGCCACGTTTCGCGGGATGCGATGCAAGGCGCAAATTGCGCCGTGTGGCCTTATCACACAAGCAATTTGCAACGCAGCAGCGCGCCCGCGAGGCGATGGATAAACCGTCAAATTGGGGCGAGGCAAGGTATATACATCCGGCCTGTTCCAAACTTTACTTGGCGGCGGGAGTCATGCTCTTGGACATGCCCGTGCCTGCGTCGGTCATGCCTTTGCTCATGTCGGCCATGGCTTTCGGCATGGTGTTCATCATGGACATCATGGAGAACATCATATTGGTCATCATGGCGGGGTCCATCATCTTCATCATGGAATCCATCATCTTGGGGTCGGTCATGATGCCCATCCATTGACCCATCATCTTGGGGTCAACCATCTGCATCATGGCTTGCATCATTTTCGGATCGGTCATGATGGTCATCCAGGAGGTCATCATCTTGGGATCGACCATTTTCATCATGGCTTCCATCATTTTCGGATCGGTCATCATGCCCATCCAGGAATTCATGACCGCCGGGTCAGCCATTTTCATCATGGCTTCCATCATTTTCGGGTCGGTGGCCATTTTCATGAAGCCTTCCATCATTTTGGGGTCGGCCATTTTCATCATGGCTTCCATCATTTTGGGGTCGGCAGCCATCGCCATCCACTGATTCATCATCTGCGGATCGGCCATTTTCATCATGGATTCCATCATTTTCGGGTCGGTGGCCATTTTCATGAAGCCGTCCATCATTTTGGGGTCGGCCATTTTCATCATGGCTTCCATCATTTTGGGGTCGCTCATCATGCCCATCCACTGATTCATCATCTTGGGATCGGCCATTTTCATCATGGCGTCCATGATCTTGGGATCGGTCATCATGCCCATCCACTGGTTCATCAGCTTGGGATCGGCCATTTTCATCATGGCGTCCATCATTTTGGGATCGGTCATCATGCCCATCCACTGGTTCATGATTTTGGGATCAACCATTTTCGTCATTCCCTCAATCATCTTAGGATCGGAGAAAGACTTGGCCCAACCGGCCATGGCTTGGGTATCGACAGCCGGAGCAGCAGCGGGAGTGGTAGTGGTGGCTGCATGGATCATGCCGGCTTGGCAGCAAAGCGCGACGGAAAGGGCGATTACGGATTTTTTCAAGTTCATTTTGTCTCTATTCCTTTTGTGTAGATGATTGAAAGAAAAATACAGGCACCTTCTTGGTGCGGGTGCTTTAAATCTTAAAATTAATTCAGCTTTTTCTGGTCTTTATCCAGATTGTAACCGTGGATGAACTGGTTGATTATATCCTGATCGACCATGCCCATTTTTACCATGACCATCTGATTGTCCGGTGCATAAAGATAGGAGGTGGGATAAAACGGCACCGGACCGACCTGGCTGATCATGCTGTTTTCGCCCCGAGATTTTCCGCCCATTACGATAGGGAAGGTGATCTTGTGTTTTTTTAGTAAATATTGTACGGAATCCGCAGAATTATAGTCCATGGCTATGCCGATGACAACGATATCGCTACGTTGCTTTTGCAAGTCGTCCAGGTCGGGAAGCTCCTTCCAGCAGGGAGGGCACCAAGGCGCCCAAAAATTGACCAGCACCCATTTGCCCTTGAGATCGGACAGGTGATAGGTTTTGCCTGCTATATCGGTGAAATTGAAGTTAATCGCTTCAACCGCCCGAGCCGACGGCGCAAAGGCGAAGCAGAGCCAAAACAGAAGTGCGATGAACGACCGGTTCGGCATTGTCGTTTTAATTCCAAGCTGGGAGATTCATGCATCTTATAAGAGTTAATGTTTTTTAGAAAGCCTATTTTTTAATGTTGCGATAAGCCGGCGTTATATTAGAAAAGGGTAATATTTCGCGGGCGCACTCTTTATTGGGGAAGGCTGCTATTAAGCATCGCGCATATGCGTCCCGTGGGACGCGGCAGCGTCCCACGGGCAACATTGTCAGGCTTCGCGCATCATCATGTAATACTGGATTTTCATAGTGATCGCAGCACCCGCGACAATCGACAGGAAGGCGAGGAAGGAGCCTAGCGACAGGGTCGATACGCCGGTCATCCCCTGGCCTATGGTGCAGCCCATCGCGGTCACGCCGCCGAACCCCATCATCGTGCCGCCGATAATGTGGCGGAACATATCCTGCGAGGAGGAAAAATGTTCCCAGCGGAACGATTTGGAGATGAGCGAATAGATAAACGAGCCGATGCCAACGCCGAATACGGTGGCGATGCCGAATGTGATCACGGTCGAAGTGTCGGTCCAGTAAGCCCAGAATTCCATGGTATAGGCTGTCGGAGCGACGAAGGACATGGATTCGGCGAGGTGGGAATTGGTGCCGAAGTAGGTGATTTCCATGGTTTCCGGGTTTTCCGCCAAGCCCATATGGCCGGTCACATACCATCCGGCGACGATCACCAATCCCATGACCAGACCGGCCAGATTGTTGTCGAGGTGTTTGCGGAACTCGTGGTCCATGAAGACGAATATCAGAATCGCCAGGGCAATGACGCCGGTGACGACCAGCAGCATGGTTTTCGGGTCCAGCCCGCCGACGCTGCCCAGCAATGCCGGCAGGGTCTGGCCGTGATCGAATTGGAGCGTGACGGCCGGGGCTTGCAGCACCTTGACGCGGAAAGCGCCGAATAAGCCTTTCAGCGTCATCATCGCGGCGAACCCCATGTAGATGAACACCACCACCGATTTCAGGTTGCCGCCGCCGACGCGCACCAGCGTTTTGTTGCCGCAGCCGGAGGCGAGCGTCATGCCGACGCCGAACACCATGCCGCCGACGATATAGGCGAGCCAGGGAAAGCTATTGCCGGTGTAGATAGTCTTTGCGATGTCGAGTTGACCGGAATAGGTCAGGGCGCTGGTGCCTATCATCGCCACCGCAATAGCCAGCAGCCAGGCGCGCATCCGTCCCCAATCGCCCATATTGACGATGTCCGAAACCGCGCCCATGGTGCAGAAGTTGCTTTTATTGGCGATAAAGCCGAACACCGTGCCGAGGCCAAAGCCCCACCAGGCGATAGTCGTTGCCAGATTAGATGCTTCCATAATTCCTGTTTCCTCCAAGTAAAAATAGTACCGAGTGCCGTCCTGAGTGCTGAGTGCTGAGTCCTGAGTCCTTCGAGTGCTGAGATGGCGGTAGCTTCACTCAGCACTCAGCACTCAGGACTCAAGAATTAAGGTGGTGGAATTCTAATCCAAATCGGGCAAACCGCAATCCTGTCGGCTAACAATTTACCTATATAGCTATAAGCAACGCTTATTCGCTGATATTTGTAAGGTCGATTTTCAATTTGCCTGTAGCGGGCGCGCAAACCGGCTCCCCAAAAACCTGTTCCCAAAGTCGGCGCACCGCTGCGGCATGTTGTTCGGCGATTGCCGCGTCCACCCGCGCGCTGGGTTCGGCTTGCAGGCGCGACTGGTGTTGCAGCTTGCGCAATTCACGGTAGGCGGCGCGGGTTGCCTCGGCCAATTCAGCGGAAATCAGCCCGGCTTCCGCGGCAACCCTGAGCAGCGCCAGATTGCCGCTGTTGCGGGTAAGCTCGGGGTGCGTGGCGGCATAGGCCAGCACCAGATATTGAGTGATGAATTCCACATCTATGATGCCGCCGCAGTCGTTCTTGAGATCGAATCGACCGCTGGTGTTGGTATGGGCGTCGCGCATTTTTTGGCGCATGGCAAGCACTTCCCGCTTCAGCGCGGCAGGGTCGCGCACTTGGCTTAACACGGTGCTACGGATGCGCTCGAACTGCTGGCCGATGTCGGCGTCGCCGACGCACAGCCGCGCCCTGGTCAGCGCCTGGTGCTCCCAGACCCATGCCTGGGTTTTCTGATATTCCTCGAACGCCTCTATGGAACTCACCAACAGCCCGCTGTTGCCGTTAGGCCGCAGGCGCAGGTCGGTGTCGTACAGCGCACCGGCGGAAGTATAGCTGGTCAGCCAGGTGTTGATGCGTTGCCCGAGGCGCGCGTAGATTTCCGGTGCGCCTTCGGCATCGTCGTCGTAGAGGTAGATGATATCGAGGTCGGAAGCGTAGCCCAACTCCCTGCCGCCCAACTTGCCGTAGCCGACGATGGCAAAGCGTGGCGTTGCGCGGTGCCTGGTGCGCAGTCCGTCCCAGGCCAGACGGAGCACTTCGCTCAAAATAAGATCGGCCAAGCCGCTCAACTGGTCGGAAAGGGCTTCCAACGGCAGCGCGCCTTCCAGGTCCTGCGCCACCAGTCGGAATACCTGCGCCTGCTTGAAATGGCGCAGGATGTCCATTTGCCGCTCGGTGTCGCCGTTGGCGCCGTCGAGTTGGGTTTCCAGTTCGATTTTCAGCTTGGGCCAGTCGGGTGCGGCATGGAGTGCATGATTGTCCAACAACTCGTCGAGCAGGATGGGGTGCAAGGTCAGGTAATCCGACACCCACGGGCTGGCGGCTACGAGCCGCGCCACCTGATTGAGGGTTTGCGGATATTCCAGCAGCAGCGCGAGATAGGCTGCGCGGCGGCTGATCGCCTCCAGCAGTTTGAGGATGCGCTCCAGCGTGTCGTCCGGGTTGGGAAACGCGGCGGCGGCCTGGATCAGCGGCGGCAGCAATGCGTCGAAACGCGAGCGGCTGGATTCCGGCAGGTGATTGTAGCGCCCCCCCTGCTTGATCTGTTTGAGGCGCTCCCATACTTGCAGCGGATGGCGGTAGCCTTGCTCGCCCAACAGTTCGACGGCATCATCGTCACTGGGCGTCCCCTGCCACAGCGCCGCCAGCGGATGGCTGCCGGGGGTGTTCTGCGGGGTTGCGAACACCTGCTCGAAATGATGCGTAACCTTATCGCGATGCCCGTCCAGCGCCGCCAAAAATGCTTCATAGGCGGCGTAACCCATCGCTTCGGCGATCAGTTGGCGATCCGCCTCATTCGTCGGCAAAGTCTGGGTCTGCGCATCGTCGAGATATTGCAGGCGATGCTCCAGATTGCGCAGGAAAAAATAGGCGTCGCGCAACTCGGCTACGGCTTGTTCCGGCAGCAACTGGCGTTGCGCCAGGAGCTCCAGCGCAGTCAGTGTAGAGCGTTCCTGTAGAGCCGTGTCCTTGCCGCCGCGTATCAGTTGAAATACCTGGGTGATGAACTCGATTTCGCGGATGCCGCCCGGCCCCAGCTTGATATTGTCGCTCATATCGCGGCGCGCCACCTCGCGGCGGACCTGGCCGTGCAGGTCGCGCATCGACGCGAACGCGCCGAAATCCAGATATTTGCGGAACACGAACGGGCGCAGCAGCGCCGTCAACGCCGCGTGGCCGCTGCCCACCAGCGGACGCCCCTTGATCCAGGCGTAGCGCTCCCATTCGCGTCCCTGAGTCAGGTAATACTCCTCCAGCATCGCGAAACTGGCCACCAGCGGGCCGGAATCCCCATAAGGGCGCAACCGCATATCGACGCGGAAAACGAAACCGTCCTCAGTATTGTCGTTGAGCGCCTGGATCAGCTTCTTGCCCAACAGAGAAAAATATTCGTGATTGCTGAGTGCGCGCGCGCCGTTGGTGCGGCCTTCCTCGGGGTAAGCGAAAATCAGATCGATGTCGGAGGAAACGTTAAGCTCAAAGCCGCCGAGCTTGCCCATGCCGATCACAATCAAATCCTGCTCATTGCCGCCATCCTCGCCCAGCGGCGCGCCGTATTGCGCGCGCAGCCAGCCGTCGAGCCGCGTGAGCGCGAAACGCAGAGTGGTCTCAGCCAGCAGCGAGGCGGTGGCCATCACCTCGCGCAGGTCGGCAAGCCCGCCCAGGTCGCGCGCGATCAGGCGCAGCATGACCTGGTTGCGCAGCCGGCGCAGCGCCTTTTTCAGCGCGCTTTCGTCCGGGATGGCGTCGGCAGTCAAGACGGATAACATCTCCTCGGCAGTCCAAGGTATATCCAGTTTTGCGGCGAGGCTGTCTTTCAACGCTGCGGAGCTTTCCGCCAGCCGCCGGGCGAAATGGCTGAGGTGCAGGGCTTTTGCGATAATGGCGTCGGTTTGCGGGTGCGGCATGGGATGTCCTGATTTGTAAGAAGGAAGTAATATAGAGCGCTTATAATGTAATGGCAGGGTAAATTTGTTCTCAGAAATTCATGATGAAAATCAATGATGCCTAGCATTCATGAATCTCGGACAAGCCGTAGGGTGGATAAGCGTAGCGCATCCACCGAACCGGCGTAGAAAGGTGGATGCGCTACGTTTATCCACCCTACATTTCTCCGAGAACAAATTTATCCTGCTTATAATGGGCTGCCGGATTGAGGATATGGTAAGTGGATGGTAAAAGATTTATCATCCGCGAAGTCCCGGATTACTTAAGAGGCTAGGGACTAGAGGCTAGAGGCTAGTGGATGTCGGCGCCATGCGCCAGGTTTTACTAGCCTCTAGCCTCTAGCCCCTAGCCTCTGGCTTCCGGCAAATTAACGGTCCTGATCGTATCGTAACAAAAATACCAGTTGAGGAGGAAAAATGGCGGATATCGAATCGGTAATGAATGAAACCCGTGTGTTCGAACCCAGCGCGGCGTTCAAAGCCCAGGCCAACGTGTCTGGCATGGAGGATTACAATCGCCTGTGCGCGCAAGCCGACCAGGACTACGAAGGCTTCTGGGCCAAACTGGCGCGCGACCTGGTGGTCTGGAAGAAACCCTTCACCAAAGTGCTGGACGAAAGCAACGCGCCCTTCTACAAATGGTTCGAGGACGGCGAACTGAACGTTTCCTACAACTGCCTGGACAAGCACCTCGCCACCCAGGCGGACAAAGTCGCAATTATATTCGAAGCGGACGACGGCAGCGTCACCCAGGCCACCTACCGGGACCTCTACCACCGCGTCTGCAAATTCGCCAATGCGCTCAAATCGCTGGGTGTTGCCAAAGGCGACCGCGTCATCGTCTACCTGCCGATGAGCATAGAAGCCGTGGTGGCGATGCAGGCCTGCGCCCGCATCGGCGCGATCCACTCGGTGGTGTTCGGCGGCTTTTCCGCGAAAAGCATCCACGAGCGCATCATCGATGCCGGCGCTAAACTCATCATCACCGCCGACGGCCAGTTTCGCGGCGGCAAGGCAATGGCGTTGAAACCGGCAGTGGACGAAGCGCTAACCATGGGCGGCTGCGAGTGCGTCCAGAACGTCGTCGTGCATCGGCGCACCGGCGGCGACGTGGCGTGGAACGCCAAGCTCGACCTGTGGTGGAGTGACATCGCCGACAGCCAGGCCGACACCTGCGAACCGGAATGGGTGAGCGCCGAGCATCCGCTGTTCATCCTCTACACCTCGGGTTCCACCGGCAAGCCCAAGGGCGTGCAGCATTCCTCCGGCGGCTTCCTGTTGCATGCCGTCAACACCATGCTCAGCACCTTCGACCTGAAACCCAACGACGTATTCTGGTGTACCGCCGACGTGGGCTGGATCACCGGCCACACCTACGTCACCTACGGCCCGCTGGCAGCCGGCGGCACGGAAATCGTATTCGAAGGCATCCCCACCTACCCCGATGCGTCGCGTTTCTGGAAAATGATAGAAAAGCACAAAGTCTCGGTTTTCTACACCGCGCCGACCGCGATCCGCTCCCTGATCAAACTGGGCGCCGACCTGCCCAAGCAACACGACCTTTCCTCCTTACGCCTGCTGGGATCAGTGGGCGAACCGATCAACCCGGAAGCCTGGATGTGGTACTACACCGTAGTCGGCCAATCGCGCTGCCCTATCGCCGACACCTGGTGGCAAACCGAAACCGGCGGCCACATGATCACCCCGCTGCCCGGCGTCCACGGACTCAAACCCGGCTCCTGCACCATGGCGCTGCCCGGCATCATGGCAACCATCGTCGATGAAACCGGCGTTGAAGTGGAAAAAGGCAAGGGTGGCTTCCTGGTGATCAAGCGCCCGTGGCCGTCGATGATACGCACCATCTACGGCGACCCCGAGCGCTACAAAAAGAGCTACTTCCCCGAAGACCTGGGCGGCAAACTGTATCTCGCCGGCGACGGCGCCAACCGCGATCTGGACGGCTACTTCTGGATCATGGGGCGCATCGACGACGTGCTCAACGTCTCCGGCCACCGCCTCGGCACCATGGAAATCGAATCGGCGCTGGCGGCCAACCCATTGGTGGCGGAAGCCGCCGTAGTAGGCAAACCGCACGACATCAAAGGCGAAGCAGTAGTCGCGTTCGTCGTGCTGAAAGCCCATAGACCCGAAGGCGAAGAAGCAAAAACCATCGCCAAGGAACTGCGCAACTGGGTCGCCAAGGAAATCGGCCCCATCGCCAAGCCCGACGAAATCCGCTTCGGCGACAACCTGCCCAAAACCCGCTCCGGCAAAATCATGCGGCGTCTGCTGCGCGCCATCGCCAAGGGCGAGGAAATCACCCAGGATATATCCACCCTGGAAAACCCGGCGATCCTGGAGCAGTTGAAACACCAAGTGTAGAACGGGTGGCTGACGACAAGCCGGAGCCTATCAGACGGATAGTTTGATAGGCTCCGTTGCGTTTGTGATTAAAAATAAGGTAGCAAGCGTAGGCTGGGGTGAGTATGCGAACCCCAGCAGATTCATCCACCCAGTCATGCTGGGGTTCGTACCTCACCCCAGCCTACGGTATTAACTGGGAATAACCATGCCAACGCCCCTCCAACAACTCCAGGCCGCGCTCAAAAACGGCGTAATCGACCAAGCCACGTTCGACGCGGCGACGGGCGGGATATTGGCGGGCGACGGCGCGCTTGCCCAAGGACAAGACGCGCAGGCAATCGGCGCGGGCGGCGTTGTCGTCGAACATGACAACAATGGCTCTATCGACACCGGTCAAAAGATCACCGCCTCCGAAGGTGCGCAAATCATCTATGCCGAACAAGGCGCCACCATCGTCATCGGAGATGCGCCCGTCACAATGACCGCAGTGGATCGTCAAAGCGCGCTCGGGCGCTACCTGCAACACTTGATAAGCCAGTGCCGCTACCTGCAATTGCAAGGCATCCGCTCCGGCGGCAAGCTGGTCAGCATCGAACTGGACCGTATCTACGTGACCTTGCGCGCCACGCGCCACCACGCGCAACGCACCGCAACCGATTGGCTGGCCTGCGAAGCGCGGCTGGCGCCCGGCGAAGCGCATCGCGGAAAAGACCCCATGGCGCAAGCCGACACCGCCCACGTCACAGTGGACGCAGCGCTGGCGGAGCACCGGCGTCTGGTCGTGCTCGGCGACCCCGGCAGCGGCAAAACCACGCTGCTGCGCTACCTCGCGCTGCTGTATGCGCGCGACCTCGCCGATGGCGCAAGCCGTACCCGCGAAGAGCTTGGCCTCAACGAGAGCGGCGCGCTGCCCATCCTCCTCGCGCTACGCCAAATCGGCAGCTACCTGAGGGAACACCGCCACCATGACGATGGCACCGAGGGACACGCGATTCTGTTGCAGTTCCTGGTGCAAACCCTGAAAAACGAGCGCATCGAAGTCCCCGCCGATTTCTTCGACACATGGTTGAACAGCGGGCGCGCCGTAGTCATGCTCGACGGGCTGGACGAAGTGGCGGATCCGACGCTACGGCGGCGCGTCTCCCGACTGGTGGATGCCTTCGCCCGCGCTTATCCGCTTTGCCGCTATATCGTCACCAGCCGCATCGTCGGCTACACGGATGCCGCGCAATTAACCGAAAATTTCGCCGTTGCCACGGTGCGCGATTTTACGCTGGAGGACGTGAGAACCTTCCTGTCGCAATGGCATCGCCTGATAGCCATTGGGCAAAAAGGGGTCGGCGACAGCGCCGAAACTTACGCCGCGCAGCAAACCCGGCAACTGCTGGACGCCATCGAAAAAAACGAGCGTGTGCGCGAACTGGCGATTAATCCGCTAATGCTCACCGTCATCGCGCTCATCCACCGCGACCGCGTCAAACTGCCGGATCGCCGCGCCGAACTTTACCAGGAAGCCGTCGATGTGCTGCTGGGCAAGTGGGACGAAGCGCGCGGCGTGCAGGAATCGTTAATCCTTAACAACCGTCCGTTCGACATCAGCGACCGGCGGCTGGTGCTGCAACACCTGGCGCTTGCCATGCACGAGCGGAACATCAAGGAAATCGACGCCGAACCCTTGCGCGAAATCCTGGCGCAACAACTGGGCGATGCGGTGACCGACCCGCGCGAACTGGAAGCGACGGTGACGCGCTTCCTTAACGTCATCCAGGAACGCACCGGCTTATTGATCGCCCGCGCCGAGGGCAGCTACGCCTTCTCGCACCTGACCTTTCAGGAATATCTGGCGGCGCTGTGCATCGCCGGGCGCGACGACTACGTGGCATACACCCTGCAACGCAGCGCCCACGAATGGTGGCGCGAAGTGATCCTGCTCGAAGCGGGCTGCCTCAGCACGCAAAGCAAGGAAAAAACCACGCGCCTGATCCGCGCCATCGCCGCCGCCGTGAAAGAGCCGGAGCCGCATCACAACCTGGTGCTGGCCGCCGAATGCGTGCGCGACGCAGGCGCAAACCGCATCGTCGGCGACCTGGAAACCGAACTGCGCACCCGTTTGCAAAGCGAATTGGAAGCGCCTGTTGCGCGCGGGCGATTCGCCGCATTGATTACGCCAATCACGCGCGGCATCAGCGCCGCAACCGCCACCAAACGGCGCATCGCGGCAGCCGAAGCACTGGGCAAGATCGGCGGCAACCGCTTTTGGAGCCTGCCCTACGGCGAACCGGAGTGGGTCAACATCCCGCAAGGCGAGTTCATCATGGGAGAAACCTATGAGGCGCATCGTGTGACTTTGCTGAATTATGCGATCTCGCGGGTGACTATCACCAATGCGCAATATCAACTGTTCGTGCAGGCAAGCGGGTATGAGCCGCCAAAATATTGGAACGGCAAGCGCCCGCCGCGCGGCAAGGAAAGCCATCCTGCGGTTGGTGCTAGTTGGCATGACGCGCAATCCTATTGCCGCTGGCTGGGCGAGGCCATAGGCAAGCCGGTAGCGCTGCCTAGCGAGGCGCAGTGGGAGAAGGCCGCGCGCGGCGCGGACGATGCGCGCCAATACCCGTGGGGCGAGGTGTTCGATGCGGCGCGCTGCAATGTAAGGGAATCGGGATTCGGCGACACCACCCCTGTCGGTATTTTCCCGAACGGCGCCAGCCCCTATGGCTGCCTGGATATGGCAGGCAATGTCTGGGAGTGGACGCGCAGCCTTTATAAGGAATACCCCTATGATCCTGGCGACGGGCGCGAGGAATTAGGTATTGATGGCGGTAGGGTCGTGCGCGGCGGTGGTTGGGGCTCTCGTCCTGACTACGCTCGCTGTGCCTTTCGCAACTGGAATCGTCCCGTCGTCCGTAGCGGCAATCTCGGTTTTCGTGTGGTGTTGCGTTCTTCCCCTGTTTAGCTCCTCTGCCCTCCGTCACTCTGGACTCCGATACTCTGATCTTGTGACTCTGGAGGGGGTGCGGGGGAGACTTCCCCCGCCGCCGCAGGCGGCTTTTTCGGCGCGATTTTTGCATCCGCGCGGCCTGGGCAGGGTCGTAGGATGTGCTGAGGTACGAAGCGCATCAATCGCGGGAGGCGTGGAATACCGCGACCGATGCGCCTCGTTCCTCGGCACATCCTACGGCGTGGTCATTCGCTCGCAAATAGCCATGGCCGTAGGATGTGCCGACGATAGGAGGCGTATCAATCGCGGAGGGCATGGAATATCGCGACCGATGCGCCTTGTTCCCCGGCGCATCCTACGGCGTGGTCATTCGCTCGTAACACCCATGGCCGTAGGATGTGCCGACGATAGGAGGCGCATCAATCGCGGAGGGCATGGAATATCGCGACAGATGCGCCTCGTTCCTCGGCACATCCCACGGCGTGGTCATTCGCTCACAAACAGCCATGGCCGTAGGATGTGCCGACGACAGGAGGCGCATCAATCGCGGAGGGCATGGAACACCGCGACCGATGCGCCTCGTTCCCCGGCACATCCTACGGCGTGGTCATTCGCTCGCAAACAGCCATGGCCGTAGGATGTGCCGACGATAGGAGGCGCATCAATCGCGGAAGGCATGGAATATCGCGATCGATGCGCCTCGTTCCTGCCGGGTAGCCCGGCGCGGTTACCCGCGCCCAGCCCCCTAAGAACCGTGCATGGGTCTTTCGATCCACCCGGCTCAAGCCTCTAAGTCAGCCGCACTTCCAACTTCTTACCCAGCGCCGCCGCGTATTTGCGTAGCGTGGCGAGAGACGGCGACGGTGCACCGGTGATTAACGCGTTTTCCAACCGGGCGACGGCGGGCGCCTTGGTGCCCATGCGCTCCGCCACTTGCGCCTGTGTCAGGCCGGCGGCCTTGCGCGCCGCCAGGATAGCGTCCAGCATCGGCATTTCCTCGCGCTCCAATCGCTCCACCTCCGCCCGAATGGCGGGGTTTTGCATCCATTTTGCAATCATTTTGTCGTGGGTGTCGTCAGGCAACATTTTTAATCTCCTTCAAACGGGTTTCGGCAACCCTCCGCTCATTGGGCGGGGTTTTCTGCGTCTTTTTGATAAAGCTGTGCAGCATTACGATGCGCTTCCCTACCTGCGTACAGTAGAAAACGCGGGCGGCGCCTTCCACCCCTTTCAACCTAGAAAGCTCAGTTGAACGGGCTGGAGTGTGCGGTTTTCCGGGTGCAGGGCATACCCGACAGCCTACGGCTTGGGCACAAGAGGCGCAACGACGAAGAATGGTTGTTCCATTCTCTTCTCTTGTAGTTGCAACGCCGCCATGCGCCCGGAAAACCGTGCAATCCAGCCCGTAGCGCTCTCACCAAACGGGTGAA
>JBAYVP010000072.1:0-17397 GCA_041674485.1 Sulfuricellaceae bacterium
CGGAAAACCGTGCAATCCAGCCCGTAGCGCTCTCACCAAACGGGCACACATGAAATATATGAAAAAGCTGTTTAGAACCATTATGTTACACATCTTTGCAAGCGGTCAACGGAGGTTTCTAGGATAATGCCCACCACCAGGGACAAAGCCAACATGGCAGGCGTGCTGAAACCGTGTTCTTGTCCCTGAAAGGTGAATGCCACCCGCCGATAGCCGACATGCCGGATGCGTAGCGCCATATCCACCGTCGGTGCCCCGCCGCGTGCCGCCCACGGCGCGAATTCCGCCAGCAGCCGCCAGCTCAGGAACAACAGCACGCATCCGACGAATAGCTTGAACCTAGAAACCTCCGTTGACCGCTTGCCAAGATGTGTAACATGGTGGCTCTAAACAGCTTTGTCATCGATTTTGCGTTCTCACCAAACGGGTACACGCGAAATATATGACAAAGTTGTTTAACGCCATCATGTTACACATCTTGGCAAGCGGTCAACAGAGGTTTCTAGGTTGAACACCAGATTGGTGGCGCTGGCGGAGGGGTGAACATATCCCAGCACGCTCATCTGGAACGGCATCAGCAGGAAAGCGCCGGAGATGCCGACCATGGAGCAGAAAAGGGACAGAACGAACGCCACCAGCGGCGGCAGCCATAGCCAAGTATGCACCCCAGAAACAGGGAAATGCCAATATAGGAAGCCCATGTGGCAAAGTGTGTCAAAAATAATAACGGGTAAACAACTCCATCCTGCGCAAATTCTGCTTTTCGCCGAACTCTGTTTGGGTGTCGCCATTCAATGCATAGAGCCTGAATCGTAGTTCCAGATTGGTTATCCCGGTGTATAGCAGTTCCGGGGTAATCGAATAGCTCCTGTCGTCGAGATTCATGATTGCGGTAACGGACGGCGTGAAATACAGGACGTCGAACGGCTCTTTCCGGCTGATCCTTGCGTAAACGTAATTGCGCATCGGGTTGGGGCGCCCGTAACCGGCTTGGGAAAGATTGAGCGCCCGTTGCAGCAGCACATCGCCGGCGGTAGTCTGAAACTGGGATAGTCCGTTATCGACGAAACGGTAAAAATCGTTCATCTGGCTTTGTGTGTAGCCGGTGCCATTACGGTAATACTCCAGGATGGCGGTGGTGTCGTTTTCAGTGAGGTAGCGCATCCCCAACAGAGAACTGGTGACATTTCCCTGTTGGGTGGTCGTGACGCCGGACGCGTTCGTCACTTTTTGTTCGGCATCGGTAATGCGCGCCCATTCGCCGTGGATTTCCAGGTTGCTCGTCAGGTTGCGCGAGAAATCCATGCCGAAACGCGGCGTCCGGCTGCCCCGACCCAGATAAACCAGGTCGATGTCGGTGTCGCGGTAGAGAAAATACAGCTTGGCAGCCACATTGACGTGGCCCGGCTTGCCGAAATCGCTATTGACATCCGCGCCCACCGGTAGCAATAGCGGCGTCAATGCGAGCGTTTTTAACGGTCCGTCGAAATTTCGGATGAAATCGGCGGCGGCCACGGTGTAGCCTTCCCGAGAGAGTTCCGGGTCGTTCGGGTCTTTGGGGCGCTCGACGAAACCGACCGGACTCCAGGCGTAGCCTTTACCCCAACGCAGGGTTTTCTTGCCTAAGTCCAGCGTGAAGCCAGGGTCGGGCTTGAAGGACGCATAAGCTTCATAAACGCGATTTTCCTGCGCGGAGGCCAGGTTATCCTGTGTTGCATCCGTATGTCCACGGAAGTTGAAGGTGGCGCTTCCCTGGGTATATTTCCCGGTCAGTTCAAGGGCGCCGGTGGTGCGCTCCAGCGTGTCTCTCTGGTCGAGACGGTAGTAGCCGAGCTTATAAAATGCGGCGTTGCGGTTAAGTTGGAATTGGTCCTGTTTCAGTTCGACGTAGCCGCCCAGCTCGAAAGGCTTTTTTTCGAATTCCGCTGCGTCGAAGGCATATTCTTCCGCCGATGCAGGCGCAGCCAGGATAACAGCCGCCCATAATAGAATCCAGCGCAACCTCATTTGCGCAAGTCTTCGACACGCGGCAAGTAATTCAGCGTGAACACCTCATCCTTGAAATCGCGCTTTTTGATCTGGGAATACAGCATCACCGACTTGTAGCCCTTGTGGAGCGGGCTATCCGTCTCAAGGGTGGCGGGGCGTTTGATGCCGCCGCCGAAATCCTTGATGTCCTTGAAATGCAGCGTCTTGATTAATAGCCCGCTGGCGGCATAGCACTCGATGGTCAACGGCAACAGGGCTTTTTTGTCCACCCACATCTTGAGGCGGTCGTAGGCGACATCGCCGGTCTTGGCCTTGAGCGCGAGCCCATAGGCGTCCTTCTGCTCTTCGGTGTTTTCCACGTCGTATTCGACCGTGTAATCGAGGCGCAGGATGTCCGCATTGTTAAACACCCCGCCGATCACCGATTGCAGGCTGGTAATGCGTATCGGTTTACCTACCTCGGGGATGTAGAGCCACATGTTGTCGCCCAGCCGCAACGTGGCGCGCCCCTTGTCGCTGGCCGGGGCGAGGAACAGCGCCACCAGCTTGTCGCGGCCTTTCTTCACGGAATAAAGCACATATTCCTTGCGGCTGCCGTCCGGCTCGACGTTGATCAGTTTGCGCAGCATTTCATAGGATTCCGGCTCCAGGTTGCGGTCCACCTTTTGCAGAATCTGGGCGCCGTCGAGCGCCAGCGCCGGCGCGGCCAGCAGGCATAGAATCACATACAGAAGTTTTTTCATGGGCGTTATCCTTATGGATTAAACATGGCGCAAGGCCGCAATAGGGTCCATCCGGGAGGCTTTCCAGGCGGGTTGGAGGCTCGCCAGGGTCGCCACGACCACCACCATGGCGGCGATGGCGGCTACGTCTCCGCCATGGATAGCCGGCGTCAACAGCAGGTTTTTTTGGATGCCGAAGGAAAAGGTGATTTTCCAGATGTTCAAGGCCTGGATTACGGCAAGGCTAATCAAAGTTCCTGCCGCTGTTCCCGCCAGTCCCAGCAATAACCCTTCGCTCAGGAACAACGCCAGGATTTTTCCGGGCGGGGTGCCGATGGCGGAAATCGTGCCGATTTCGCGAATGCGCTCGTAGACCGCCATGACCATCACGTTCATGACGCTGACCAGCACGATGGAAACCAGCATGATCTTGATGAATACGGTCATGATGTCTATCATCCGGGCAATATTGGAAAAAGGCGAGAGGTCAGCCCAGGTGTGAACTTCGAGCATCGGCTTGCCTTCCTTGTTGGTGAAGGGGGCAAGTTCGCGCGCCAATTGGGCGGAAACCCTGTCAAGTTGTGCGGGATTTTTCAGGCGGATGGCGATTTCGCTAATCTCCGGCTCTTTCATGCGCAGCAGTTCGCGCGCATCGTCCACATGGATATAGCCGTCCCGACCGCCGGGGCCGGTAACGCCCTCCATCACCCCTTTGACCTTGAAAGTCTTGCCGTTGACCGAGCCGTCCCGGTTGGTGGCGACCAGCACCACCGTGTCGCCCACCTTCACCTGCATCCCCTTGGCAAGCAACGCCGGGATCAGGACTTCTCCCTTACTCAGCAGCGCGCCGCCTTTTGCCCCTTCGATCAATCTGCCGGGCATCAAAGGCGTGGTGGCGGCCTCTCGTTGCGGGTCGATGCCGTTGATACGGATGCTGGTGGTTTCGACAAAATTGCTGAACATCGCGCCGAGCTTGACGCGTGGGGAATACGCCTCGATCGCATCCATTCGCTTCAGCACTTCCTCGATCTTGCCGACCATGCCGGCCTTGATATTGAGGTTAAGGGGAAGATTGTCAATGGAGGCGACGTAACCCTTGCGGTGTATTTCCATATGACCCAGCACGGAATCGGTGAACTGGCCTATCATCATCGCCTTGAAAGAGCCGGTGATGGCGACGAACAACAACACCGCCACCATGCCGATGACGATCAGCAGCGAAGTGAGCAGGGTGCGGCGGCGGTAGCGCGCCAGATTTCTGGCGGCGATTTTGAGTACGTTAAGCATGATTGCCTCCCGTTTGTTCTTGCTGAACCTTGCCGTCTTCCAGGGTGAAAGTCACCTCGGCCTCGGACATGATTTTCGGATCGTGGGTGGAAAAGACGAAGGTCGTGCCGAATTCGTCGCGCATTTTCTTCATCAGTTCGAGGATGCGGTAGGCCGTGTCGTGGTCGAGGTTGGCGGTCGGTTCATCCGCCAGCACCAGCTTGGAATTGGCGACCAGGGCGCGCGCCACCGCCACCCGCTGCTTCTGCCCGCCGGAAATCTGATCCGGTCGCTTATCGGCCTGATCCGCCATGCCGACCGCCTCCAATAGCCGCATGACCTGCTCCCGTCGCTTGGGCGCCGGCCACTCCTGCACCATGATGAGCGGATATTCGATGTTTTCATAAACGGTGAGCACCGGAATCAGGTTGAAATCCTGGAACACAAAGCCGATGTGCCGGCCGCGAAATGCGGCGCCGCTACGTTGGTTGAGCGTGTCCACGTCGGTATCCAGCACGGTCAATTTGCCCGAAGAGGGATGATCCAGGCAACCGATCAGGTTGAGCAGGGTGCTCTTGCCGCTCCCCGACGGGCCGACAAACGCGACGAAAGAAGCCGGCTCGATGGAAAAATCCACTCCTTTCAGCGCCTGCACCTCCACATCGCCCATCCGGTAAGTCTTTACCAGTTGTTCCGCACGTACCAAGCTCATGATGTGGCTCCCTTCGTTAAACAAATCCCACTGTAGACCAATTTCAAGATTTCGGCAGATAAAATGCCATGCCGAAACCGAAATAGTTGGTTATCGCCGCATCTTCCCCATCACCCAAACATACAGCAGCGGCAGATAAAACAAGCTCAGCACGGTGCCCAGCAGCAGCCCGCCGATGGCCGCGACCGCCAGCGGCGACATGCGTTCCAGGCCGATGGCGCGTTGCATCGCGATGGGGATCATGCCGGCGATGGTGCCGAAGGCGGTCATCAGAATCGGACGGTAGCGCAATTGCACCGAGCCGAGCGCGGCGCTGTAGGCATCCATTCCTTCGCGGCGGCGTTCCTGGATGAAATCCACCATCAGGATGGAGTTCTTGATGATGATTGAGCACAGCAGGATGATGCCCAACGTGGCGGGCATGCCCAGCGCTTTGTCGAACGCCAGCAGTCCCCAGATCGCGCCGATGGCCGCCAGCGGCAGGATCAGGATGGACAGCAGCGCTAGCGTCGTGCTGCCGTAGGCTGGCACCAGCACGCCGAATAATAGCAGCACGCCGACCGCCAGTCCCACCATCATGCGTTTGGTGGAATGGCCGCCGGCGCCGTTGTCGCCCTCGTCGCTCATGCTCACTCCGGCGGGCAGCACTTGGCGCGCGGCGGCTTGCGCATTTTCGCTAAGGATGCTGACCGGCATGGTGTTGCGGTAGGCCAGCACGTCGGCGCTGTAACGTAGCGCGTCGGTGGTCAGCAGCGCCAATCCCGGTTGCTCGACGAAGCGGGCGATCTCGCCGAGCGCAACCGAGGCGCCGTCCGCCAGCGGAATCGGCAGTAAGGTCAGGGCTTGCGGGTCGGAGCGATAAGGTTCGGCGAAATAACTGCGTAGCGGCAGCGCGCCGACTGTCGGCAGTTTGCTCAAGGTGGCTTGCGGCGCGCCTTTCAGGGGCAACTGGGCCATCACTGCATCCGGTGTCAGCCCCAGCGCGCGCAGTTTGTTTTCGTCCAGCACCAGGCTGATTTCCGCTGTGTAGCCGTCCCAGGTGGTGGAAACCGAAGATAGCCCCGGCACGCCTTGCAGCGCCGTTTTAACGCGCTCGGCGGCGACCGGCAGCAAGCGCCAGTCGTCGGCGTATAGGCGCAGATCGACCGGCGCTTTGATGGTGGATAGCGCGGTGGCGCCGGAATCGAACGCATCCGCCACCGTTACGCCCGGCAGCGCGGCCACTTGGCGGCGCAGGTCGGCCTCGATTTGCCAACTGGTTGCCTCGCGCTCCAGGCGAGTCACGTAGGTGATGTTAAATGTGGCTTCGGCGGGCAATTGGCCGGAGCCGAGCGAGATTACCCCGGCCTCGGAACCGAAAATGGCGCTGACCCGCTTGACCCGTTTATCCTGCATCAGGCGCGCCTCGAATTCCTTGAGCCGCGCTTCGGCGACCTCTACCGGCTGGTTGGCGCTGAAGCGCACATGCATCCGCACGTTGCCGGTGTCCATTGGCGGCATGGCTTCCTTGCCGATGATAGGAATAATGGTGTTGAAGCTGAACACCAGCAGCGCGAACGGCGGGATCACCAGCAACAGACGGCGCACGCTGCCGCCCTGAAAGGCGAAGCCGAGCAATCCGGTATAGAGCTTTACGCCCGGCGCAAAGGTGCGGTGGTAAAGGCTTTCCAGCGCCTGCTCGAAGCGGTTTTTTTGCGGCAGGCCGTTGCGATACCAGAATGCCGACAGGCGCGGGATGAAGGTCACGGCGATGAAGTAGGAGACGAACACCGCGATCACCACGGTGAGTATCATGTGCTTGTAAACCTGTTGCGGGAAATCGCCGACGAACATCAGCGGGGAGATCACCACCGCCGTCGCCAGGGTGCCGACGAATACCGGGTAGAGCACTTCTTCCGTGCCTTTTTGTACTGCCGTTTGCATGTCTTCATGCAGTTCGCCCAGATGCCGTTCGATGTTTTCCAGCACCACCACCGCATCGTCCACCAACATTCCCAGCGCCAGGATGATGCCGGTCATCACCAGGATGTTGAGTTCCTTGCCGAGCATCCACAGGATTGCCAGCGTCACCAGAAACACCAGCGGGATGCTGACCAAGGCGGTGGCGACCGCGCGCCAGTTGCCGAGGAACAGCAGGATCACCAGGCTGGTGAATATAATCGCGTCGATCAGCGCCTTGAGCATGTTGTCGTTGGAAATCTGGATCAATTCGCCTTGGGTGTCGCTGACGGCAAAGTTGATTTGCGGGTAGTGCGCCTTAAGCGCGGGCAGCATTTTTTCAGCATCGTCGATGGCGGCCTGCACCGGCGCGCCCGGTGCGCGCAGCACCGCCACCGCGATGCCGGGCTGGCCGTTGCCGTGGTAAGCGGAATAGCGGTCGGCGTGGGACAGGTTCAACTCGGCTACGTCGCCCAATTTCACGTCGCGGGTGAGCGGCAGCAGGCGCAGGTTTTCGATTTCGGCGCGCTCGCCGTAGATGGTCAGGGTATGGCTGCCGCCCTTGCCCAGCAGGTTGCCGAGCGGCCAATCGCGGTTTATTTTGCCGAGCAACTCCTGCAATTGCGCCTGGCTGATACGCAATCGCGCCAGCTTGAGCGGATCGAACTCGATTCGCACCGCCGGCTCATAACCGCCGAATATTTCCACGTTGGCGACATTGGGCTGGGTGACCAGCGCGGCGCGAACGTCGTTTTCCGCCAGCAGACGGATTTGCGCCAGAGTCAGGCTGTTGCCGGGTTTGGGGGAGAGCGTCAGCACCATCACCGGATTGGTGAACGCGCCGACCGCATACACCGACGAGGGCGGCGCGTCCGTCGGCAGCTTGGCGCGCACCCTGGAAAGGGCGTTGTTCACGTCGAGCAGCGCGGCATCCAACCCCTTCTCGTATTCGAATTCGGCGCGGACGATGGACGCCTCGTTCTTGTTGGTGCTCTGCACGTCGCGCACCTTACTCAGCGAATACAGTTCCTGCTCGATCTGGCGCGTCACTTTCTGCGCCACGCTTTGCGCGGAAGCGCCGGGCAATTGGGTTATCACGGTGACTTGGGGGCGCTCGACATCGGGATACATGTTGCGCGGCATCTTGAGATAGCCGATAACGCCGAGAATAGAAGCGATAATCAGGATTACGTTGAGCAGCAGCGGTCGCCCGTGAAAGTATCGGAACAGCATGATCTATTTTTCGCCGGGCTGAAGCGTGAACGGCGCACCGGCCACCAGACGCGACAAAATATCCGGGCTGGCGCACACCACGCGCCGCCCGTCCAGCGCTGTGTCGTTGGCGACCATGCCTTCCTCGCCTTGGGCGGCAAACGCGATGCGTAGCGTTTCGATCTGCCCGGCACTTTGCGGTTTATGGTGATGCCTGCCTTCCGCCGTCGGCGGCGCCATCGCGTGAGCCGGTGGTTGATCTTCGTGCTTCTGATGGTGCTGTCCGGCGTGTTCGGGCGGATGTTCCGGTTTATGCTCCGCCGGGTGAGTCGGCATCTCCTTGGAGCCATTTTCCTTGAGCGCCAGCACCGTCGCACTGTGGCCGTCGTCGTTTAACAGGCATACACGCGGCAGCAACACAGCCTCCGGCGAACGAAACACCACCAGTTGGGCGTCGATGCGAGATCCCGGCAGCAGCGCTGCATCCTGGCTGCGCGCCTCGAAACGGCGCAAGCCTTGCGCCCCGGCTTCCGGCCACGGACGCAACGGCAGCATTTGATCGCCGATGCGTAAACCAGCAGCTTGCAGCGTTTCCGGCAGGTTGACCAGCAAACGCACCCCGGCGGCGGTGTCGGTGATCTTGAGCAAGGGTTTGCCGGGTGTGACCAAATCTCCCGGCTGTGCCAAGCGCTGGCTGACCACGCCGTCGAACGGGGCGGTCAGCACACCGTAGCGTAGGTTTTCACGCGCCGCCGAAACTGCGGCGTGGTTGGATTGCAGCAACGATTTATAACCCTGCATCGCCGCGCCGGCTGCGGCGTGGCGCGCGCGCATGGCGGCCAGCGCGGCTTCAGCGGATTGCACCTGCTCCAGCGACACTCCCTGGATTTTGTAGAGTGCTTGCACGCGCCGGGTGCGTTCCTCCTCGGCCTTCAGGTTGCTCTCGGCGGCTGCCAGCTCCGCTGCCAGCGTGCCTTCCTGCAAGCGACTTTGCGCCAGAACCGCCTCGCTGCGCTGCAAGTCGGCATCCGCCTGGCTCACGTCCAGCCTGACCAGGATGGCTCCCTTTTTGAAACGCTCGCCTTCGAACAGCGGCAACGCCGTGACGTAAGCCGTCATGCGGCTGGACACCACGCTGTCGCGCAATGCCTGCACCTCCGCCACGACGGGCCGGGTCAGGCGCGTGTGACCCACGGATAAGCGCTTGGCCTCGACCACCACCGGTAACAGTGTCGGTGGCATTTCGTGGCCGTGGCGCTGGCTTTTGCCGTTGAGCAACCAAGCGCCGCCGCCGATCACGGCGGCAGCGATCAACAGGACAATGGCTATTTTTTTAATTTTTCATCCATTCTGGCGATATAGGTTTCGGCGGGCAATCCAATGATGACCTGGGTGGCGGACCACGCGGCAGCGGCGCGCGCTTTGGCTTGCGCCAGGCGATAGCGGGCGTCGAGCAGGTCGCGCTCGTGGCGAAATAAATTCTCCAGGGTTTGGTTGCCAAGCCGCTGCATTTCCACTTGTACTTGCGCTACCTGTTCACGATAGGCGATTTCTTTTTCCATTGCGGCGGCATCCGCCAGCGCCGCATCGTAGGCGGCGCGCAGGCTGACAAGCTGGCGGGCGCTTTCGCGTTTGGCGGCTTCGCTTTGTTCGACGGCAGCCATGGCGGTCAATTTTTGCGCTTGCGCCTGGCTGTATTGGGGAATACCCAAGGGCAGACTCAGCACCCCGCCCACCGCCCAAGTGTCGCGGTGATCGCCGCCGGGTGCGCCGTTGCGGTAATAATTGGCGTCCACGCTGACGGACGGCAGCAAGGCACGGCGGCTTTCCTCGGCTTGAGCCTGCGCCGACTGATGGCGAGCCTGGGCGATTTGCACGGGTAAGGTGGCGTCGGATGGGGTATCCCAGGCAGGCACATGAATTTCATTTGCACTCGGCAGGAATTTCTCTAGTCCGCCGGCCTCGGCGAGATCGGCTTGCGCCTGTGCCACCGCGCCGCCAAGCACGGCTTCGTCGGCGGCAAAACGCGCCAGTTCGCTTTCGGCATAACGGGCATCCACGCCTGCCGTTTTACCCAGTTCGACTTCTTTCCGAACGCGCTGATAGGTGGCGTCCACCCGCTTGCGAGCGGATGCCAGCGCCTCGCCTTGTCGGCGCAAGGCTTGCAGGGTGAGGTAGGCGTTGGCCGCCTGATGCAGCTTGAGCAGGGTTTGCTGGCGGGTAGCCAATTCGCTGGCGACCAGATCATATTGCGCGCGCTTTCTGTTGGCGGCAATCACGCCGAACAAATCCACCGGCAAATTGTAGCTCACGCCGGTTTGGGCAATGCGTTCGGAAATGAGCGGAACCATCGACGTGCCGGGCGTAAACATACCCACCACGCGCTGGTCTTCGTAGCGATGCAAACCGGTGGAGAGCACCGCGCTACCGAAATAGCGTCCCGTCGCGGCATCTTTCTGGGCTTGCGCTGCTTCGGTCTGCTTGGCTGCCGCGCGCAATTGGGGATGTTGCAAGGTCGCCTGCAACAGATCGCCCAACTCGCCTGCCGTTGTGCTCAGGCTGAAGGTTATGCCGATCAACATGGTAATGCTTCGAATTCGCCTGGTGCGGTAACGCCGGTTGTGTTGTGTCATATCCTTAGCCCGTAATATCGATTACAGTCCGAATTAGAACATTCCTGCGTAACTGGAACGTTACGCTGGCAAGCGTTTTGTAACAAAGTGTAACAAACCGTTTCCCGGATAGAGCTATATTTGAAGAATAAAATTCGATGCGGGATGCTCTTATTCTCGCTTTTTGATATTCTGGAAGACTTATATTGGGTGTTGAGGACATGGCTGGGGCGGTGATTTGTTTGGTTGGACGAGAATGGGACGCTGCATCTTGACCGCATTATTTGCTTCAAATCTGGACAATTCATCAGATATTCTCAGAAAAAAATTGCCCATTTATCCAGGTCTTTTCGAGTTTATACAAAATGCAAAGTGTCGGAGACGTACTTTGTCATTGCGGCTGAAATGGTCTCTGCCGCAATCCGAAATATGTCCTCAAAACCCAATATGAGCCTTCTGGAAAACAATATGACGGCGCCGACTGGTGGAAGTGACGAAGAAATAGGATAGAGGCGCCATGACCGCACACGATCACATACTCGTCGTGGACGACGATGCCGAAATCCGTAGCCTGCTGGGCGACTATCTGAGGAAAAACGGCTATCAGGTAAGCACTGTCGGCGACGGCAAGGGCATGCGGGCGGCGTTCGACCAGGGACGGGTTGATTTGATCGTGCTCGACCTGATGCTGCCCGGCGATGACGGTTTGGTGTTGTGCCGCGATTTGCGCGCGCGTTCGTCGATCCCGATCATCATGCTGACGGCGCGCGGCGATGAGACGGATCGTATCGTTGGCCTGGAAATGGGCGCCGATGACTACCTGCCCAAGCCGTTCAACCCGCGCGAACTGCTGGCCCGGATCAAGAGCGTGTTGCGCCGCGCCAGAAACCTGCCGGACAGCGCGAACCTGGAAGACGCACAGTGCATTCATTTTGCCGAGAGGCGGCTGAACGTGCATGGGCGTCAACTACTCTCTCCCGAAGGTGTGGTGATTCCGTTGAGCGGTGCGGAATACCGCCTGCTCAAGATATTCCTGACTCATGCCAACCGGGTGTTGAGCCGCGACCAATTGATGGATTGGCTCCAAGGGCGCGAAGCCGATCCTTTCGAGCGCAGCATCGATGTGCAGGTCAGCCGCTTGCGCAACCGGCTGGGTGATGACGCCAAGGAACCCGCCATTATCAAGACGGTGCGCGGCGAAGGCTATGTTCTAGTAGCGCAGGTGGTGATGGAATGAAACGTTTCCCGCAGCAGACTTTGTTCAGCCAGATGGTGCTGATCCTGCTCGGCGGCCTGATTACCGCGCTACTCATCAGCGCCGCGATTCATTTGCGCGAGCGCGGCAAACTGCTGTATCGCGCCAGCACTATGCTGGTGGCACAGCGTGTCGCGGATCGGGTTCACATGCTGGACTTACTCGACAGCGAGGCGCAACGCGCATTCCTCGGCACGCTCGGCTCGCCTGACTTGCGGGTTGCATTGGATAGCGAGCCTCGCGCCATTCCTGCCGACAGCACGGCGTCCGATTTCGAGAACCTGCTGCGCAGCAGGTTTGCGGAAAACCGCACTATCCGCATCGCAACCAACAAAATCATCCTGGACAAAGCGCCGCCTCATGATCTGAAATGGCAGAGCGATAGCGCCATCGGGCAGAGCTTTGTCCCACCGGAACTGGCGCTGATCGTGCAGGTGCAATTGCATAATGGCCTGTGGGCCGGGTTTGAATTCACCTTGCCGCGGATTGCTTTCATCTGGCCTTATCACCTGTTGGCGAATCTGCTCATTTTACTCATCGTGGTGCTGGTACTGTCGCTCGTCGCCGTGCGTCTGGCGACGCGCCCCCTGTTCGTTCTGGCCGAGGCTGCGGAAGACCTGGGAAAAAACATCAATCGCCCGCCCCTGGCCGAGCACGGTTCGACGGAAGTGCGCCGCGCGGCGCAAGCCTTTAACACCATGCAAAATCGCCTGGTGCGCTATATTCAGGACCGCACCCGCATCCTGGCCGCGATATCGCACGACCTGAAAACGCCCATCACCCGCCTGCGGTTGCGCGCCGAGTTGCTTGACGATAGCGAGTTGAAGGCGAAATTCGACAAGGATTTGCAGGAAATGGAATCCATGGTGGCTACCACCCTCGACTTCATGCGCGGAGTGGACAGTCAGGAAGCGCTACAGCCCGTGGACATCATGGCCTTGCTGGAGTGCATCCAGGCCGACGGGATGGAAATGGGGCAGGAAATCCACCTTAGCGGCGTCGTCGCGCGTCCTTACCGTGGTGCACCCAACGCCCTCAAACGCTGCCTCGGCAACCTGATCGACAACGCCATCAAGTACGGAATGTGCGCGTATATTGTCTTGTCGGATAGCGACAAACGCCTGGAAATTCGCATTTGGGATCACGGCCCCGGCATCCCGGAATCCCAGCTCGAACGCGTGTTCGAACCTTTTTTCCGCCTGGAGGAATCGCGCAGCCGGGATACGGGGGGAACCGGCCTGGGACTGAGTATTGCGCGGAATATTGCACAGACCCACGGGGGGGAATTGGTGTTGCGCAATCTTGCTTCCGTCGGTCTGGAAGCACTGCTGGTGTTGCCGCGCGCCAACTGATCCCTATTAAATCGCAATAAAGGCGCTGTCGCAATAAAGGCGCTGTATTTCGACAGCCGTGGGACAGCCACACAGCGTAATTTGCGCCTTGCATTACATCCTGCGAGATGTGCGGCTAAATCGGTAAATTGTGGCGAGGCAAGGTATGGAAGGAGACGATCCCTATCAATGTTTAACAAAAACATCCAGCGCCTTGATCAACACCAGCACCACACCCGCTCCGCCAATATACCACCTCATCGTCGAAATAATCGTCTCCTGCATCTTGACCTGTGCTTGCTCAAAACGCGTTTCCAGGGCGCCCATGCGCTTTTCGAAATCCGCTCGCATCTCTGCGGCAAAGGTTTGAAACTTGCTTTCCAATACCTGAAACTTGCCTTCCAGCCCCTGAAACTTGCCTTCCAACGCCACCACGCTGGCCGCGACTTCATCCAGTCTTATATCCAAATGGTTGATATGATTGTACTGACTTTTCAGCAACAGCGTGTTGATGTCATCCTGTGTTAAACCCTGCCCAGCGCTGAAGCGCCCTTCGATTTCCTTCAATCGAGGGGTGATCATTTCCAGCAGCATGTCGTCTACCTTGGTCTTGTTCATGGCGCGGCTCCTGAATTCATGTGAACACAATCGATTGTATACTTTGCGCGGCCACGATTTGCGCATTTATCCATCGTCTCGCGGGCGCGGCTTCCGCGTTGCAAATTGCTTGTGTGGTAATGCCACACAAGCAATTTGCGCAGCAATCGCATCCTGCGAGACGCGGCTAAATCCGCAAATCGTGGCTGCGCAAAGTATACATGCCCCGGCAAGCGATCAACTGAGTTTTCTAGGTTGAAAGTCAGGCGCTTGCCTGTTGCTCAATGCGGAACACCAGATGCCCGCCCACCGCTTGCGCGAAGCGTTCGACGGTGCGCATGGATGGTGGGCGCTTGCCGCTTTCCAGGCGCGCCACCGCGCTTTGAGTGGTTCCCATGCGTTGCGCCACTTCGCCTTGCGACAATCCGGCGCGGGCGCGGGCGGCAATCAGTTCGCGGGCAATGGTGAATTCATCGGCCATTGCGTCGTATTCGGCGCGGGTCGCGGCATCATCCAGCATTTCGAGCTTGAGGGCTTTTAAGGTTTTCATGTCTCGGATTCCAATCGTTTGTGTGCGGTGGCGATGGCGGCGCGTGGGGTGGTTTGTGTCTTTTTGACGAAAGCGTGCAATACCAGCAGCGTGCGGCCATGAACGGCGGCATACACGGCGCGGGCCTGCATACGCATTTCCCACAGCTTGCCCTCCAGTGGCCGAATATGGGGCAACCCCACTTTTTCCGGCCCGAACGCTTCCAACAGTTCGGCGATGCGCAAAAAGCGGGCGCGCATGTCGGTAGGCAATGCTTTCAATTCGATTTCGGCCAGAGGGTGCGCCTTTGCTGTCCATCCGCTCATAGTATAGCACTCTTGCTATTTATTGTTTATCCCGATGCTCTCCCTGCGCTGCCGGGTTCCGCAAGCGTCATTCAGGCTACCCTGCGGGGTGGATCGCCCCTAATAGCCGCATTCCGCGCGCGCCGGTTACTTCCGGCAAGTTCCCCGGCTTTCCTTCCAGGGTTTGCTGCGCCAGCCAGGCGAAGGCCAGAGCTTCCACCCAATCGCTGGAGATTCCCAGTTTATCGGTCATATCGACCGATGCGTTGGGCAGCAGTTGCTGTAGGCGGCTAACCAGCGCACGGTTGTGCGCGCCGCCGCCGCACAGATAGATTTCCTGTGTCCCTGGGCAATGGGTGCGGATTGCGTCGGCGATGCCGCGTGCGGTTAATGCAAGGAGGGTCGCTTGAATATCAGCCGGTGCGTGGGAGGGGGGGAGGTATTGCTGTAGCCACGCCGGATTGAACAGGTCGCGCCCCGTGCTTTTCGGGGGGGGGGCGGAAAAATACGGGTCCGCCAACATCTGTTCCAGCAGTTCGGGGATGGGACGACCGCTATCCGCCCATGCGCCGTCCCGGTCGAAGGCTTGCCCCAAATGCCGGTTAGTCCAGGCGTCCAGCAGCACATTGCCCGGGCCGCAATCGAAGCCGGTGATTTTCCCCTGGACGGGCAGGTCGGTCAGGTTGCTGATGCCACCGATATTGACGATGACGCGATGAATTTCGGGGTGCTTGAATAGCGCGGCATGGAACGCCGGCGCCAACGGTGCGCCCTGCCCGCCGGCGGCGATGTCGCGCGAGCGGAAATCGGAGACGACGGCGATGCCGGATAGTTCCGCCAGTAGCGCCGAATTGACCAGTTGCAGGGTGTAGCCGAGATCGGGGCGGTGGCGCACGGTTTGGCCGTGGCAGCCGATTGCGCGGATATTGTGGGCGCTGCACTGCGCCGCTTGCAGCAACTGGCGGACCGAAACGGCGTAGGCGTGGGAAAGCCGGTTGGCGGCCAGCGCCGCACGTTCCAGTTCGTTGTCCCCGGCGGTGTTGAGTTCCAGCAACGTAGCGCGCAACTCTTGGTCGAAGGGAAGGTGCAGGCTGCCAAGCTGGCGCGGCGCACCGTCATCCAAACCAATCAGGGCGGAATCGATGCCGTCCAGGCTGGTGCCGGACATAATGCCGATATACAGCGTCGGCGCGTTGCCCATATGAATCTAGCCCGGATATTTCATAAATTCGCGTGATGATCGCGCAGGATTTTGTTTCATAGGTGAATTTTGCGAGGGAGCGGCGTAGTTATTCATACGCCCGACTGAGCGAAATTTGCCTATGAAACAAAAGACCAGCGAGGGCGTGCGCAATTTATGAAATATCCGGGTTAGTCCAATGCGGCCAGGTTGGTGTTGCGCAACAATTCCAGGCGAGTCATCATTTGTTTGCTCTGTTTGCTGAATTCCGCGAAGCTCTGCGCGGCAATGGGCAGCGCGCTGGGCAGCGCGACGCTCAACGGATTGCGCTGAACGCCGGCCACCTTGAATTCATAATGCAAGTGTGGTCCGGTGGCGAGGCCGGTCATGCCGACGAAACCGATGACATCGCCCTGGCTGACCCTGCTGCCGCTGTGCAAGCCCTTGGCGAAGCCGCTCAAGTGACCGTAGACGGTGTTGAATTGCCCTTGGTGCTTCAATACGATCATGTTGCCGTAGCCGCCCTGCTTGCCGACGAATTCAACCGTTGCATCCGCCGTCGCCCTGACGTGGGCGCCGATCGGCGCGCCGTAGTCTATACCTCTGTGGGCGCGCCATTCCTGCAAAACGGGGTGAAAACGGGCGTTGGTGAAGCCGGAGGTGATGCGGGAGAATTCCAGCGGCGAGCGGAGAAACGCCTTGCGCAGGCTTTTCCCGTCCGGCGTGTAATAGCCGCCGTGGCCGTCGTGTTCCTGAAAGTAGACGGCGCGATAGGTTCTGCCCTGGTTGCTGAATTCCGCAGCCAACACCTGGCCGGTCTTGACCGGCTCGCCTTGGTTGTAAAAGACTTCGTAGACTACGGTGAAATGGTCGCCTTTGCGCAAATCCAGGTGAAAGTCGATATCCGAGGAAAAGACATCTGCAAGTTGGACTGCAATGTTATCGGGGATGCCGGCGGCGTCCGTGGCGGCGAACAAAGAGCTTTTGATCTCGCCGGATTTCATCAGCACGCGCTGTTCCAGCGCTACGGCCTGGTCGCTGGCCTTGAAGACGCCGTTTTTCTTATCGACCCGCAGCATGTTGTCGCTGCCGGTGTTATAGCGCAACGCCAGCAACTCGCCATTTTCCGCCGTCTCGGCGCGCACCGTGCGACCGGGAATCAGCAGGCGGATGCCTTTGGTGTTTTTGGTGCTGCGCAGAAAATCGACGATCTCTTCATTGCTGACGTCAAGACGCTCCAGCAGGGAAGCGATGGTGTCGCCGCGCTGGATTTTCTCCTCGCGCCAATAGGCGCCATCCGGGGCGGCTTGCGCCGGGTCGGGCAGATCAAGGTTTTCAATCACGGTATGCACCGGCACGCGTTGCGTATCGATGCCGGGGGCGATGCCGAATGCGGCGACGATGCCGAACAGAGGGATGCTGGAAAGCCCAACCAACCACCGCAGACTGATTTTTCGCTCTTGCGCCAGGGTATTTTGCGCTAGAATCGCAGGTTTATTGTTTAGCATTGACAATCCTGAATTTTTATTCAGGCGCAAGGTTAGCAGAAAACCAAGTTTCAGTGAAGGCAGAAGTCGTAGAGGCTAGAAAAAACCGGCGCATAGCGCCGACATCTACTATAAGCCTCTAGGAGCCTGTCGGACTTAAAGGAATCGGCTGCAAAATGACCTGGTCGGTGCATATTTCCCCGCTTTTCAAACCAATATGAATAACTATTGGCTTGAAAAGCGGGAAAATCTGCCCTCGACC
>JBAYVP010000073.1:0-17281 GCA_041674485.1 Sulfuricellaceae bacterium
CTGCATCTCTACAACGAAAAACGGCGTCAGTGGGAAACTTGGCGCCGTTTCTTTTGAAAGATTTTGCTTAACAACCATCACCGAACGTGAATATCAGGCCATCAAATTGGTTGAGCACACTCAACTGCGCGCAAAAATCACCGGCGAACTGGTATCGCACGATTGACCGGATCACTCCGACTCTCGCAATGAGGCAGAAGCTTTTGATTCCCGATATCAAGGGTGAGGCTCATATCGTTTTCGAGGGCGGGAAACTGTATCCGCACCACAATCTTTACTACGTTACGTCCGAAGCATGGGACTTGCGGGCATTGCAGGCCGTGATGCTTTCAGCCGTCACCCGACTTTTTATTGCAACCTACTCAACCAAGATGCGCGGCGGATTCCTACGCTTCCAAGCGCAGTATCTGCGCCGCATCCGCATCCCGCTGTGGAAGGATGTGCCCAAGACGTTACGGGTAGAGCTGGCGGAGGCTGCCACGAAGCGGGATTTGCAGGCGTGCAACTGTGCAGTATTCAAGCTGTACGGCTTGAACCACGAAGAACGATCCGCCCTTGGCGGCAATGGAGAATAAATGGCTCTTGATCTTGTCGATTACGAACGAAAGGCTCATGAGGCCGTGCAGGCTTTTTGGGGGAACCGGGAAGCCGCGAAACAGAAACAAATCGACTCAGGTAAAGCTGATCAAGGCGAGCGGGCAGGCGTGACTGGGGGCAAGAACATGGATGGTTTCATGGCCTTAATACGCGATATTGTGCGTACCAACGGGCTGGCTCATGCTCAGATTCACCAGAGCAAGGGCATGTTGACGTTGCCCGGCTACTTTCGCCCGACAAAGCTGTGGGATATTCTGGTTATTCACAAGGGCGAGTTGATCGCGTCCGTCGAGCTAAAAAGCCAAGTTGGCCCATCGTTCGGCAACAACTTCAACAACCGCACCGAGGAAGCCATCGGCACGGCGCACGATTTTTGGACGGCCTACCGTGAAGGGGCGTTTGGCAAACGTCCGCGTCCTTTCGTCGGGTGGCTGATAATGGTCGAGGATGCCCCGGAGTCCAGATCGCCAGTCAAGGATACCTCACCACATTTCCCCGTCTTCGAGGAATTCAAGGGCGCATCGTATCTCAAGCGCTATGACCTGCTATGTCAGAAATTGGTGCAGGAGCAGCTTTACACGACCGCCACCCTCATCATGTCGCCACGCAGTGCTGCCACAACGGGTGAGTTCTCGGAAATGTCTGCGATGACTGGCCTCAGAACGTTTGTCACTACGCTTGCTGGTCATATCGCTGCGGAATCGGCTCGGGTAAAGACCGGTTTCAGGAAAGAACTCGTGAGTGACCGTTCGAAAAACAGGAAAGAACTCGTGAGTGACCGTTCGAAAAAGTTGAAAGTGGACATCCGCACCGACATAATTCCCGAAATTAGCCCACGTTAAAATCCGAAGCGAAACACAAGATATTTTTTCAGGTAACGACATGTTAATCGGCGTCCCCAAGGAAATAAAAATCCACGAATACCGCGTCGGCGTCACGCCGGCGGGCGTCCGCGCGCTGACGCAAGCAGGGTGCGAGGTGTTGGTGGAAACCCACGCCGGCCAACGCATCGGCTTTTCCGATGCGATGTATGAGGCCGCAGGCGCGCAAATCGCGCACTCCGCTGCGCAAGTCTATGCCTGCCCGCTGATTGTGAAGGTCAAGGAACCGCAGATGGCGGAACTTTCCTTGCTGCACGAGGGGCAGGTGCTGTTCACTTACTTTCATCTCGCGGCTGCGCCGGAATTGACGGCGCGCCTGCTGGAGCGCCGCATCGTCGCCATCGCCTACGAAACCGTGACCGATGCAGAAGGCGCATTGCCGCTGCTCACGCCGATGTCGGAGGTGGCCGGGCGGATCAGCATCCAGGCCGGTGCGACGGCGCTGCAATTAGCCAACGGCGGCAGCGGCGTATTGCTGGGCGGCGTGCCGGGCGTGGCGCCGGCCAGGGTGGTGGTGCTGGGCGCCGGCACGGTGGGGACGCAGGCAGCCCGGATGGCGCTGGGCGCCGGCGCCGACGTGACGATACTCGACGTTAACGCCAACCGTTTGCGCTATCTCGACGACCTGTTCGGCCCGCACCTGAAAACGCGCTTCTCCGAGGCGCAGGCCATTGATGAACTGGTGCGCGACGCGGATTTGCTGGTAGGGTCGATATTGATCCCCGGCAAATCCGCACCGAAACTGGTGACGCGGGAGGCCGTGCGCGCGATGCGCCCCGGCTCGGTGCTGGTGGATGTGGCGATAGACCAGGGCGGCTGCGCGGAAACCTCGCGCCCCACCACCCACGCAGCCCCGACTTACGTCGAGGAAGGCGTCGTGCATTATTGTGTCACCAACATGCCGGCAGCCTGCGCGCGCACTTCGACGCAAGCGCTGACCAACGCCACCTTGCCTTACGCGCTGCTGCTGGCCAGGCAAGGCTGGCAATCGGCGCTACGCGACCATGCCGGCTTGCGTAACGGCCTAAATCTGTGCGGCGGCGCGGTGACTTATGAGCGTGTGGCGGAAGATTTGGGTTATCCTTATTTACCGGCGGAACAAGCGTTGGTTTGATATGCCTTGCGCGGTGGAAATTGTCCGAATTGGATAGTCTCCTGCGGGATGCAATGCAAGGCGCAAAGTGCGCCGTGTGGAAATGAGCACACAAGCAATTTGCAACGCGGCAGTAGTCGTAGGGTGGATAAGCGTAGCGCATCCACCATGCCGACGCAATAAAGGTGGATGCGCTACGCTTATCCACCCTACATTTTTTGAGAACAACTTTACCCTGGAACGATTGCCGACATGCCTACCTTGACCGGGCGCTTTGCAATGCTCTATATTTGCCCGTCCGATTTGTCAGGTTGAGAGCGTTCAAATGGGGCATTCCTGGCTTTCCAAGTTATTTGGCAAACATCCGCAGCCAAGCGCGCCGCCTGATATTGCTCTTGCGAGGGCATTGCTTGAACAAGGGCGCGCGCAGGAGGCCGAATCGCGTGCGCGTGCATTATTGCTGGGTGATCCAGGTTGCGTCGAAGCGCGCTGCATTTTGAGTTCGGCCTTGACCTTGCAGTGTCGTTTTGCCGAGGCGGAGCAAGTGATCCGCCCGGTGCTGGACATCGAACCGCAATGCCCCGATGCGCTTGTCGGCTTGGCGCATACCCTGCTGTTTCGCGGCATGTATGGCGAAGCCGGCGGTTATTATGCCGAGGCTTTGCGGCTTGATCCGGGGCGCCCGGAAGCGATTATCTACCTTGCTCTGCTTGGCGTCGCCTCCCCGCAACTACTGAGCGCGGTTCGGCATTACGAGGAACGCTTGGCGCGCCAACCCGATTCCTATATCGCACGGACGCGGCTCGGCGCCGGCTATCAGGCGCTGGGCGATTTCGGCGCGGCCATGAGTCAGCATCAGGCGGCGAGCAATCTCCAGCCCGGACTGGCCGGGCCGCTGGCCAGCCTGGGTGTGCTTTACGGCGCCCAGGGCTGCCCGGAAGAGTCCATAGCGTTGTTCCGCAAGGCGCTGGATATTGCCGACAATCCACTTTGGCAAAACACCTATCTTTTCTTCCTGCAATACGACGAATCCGACTCGGGTGTCGAGGTGTTGAACCAGCATGCCCGCTGGGGCAAGCGCCATGCAGCGTTGGCGCGTATCTGGAAGCGCACGGAAAACCCGTCCGATCCCGAGCGCAAGCTGAGGATAGGTTTCCTGTCGGGCGATTTTTTCAGGCATCCCGTTGCGCATTTTTTCGAGCCGATACTTAGCCGGTTAGACCGCACTCAATTCGAGGTTTTCTGCTACGCCAACGTATTAAAGCCTGACGATGTGACCGACCGCCTCATGGCGCTCAGTTTCGCTTGGCGCGATGTGACGAAGATGTCGGATGCCGCCGTTTGCCGGTGCATTGAGGATGACGGCATCGATATCCTGATCGATCTCTCGGGACACACCAAGGGGAATCGGCTGCAAGTCCTGGCGCACAAGCCCGCTCCGTTGCAAATCACTTATCTGGGCTACCCCTGCACCACCGGGCTGGCTGCGGTGGATTACCGGCTCACCGACGCGATTAGCGATCCGCCCGGAATGACGGACAATCATTACACGGAAAAGCTGCTGCGGCTCGACGGTTGCTTTCTGACTTATCTGCCCCCGGCGGATGCTCCCGCCGTGAGCATCGCGCCGTCACGGCATAAAGGCTACATCACCTTCGGCTCGTTTAACAACATCAGCAAGGTCAATCGCCGCACCATCCGCCTGTGGGCGGACGTGCTGCACGCCGTGCCGGGGAGCCGTATCGTCGTGAAGCATTTCGCCACATCCTACCCCATCGCGCGCGAACGGATTTTGCAGGCATTCGCTGCCTGCGGCATAGCGTCCGAGCGGGTGGAATTGCTGTCTGCCCACCCGGACATCAACGGCCACCTCGATTTATACCGCGAAATCGACATTGCGCTGGACTCGTTTCCCTACAACGGCACGACCACAACCTGCGAGGCAATCTGGATGGGCGTTCCCGTCATCACCCGCGTTGGTGAAAAACATGCCGCACGGGTAGGCGCCACGCTGCTTACCAGCCTGGGTTTCAGTGCATGGGTCGCCGCCGACGATGAAGAATTCGTCCGCGCTGCGGTGCAGTTATCCGCCGACCTCGACGGTTTGCAGGCATTGCGGCTTGCACTGCGCGACCACATGCTGGCATCCCCCTTGCTCGACGGCGCCAGGTTCACGTCAGGGCTGGAAAAGGCGCTGCGGAAAATATGGCGCGATTGGTGCGTGAACGGCTGATCCCGGCGGCTACTTCCACACCTCGACATTGAGGCTAATGGGTACGCCTTTAACGGTGAAATCGCTGGTGTCGTTGAACAGGCCGAAAGACTCGACCCGCTTCATGCGGGAAAACCCGGTTGTGCGCAGCAAATCGACCATGAGGTCCATGTTCAACCCGACATAGTGGAAATCGTTGGCATCGACTTGACCACCGAAGATGATGCGCATGACATGGAAGCGCTCGTCCAATGACAAAGTCTTGTCGAGAAACAGGCGGCACAGTACGTCCATATCCGGCACGGAAATCATCAGCCGTCCGTCGTCCCTCAGAATACGCCGCAACTCAAGCAGCGTATTGACCATCTTGGCTTGCGGAATATGTTCAAGCACATGGCTGGCATAAATATCCTTGAAGATGTTGTTGCCAAACTTGCTCAAATCGGTGACGCAGCCGATAAAATCCACTTCCGGCCTGGGTTCGATGTCGAGAATTTTCCAACCGTCCTTCTTCTGCTGTCCACCGATATGCAGGCGCAACACGTTGTCATCCGGATTCTGCCCAAGTGTTTTATTTTTCAACAAGTCAAATAATTTCATGGGTTAAGCCGCCCGGCAGGTCTGGATGGAATAAGTTTGATTATCCGATTCATCGTGGATTGGCTCCCGGTTTTTCAGGAAATCATCATAGGTCAACGCCAAGCCGCTGTTCAGGCTGGTTTTATATTTCCATCCTAACAGATTGATCCTGGAAACATCCATTACTTTACGCAGGGTTCCGTCCGGCCTAGAGGCGTCTTGAACAAATTTTCCCTTATAGCCGACCGCAGCGGCGATTTGTTCCGCCAACGCCCGGATGGTCAGGTCTACGCCCGTGCCTATGTTGATTAACGGGCATTGCGTGGGTTCGACCAGAACGTTGTAGCGCTCATCATCCAATGCGGCCAGGAATACCAACGCATGTGCCAGATCGTCCACGTACAGAAATTCGCGCAGCGGCGCGCCGCTACCCCATAATACCACCTCAGCCGCACCGGACGTTTTTGCTTCGTGCATTTTGCGCATCAGCGCGGGCAGGACATGGGCATTGTCCGGGTCATAGTTGTCGCCCGGGCCATACAAATTGGTCGGCATGGCCGCCAGCCACTTTGTGCCATATTGGCGGTTGTACGACCAGCACATTTCAATGCCGGCGATTTTCGCCAGCGCATAAGGTCTGTTGGTCGCTTCCAGCGGGCCGGTGAGCAGATAGGCTTCCTTGATCGGTTGCGGGCAATCGCGCGGGTAGATGCACGAGCTGCCCAGGAAGATCAGCCGTTCCACGCCAACCGCATGAGCGGCGCGGCAGATGTTGGCTTCGATAAACAAATTGTTCATCAGAAAATCCACCGGATAGGTGTTGTTGGCATGAATGCCGCCGACTTTCGCCGCCGCCAGAAACACGATCCGGGGCTGCTCCAGCTCGAAGTATCGTTGCGTGGCGCCGGGATCTTGCAAATCCAGTTCGGCATGGCTGCGGGTCGTGAGGTTACGATAACCTTGCCGCCGCAGTTCGCGCTCAATCGCGCTGCCGGCCAAGCCGCGATGGCCGGCAATGTAGATTTTGCTGTTTTTGTTCATAGAAACTGTCCAATAATTATTTCCCGATTCATGCTTGTATCGCGGCTCCCTCCCCTTCAAGGGGAGGGCTGGGGTGGGGATGGGGTAAATGCGATCCGGCATTTAGACTCTTCAATGCAAAGCTGTCCGAATATGGCATCGCTCCCCTGCGTCAGGCTGGTTGCCGACCACAAAAGCGTTGCTACAAACGATTTTCTGCCCAAACCACCCCAACCCTCCCCTTGAAGGGGAGGGAGCGTCAATGCTAGCGACTTGCACCACAAAGGGAAGTAAATATTGGACAGTTTCATAGCTGCGCTGCTTATTCGTGGCTGTCGTAAGCGGTAAACCCATGCTGTTTGGCGAGTTCGTCACGCTTGGCGCTCTTGAAGTCTTCGCGCACCATTTCGGCCACCAGTTCGTGGAAAGTGATTCTGGGCGTCCAACCGAGCTTTTGCTTTGCCTTGGTCGGGTCGCCCAGGAGCGTTTCCACCTCGGTGGGGCGGAAGTAGCGCGGATCAACCCGAACAATGCATTTGCCGGCGGCGTCATAGCCTTTTTCGTCCACCCCGCTGCCTTGCCATTCGATGCCGATGTCCAGTTCGTTTGCCGCAATTTCGACAAACCGGCGCACGCTGTAATGCACACCCGAGGCAATGACGAAATCTTCCGGTTGCTCCTGTTGCAGCATCAGCCATTGCATTTCGACGTAGTCCTTGGCATGTCCCCAATCCCGCTGGGCGTCGAGATTGCCGAGATAGAGGCAATCCTGCACGCCGAGCTTGATGCGCGCCAAGGCGCGGGTGATCTTGCGCGTGACGAAGGTTTCGCCGCGCACCGGCGATTCATGATTGAACAATATGCCGTTGCAGGCATAGATACCGTAAGCCTCGCGGTAATTGACGGTGATCCAGTAGGCGTAGAGCTTGGCCACCGCATAGGGGCTGCGCGGATAGAACGGCGTGGTTTCCTTTTGCGGCGTTTCCTGCACCAAGCCGTATAGCTCGGAGGTGGATGCCTGGTAAAAGCGGGTTTTCTTTTCCAGCCCCAAGATGCGGATGGCTTCGAGGATGCGCAACGTGCCTATGCCGTCGGCGTTGGCGGTGTATTCCGGCGTATCGAAAGACACCGCGACGTGGCTCATCGCGGCCAGGTTGTAAATTTCGTCCGGCTGCACCTGCTGGATGATGCGAATCAGGTTGCCGGAATCGGTCATGTCGCCATAATGCAGAATGAAATGACAGTTGCCTATATGGGGGTCTTGATACAGGTGGTCTATGCGATCCGTATTGGATAACGAGGCACGGCGCGCGATTCCATGCACGACATAGCCCTTGCCGAGCAGCAATTCGGCGAGATAGGCGCCGTCCTGCCCGGTGATGCCGGTGATCAGCGCAATTTTACCGGCGTGGCTCATTTCATTTTCTCTCTGCCGTAATGATCTTCGAAACGTTGGATGTCGTCTTCGCCCAAATAATCGCCGACCTGGACTTCGACAATGTGCAGCGGCTCGCTACCGCGATTTTCCAGGCGGTGCTTCATGCCTATCGGGATGTAGGTGCTCTGGTTCTTCTGCACAGTAATCACCTCATCGCCGTGGATGACGGTTGCGGCGCCGGACACCACCACCCAGTGCTCGGAGCGCCGGCTATGGCTTTGCAGGCTGAGTTGCGCACCGGGTGCGACTTCGATGCGCTTGATCTTGAAACCGTTCCTGGCTCCTTCCAGCACGGTGTAGCTGCCCCAGGGGCGGTTGACCTTGGCATGATGGACATGTTCCGTCGCGCCGCGTTGTTGCAAGACATCGACCACTTCCCGCACCTGCTGGGTTTGGTCGCTTTTCGAGATCAGCACGGCGTCGGCAGTCTCGACGATGCACAGGTCTTCCACGCCGATGGCGGCGACCAGCCGTTTTTCGGCGCGAATCAAGCTGTTTTTGCAGCCCAGCGCGATGACGTTGCCTTGCAGGACGTTGTCGTTTTCGTCTTTTTTGGAAATCTCATGCACCGCTTGCCAACTGCCGACATCGTGCCAGCCGATGTCGCAGGGAATCAGGCCGACATGGCTGGATTTTTCCAGCACGCCGTAATCAATGGAAATGGCGGGCATGGAAGGAAAATGCTTTTCCACCGCTTGCTGGAACGTCCCTGCGGCACGGCTTTCCGCGATGATGTTCTGGATCACTTGATGCACTGCGGGCAAATGCCGCCGTATCTCCGCGAGTATCACAGACGCGCGCCAGACGAACATCCCGGAATTCCAGAAGTATCCCCCTTCTTCGAGAAAACGCCCGGCAGTGGCACTATCGGGCTTTTCGGTAAAGCGTTCGACCTCAAAGAGTCCCAAGTTTTCGCCGGGATGCGCCTTGATGTAGCCAAAACCGGTGTCGGCCCGGGTGGGTTGAATGCCGAAGGTGACGAGCTTGCCGCTTTCCGCTGCCTTGATCGCAATATTCAAATGCGCCCGAAAGCGCGCTTCATCCTTGATGATATGGTCTGCCGGCAGCACCACCATGACCGGGTCCGCACCATTCGCCGTCAGGCAGGCTGCGGCCAGCGCAATGGCCGGCGCGGTGTTGCGCCCGACCGGCTCGAACAGGGTTTGGTACGGCAACAAGGCGTGATAGGCTTCGCCTTTGGTATGGGATTCCTGGGTGACGATCAGCACGTTTCCGGCATCTATCACCGGAGACAGGCGATTGATGGTGGTCTGCAACAACGATGCGTCGCCATCCAGCGCCAGGAACTGCTTCGGTAAATGCCGGCGCGACAACGGCCACAGGCGGCTGCCGCTGCCACCGGCAAGAATGACCGCATGGACCGGGCGAGCGCGCTCACTCATGGACGCCGTCCGGCAAGCTTTTGGGGTTCGCCACTTGGTTCAACGAAGTATTGCATAGTCTTTCACTTTCCCGGAAATCCGTTTGCATTTTAGCCGCCTAACAGGCTACGCTCGCCAGGACGAATGTCAATCAAGAAGAAGAGGTGGCGGCGCACCAGCGCCGCCACATATCGCGGCACGTTGTTTCCACTTGCCGGAAAAGTTTTTTCAGCCAGGAGATCATGTCGGAAGTAGCGTATCTGGTTGTTGGTCAATTTCAGCGAAAGTTTATCATTACCTTGAATCCATGTTTGAAAAACCAAGAATGCTTGTTGCCGAATGTAATTTGCAAGGTTACACTTTGCCATGCTCGAAACTTTCAAACACAAGGGGTTGGAGGTCTTCTTTACCGAAGGCGACCGGCGGCTTCTCAGCCCCCAGCATGTCGGGCGCATCAAGCGCATTCTGGACTTGCTGAATGATGCCGCCAAGGTGGAGGAGTTGAATATCCCCGGCTATGAGCTTCACCCCCTGAAGGGCGACCGCAAGGGCGAATGGAGTATGAAAATATCGGGCAACTGGCGGATTGTCTTTTGTTTCGAGGATGGCAACGCCTTTGACGTAAATCTGGAGGACTATCACTGATGAAGACTCTGCGCGATCAGGCGCGCCAACCGACGCACCCCGGCGAAATATTGCGTGAGGATGTGCTCCCATCTCTGGGGCTAACGCAATTGGAATTTGCCAACCGGCTAGGCGTATCCCGGCGCACCATATCGGAACTGCTGCACGAGCGCCGTCCGGTAACACCCGATATGGCAATCCGGCTGGGTAGATTGTTGGGCAATGGACCGGAAATATGGCTAAGAATGCAACAGACTCTTGATTTGTGGAAGCTGGAACGCACGCCCCGTTACGCCGTTATAAAGCCACTGGAATTGGCGGCTTAAGCCAAGCACGTACACGAAACCAAACCAGCCTTGATATTACCTGCCGAAAACGTAATGTCAATACATATCAACAACCATCGTGCCTGCATTATGAAGACACCACAAAGCACCGTTGCAACCTGGGGAAAGTCGATAGCCGTTCGCATTCCCTCTGATATCGTTCGTTCGACTGGCTTGAGGGTTGGGCAAGCCGTTCAGTTCGAAAAGGGAGCCGGAGGCATGCTCATCATGCGGCCCGTTCGCGCACGGCTAAACCTGGATGATTTGTTGGCGCGCGTTACGCCGGAGAATATGCCAGATGAGGCCGATACGACTTGGGGGAAGCCTGAGGGAACCGAGCAATGGTAAAGGCGCCGCATCAAGGAGAAGTCGTGTGGCTGAATTTCGACCCCCAAAGCGGGCAGGAACAGGCGGGAAGACGGCCTATAATCAACGCATCGGGCGCGCCTTCGCTTGTCCCATCACGTCCAAGGTCAAGGGCTATCCATTAGAGGTCGCCATCGACACAGGAAAAATCAGCGGTGTGATTCTGGCGGATCACCTAAAAAATATAGACTGGCGCTCGCGCAATGCTGAATCCAGCGGAGAGTTTGTCAGCGACACGGATTTGCAAACCGTCTGGCAGCTTTGTTGAGAGCACCGTAGAAGTATAGTCCTGGAAACGGCAGTTACTCTTTTTCGCTGTTCGTGATGGGCACTACTTGCTGCCAAGCAGGCGTCCAACTGCTGATCGGTAAGCGGCCATGTCTTCGCGTTTGTCGATGGCCAACACCAGTACGACCAAAATATCGTCTTCGACGCTATAGACCAAACGGTATCCCTGCTTGCGCAGTTTTATTTTGTAGCAATCACGGAGTTCTCCGTGCAATTGCGCGCCGGGAGTGCGGGGCTGTTCGAGGCGTTTTTTGAGCGCTTTGCGCAGCACCTCTTTGACGCTACCATCAAGGTTGTTCCATTCATCAAGCGCTTCCGGCAGGAATTTGAGCCGGTATTTTGGCATACCTGGCACGGCTTCAGATTTGATCAATATCCACCTCAATGGCCGCATCCTTGTGTGCCAAGCGCTGGCGCACCAACTCTACCAGATCACGATCAGCCAGTTCATCGACCAAGGCTTCAAAGAGCTTCGGGGTGAGCATGTAGAAGGCTGGGCGATTGTGGTTGAGCACGACCACGGGCTTCTCGCCAGCCGTGCGCAGGACATGCGCCGGGTTTTTTTTGAACTCGGACATGCTGATTGTATAGTCGGCGTAGATCGTGTCCATCGTTTCCCCTTGAAAGTTTCGGCTACGAATATAGAGCCAATTGCGGATTTATTCAAGGGGGCGACTATGCGCCGGATACAAATGACTGCCACTCCCGCAAGCATCGCTTCGCCTTTATGACTTGGTGCAATGCGCTGTCGCTTATTGCACCCTACAACTCCGGTTTCCAGCCAACCGGCAACTTCTTCCCACGCCCGGCAGCAGTCACGGCGGCTTCCAGGAAGGCTTCGAACTCCCGCACCACTCGCATGTCCGCAAACAACTCTCTTTCCGCTGCCTCCAGCGATGCCGAACGCAAGGCGCGACGCCGTTCCGGGTCGCGCCCCAGAGCCAGCGCCAAGGGCGCGTAGTCTTCCAGGCGTTGGGCGATGGGGGCGTCGGCGACACCCATTTGTCGGTATGCCGCCGCCACGATGCGCCCGCGCATGAATCGCCCTGGCCAAGTCACTATCGGGGTGCCATATACCATGGCCTCGTACAGAGTGTTGCCGCTGCCGAAATGAATCGGGTCCAACAGCACATCCATGCACGCCATCAGCTCCATGAAACGGTTCAAGTCCACGCGTGGCAGAAATATTACCCGTTCCAATAGGACGGGGAATGTTTTCGCCCAACGCGCTCTCAACTGATCTGACCAAGCGGAATTAAGCCCCTCCAGCAGCACGATGCGCCCAAACGGGTCGCCCTCAGCAATCGCCGCCAACACGGCATCAAAATCCGGGTGGAATTTGAACAAGCTTTGCGGGCAGCCGTATAAAACACCCGTTTCCGGCAAGCCCAGCATGGTGCGGCTCGAAATTTGGGTGGGTGCCAACAAGGGCTGGAAAAAGCACGGTATCCGGTTCAGGCGGATCAATCTCTCGGTGTAATGTTCCTCGGCGTCTTCCGGCTCAATGGGCGCCGCCGATACAAAATAATCCAAGGAGTTCAGCCCGGTGCTTTCCGGGTGCCCCCAAGCAACCGCCTGCACCGGTGCAAGGCGGGCGTAGGCCAGAAAGTAGGTGGTCGGCGACATGCCGATGTCGGGATAAAACAGCACGTCCAGCTTTTCCGCGATCACCGCCTGCTGCTGGCCTTCTAAGCGTGTGGGAAGAGTGATATTCTTGTCAGCCAAGTTGTCAATGCTCTGGCGAAGACCATCCTGCTTGGCTTTGGCCGTTCGGATTACCACCACCTCGAACCGGCTACGATCCAGATGGTGGATAAAACCCAAGTAGAGCTTGCCTATGGTGTGCCCTACCAGAAATTCGGACAAGAATCCCACCCGAATGCGTTGTTTCCGAATTATGGGCGGACACCATCCCGACACATGAGGGGAGGTGTATGTCAACTTAGGTAGCCTTTCCCTAAATAAACGGCACAGAGACTCCATTACCGATCGATCATTATAGTTATGGTAAGCCAAATAGAACGAAGATGAATTAGCATGATTGCCGGGATCTTCCAAGCTGCCTGGCGTATTCGTCAGGGCTGCTATCCCCGTTTGATAGCGTTCCCGCCAGAAGGTGATGGTGTCAAGAGTGTCGGAAATAATGGGCAGCATCAGATAGACGTTGATGGCGTATTTAAGGAGGTCGGGGTTGGTCTCTTGCGCCCGGCGGTAGCTCGCCAGAGCGTCATCAAGCCGCCCGGACTCTCTCATGGCATAGCCCAGATTGCAATGCGCATCGGCGAAATCGGGTTTGACTTCCAGCGCCCGGCGCAGGCTCGCCACTGCGTTATCCAGCCGCCCGAGATTTAACAGAGTAGAACCCAGGTTGTTATGCGCATCGGCAAAATCGGGTTTGATCTCCAGCGCTTTGGCGTAGCTTGCCATTGCGTCATCAAGCTGCCCGATATCTCGCAGGACATTGCCCAAGTTGTTGTGTGCATCGGCAAAATCGGGGGCTATCTCCAGAGCACGGCGATAGCTCGCCACAGCGCCATCGAGTTGTCCGAGGTCTTGCAAGGCAATGCCCAAGTTGCTGTACCCTATGGCAAAATCAGGTTTAATCTCTAGAGCCCGACGAAAGCTCGCCACTGCGTCGTCAAGACGCCCGTGTTCTCGCAGGGCATTGCCCAAGTTGTTGTGCGCCTCGACAAAATCAGGTTTGATCTCCAGCGCTTGGGCATAGCTCGCCATTGCGTCACCAAGCTGCCCGTGTTCTCGCAGAGCATTGCCCAAGTTGTTATACACATCGGCAAAATCGGGTTTGATTTTCAGCGCTTGGGTGAAGCTCGCCACTGCGTCATCGAATCGTCCGAGGCCTTGCAAGGTGACGCCCAAGTTGTTGTGCCCCTCGGCAAAGTCGGGTTTGATTTCCAACGTTCGGCGGTAGCCCGCCGCCGCATTGTCGAGCTGCCCGAGAGCTTGCAGAGTGACGCTTAGGAAGAAGAGCGCATCGGCATAACCGGGATTTGCTGCGATGGCTTGTTTGTAGGCGTTTGCAGCAGCGTCATAGTCTCCTTTTTCCGCCAGGATGGAACCCAGGTTATAGTGTGCCTTGGCAAGCGCAGGATTCAAGGCCGCCGCCTCGCGATAGCACGCCAACGCTTCGTCGAGTCGGTTCTGCTGGCGGTGTATCGCGCCGAGGTTGTTGTAGGCGTCAGCATAGCCGGGATCGGTTTCGATGGCCTGTCGGTAGCAGGCTGCGGCCAGTTCCAGCTCGCCTTTGGCATAGTGCTCGTTCCCCTGGTTTTTGAGCGCTTCCGCCATATTCCGGCGGTCTTGTCCAGATAGGGAAATCGCTTCCCGTTCGGGAAGCGCAACGAGGGGCTTGGGAGATAGCCGGAAGAGATTTTTCAGCCAAGCGGTCATATCGAAGGTTGCTCCTGTTGTTGGCTGCACCGCTTCCGCCACATCTCCCGCAGAGCGGTTTCGAAATGGCGGGCGAAGCGCGGTGCGTCGAAGAGCGGCGAGGCCAGCACTTGTTGCCGCAACCCGTTGCGCAGGATAGCCAAGCGTTGCAGATCGCCGGCATGTGACACCGCTCGGGCGACGTAGTCGTCGGCATTGACAGCTATCCACGCGGGCAGGCCGGTGTTTTGCATGATACTTTCCCCAATGTGCGACAGAAAGCGATCACCCGCCAAGGTGAGCACCGGCACCCCCATCCATAAGGCTTCGATGCTGGTGGCTCCGCCGGGGTAGGGAAATGGGTCGAGGGCGATGTCTACCCGCCGGTAGGCGGCCAACAGTTCGGCGCGTGGCGCAGCGCCTTCCAGCATCAGCCGTTCTGCGGCGATGCCATGGGCGGCAAAGCGGCTGCTTACGCTTTGCCGCACTGCGGCTTCCCCGAGTTGCCTGGTTTTAAGGAACAGGCGACTTCCCGGCACAGCCTGCAACACCCGCGCCCACAGCGCCACCACGGCATCGTTCATCTTGGTCAGATTGTTGAAGCAACCGAAGGTGATGTGTCCATCGGTCAGCGCAGGAAGCGATGCGACTTGCACTTTAATATTCGGTGGGCTGAAGCACAGATAGGTTTCCGGCAAGCGCTGGATTTTTTCGGTGAAATGACTCTCTTCGCTTTCCGGCGCCGTCCAAGGGTCGGCGATGAAATAATCCATGCCTTCAACCCCAGTGGTGGCGAAATAGCCCAGCCAACTGACTTGCACCGGCGCGGGTTTCCAGGCGAATAGGGGCAAGCGGTTGTAAGCGGTGTGCCCGGAAAGGTCAATCAGGATATGCACGCCATCGGCATGAACCGCACTGGCAGCGGCTTCGTCGCTCAGTTCCACCAGCGGCTTCCATGCCGTAAAGCAGGTTTTGAGCCGGATGGTAAGTTCATCTTCCTTGCGATTGGTTGAGTAAGCGATCAGTTCGATGCGAGTTGGATCAATATGGGGCAACAAACTTTCCAGAAAATAGCCCACCGGATGATTGAGCAAATCGCCCGATACCAGTCCTACGCGCAAGCGTTCGGGCTGGATAGTCTTGCACGGCCAGACGGTAAAGCGCGTTCGTGTATTGTTGTTCACCATCCGACCAAACCGGAGGGCTTCTTCAAGGCTCGGTAAATGAGAACCGCGACTGACATAATTTAATGCGAGCAGAAGGTTACTATGCGCCTCGGCAAAATCGGGTTTGATCTTTAGAGCCTGGGCGAAGCATGCTACTGCATCATCAAGTTGACCGAGGTCTTGAAAGGCGATGCCCAAATTGTTGTGCGCCCCTGCGTAGTCGGGTTTGTTCTCCAACGCACGGAGGTAACTCGCCACTGCATCATCGAATTGCCCGAGGTCTTTCAGTACATTGCCCAAGCCCTCGTGCGCTTCGGCATAACCGGGATTCGTTTCGATGGCCTTTTTATAGGCGTTTGCTGCGGCGGCATAGTCCCCTTTTTCCGCCAGGATAGAGCCCAGATTATAATGCGCCTTGGCGAGCGCAGGATTCAAGGCCAGCGCCTTTCGATAGCATACCAGTGCTTCGTCGGGCCGGTTTTGCCGTCGGTGTATCGCTCCGAGGTTGTTGTAGGCGTTCGCATAGCCGGGATCGGTTTCGATGGCCTGCTGGTAGTAGGCTGCGGCCAATTCCAGTTCACCTTTGGCATAGTGCTCGTTTCCCTGGTTCTTGAATGTCTCCGCCATATTTCGCATGTCCTGCCCGGAAGCAGGAGTTGATTGGGCTGGCTGGTGGAGATACTGGCGTAACGTATAACGTACCGCGTTCAACCATTTCAAAAACATAACCCATCCCCCAAAAACAAAACCCCCTGCCTTGCGGGAGGGGGTCGGTTCCGGCTATCGTCAACAATTAGCAAATTGCGGGAGAGTTGGTGCAAGTGCCGGATTTTGTCCAAGTGGTGCCGGTGGTGCTGAAAGTCGGGGTGAGTATATAGTTTTCGCCATTCAAGCCGTTAGCGCTTTGAGCTGTGGCGGTGATTACGCCGGCAGCCGTAGCGACCGAGGCTATATAGGAGCCTGTTGTGGTGGTGTCGACAGGAATACCGTTGCTGTTTCCGGTGCAGTTGGTAACAGCCCCTAGATCCTGAGCGCAAATTTCAACCGCAACCTTGCGTGCCGAGGTGGCTTGAACCACTTCGGTGAATTTGGCCTTTTTGGTGTAGTTCTGATAGCTGGGGATTGCTACTGCGGCCAGAATGCCGATGATGGCGACGACGATCATCAATTCGATGAGGGTAAAGCCTTGCTGGATTTTTTTCATGATAGTTCTCCTGAAAAGTGGTTTTGAATCGAACCGAAACACGCTAGTGTTCGGTAGTCTTAAAAGCAATTGGCGCGCCAGAATTATTTTCTGTGGAAAAACAAGGGGGTTGTACGATTTGAGAACGATGGCGGGGGGCGTGTCGGGGCAGAAAGTGCCGTTTTTCGTCACCTCTGCGCGTGTTCACACCTGGTTGCACGGCGAATGGCGCCACTTTAGTCGATAGAGGCGAGGAGCTAGTACAGCAGCGCGCAAATATCGTTAACATTGTTTGCGCAGGGCGAAGCCCTTTCAGTAGCACCACTTGGATAAACATGCTTAATGCATGCACATATTTTTTCAATCATCTGATTACATACAGAAAAAGGCGGGGATGGGGTTGAAGCGATTTTATGGCGGCAACATGTTGATTTTATATCCGCCAAATGAAGAACCCCGCCGCAAGCAGCGGGTTTCTTCATTCCGTGCAAGAATACATCGATTATTCAGCTAAAAACACGACCTTTCATGACATATGAATAATTTCTGCGCGTTAATGGATCGTTTGTTAAACAGGATGCATTGTTTTTACAGCATTTTTAAATTCGACAAACTCCTAGGAGCCTGTCGGACTTAAAGGAAATCGGCTGCAAATCCGCCTGGACGGTCCATATTTCACCGATTTTTTGGTCAATAGAATGGCTATTGACCAAAAAATCGGTGAAATCTGTCCTCGCCC
>JBAYVP010000074.1:0-17243 GCA_041674485.1 Sulfuricellaceae bacterium
CGGTTTTCCGGGCGCATGGCGGCGTTGCAACTCCTTGCAATGGAACAACCATTGCGCGTCGTTGCGCCTTGCCCTGCACCCGGAAAACCGCACACTCCAGCCCGTTCAACGGAGGTTTCTAGGTTCAAGACTATACATTGCCCGATTGCCGCGCTTTAATCGCGGCAATGCGTTCATCCATACGGCGCATTACGTCATCGTGCGGCACGTTCGGGCGCGGATCATCGATGGCCTCCCGCACTTCCTTTTCAAGCCATGATATATAGGCGGCGGCTTCGTGCGCCTTTTTCATCGCCTCGGCGCGATCCGGTCGGGTGCGTTTCAGATCATCCGGGACATATGCTCCCGCATCCACATCGAAACGGCTGATGCCCACATCCTTCAGATAAGCCACAACCGCTTCGAGCCGCTTGAAGACGCGAACCTGCCTGGAGCGCGTAGTAGCCAGCGCCCGTTGAGTCGCGCCGTACTGCACGACCACCCCCCAGCCGCCCTCCCGTCCCGCGACATGCGCGGCGCGCACCGCGCCCGCTTCCGCCAGACGCAGCAGAGAAACATGGTCGATCACTTCAGTGTTCATGACGGAATCTCCAAGGCGACATGTCGTTTAATGGTTTCATTGTAATGCAAACAACTATAAATCGGCAATCATCATCCTAGAAACCTCCGTTGAACGGAGGTTTCTAGGATAATGCTTCGGTAAATTTTCCGTCGCTGCTTCCAAATTCAAGCTCAGTCTGACTTTGGCGAGCAGTTCCAGCGCCTTTTCGTATTCCACGTCTTCGATCAGATTTCCTATCCTGCCCAGTGAGTCGCTCAGGTTCGGGTCCAGGATGGCGTTGCGTAGCGCCAGGAAAGCATCCTCGGCAGTGGCATCGTCATTGTTCAGCAGCGTTTCGAGCCGGGTCAGCAACGGCGCGAGCGTTTCCGCGCCGACGCTGTGCGCGGCCATGGCCGATATTTGTTCTTCCGGGGGCAACGCATCCAGCGATTGGGCGATATGGCGCGCCGATGCGGCGAAGCTTGCCACCAGCGCGGGCGTCGCCCGCCCTTCGGCGAGCGCCAGTTCGAGTTCCCTGGCATGTTCGGAAAACGCCGGCGCGCCTATGGAGGCGGCGCCGGATTTGATCGAGTGCGCCAGGCGTCGGGCTTCGACCAGTTCGCCGCGTTCGACCAATTCGCACATGCGGTTGTCGGCGTCGCCGAAATCGCGCCGGAAAATTCGCAGGATGCGCAGATAAAAAGCTTCCCTGCCCATGTGGTTGCGCAGTCCCGCGCGGGCATCTATGCCGTCCATCGGAGGAATCAACAGCGGGTGCGAACCCGCCTGCACGTTCAAAGCTGTTTCCATCTCCCCCGCGTCGGAACGGAAGGAGGGGTTTTCTGTTTTCTGCCCTCTGTCTTCTGTCCTCTGACCATTGCCGCCTAGCCACTTTTCCAGCGCAGCATACAGCGTCTCGGGGTCGATCGGCTTGGAGATGTGGTCGTTCATGCCGGCGCCCAGGCTGCGCTCACGGTCGCCGGCCATGGCGTGCGCGGTCATCGCAATGATGGGCAGGTTTTGAAGCAGCGGAATTTTGCGGATCGCCTGGGTGGCCTCGAAACCATCCATGAGCGGCATCTGAATATCCATCAGCACGGCGTCGAAATGCTCCCGCTTGACCAGATCGACGGCCTCCTGGCCGTTATTGGCGAGTGCTGCTTCCAGTCCGGCATGGTTCAGCAGTTCCCGTGCGATCTGCCGGTTGATTTCGTTGTCGTCCACGACCAGGATGCGAGCGCTTCGGATGCTATGCAACGACTTGATTCCCCAGCTTTCCGGGCTGGCGGGCAACACGTTTTTCTTCGGTATGTCCTGCTCCTGGGTGCAGCCGAACTTGGCGGTGAAGATGAATGTCGTGCCCGCTTCGGGTTGGCTTTCCAGGCGGATGGCGCCGCCCATCATTTCCACCAGATGCTTGCTGATGGCCAGCCCCAGCCCGGTGCCGCCATATTTTCGGGTGGTCGAGGTGTCGGCCTGCGAGAAGGATTGGAACATGCGACCGCATTGCTCCGCCGTTATGCCGATGCCGGTGTCTTGCACCCTGAATTCGAGTTCCGCCGTGTCACTGGTGATATTCAGCGGAACCGCATGCACCTGGATTTTCCCCCGGTCGGTGAACTTGATGGCGTTACTCACTAGATTAAGCAGCACCTGCCCCAGGCGCAACGGGTCGCCCACCAGGTGGCAGGCGTGTTCCGGCGGCATGTGCAACAGCAGCTCCAATCCCTTTTCCTGCGCCTTGGCTGCGGTGAGGCTCGCCAGATTGCCGAACACTTGATTCAAGTGGAAGGGAATGGATTCCATTTCCAGTTTGCCGGCTTCGATCTTGGAGAAATCGAGGATGTCGTTGATAATGCCAAGCAGCGAATGGCCGGCGCGGTACACCTTTTCCACGTAATCGCGTTGCTGCGGCTGCAAATCGGTGCCCAGGCACAGCCGCGACATGCCGATCACCGCATTCATCGGTGTGCGTATCTCGTGGCTCATGTTCGCCAGGAAGTCGCTCTTGGCCTGGGTGGCGGCTTCCGCATCGATCCTGGCAATGTCGAGCTCCTCATTGGTCGCCTGGAGTTCCTGGTAGGTTTGCCGCGCCGCCTCGGTGGCGCGCTCCGCTTCTTCTTTGGCTTCGCGGATGCGGCGGGCATTTTCGCGGAACACCTCCAGCGCTTTCGCCATGCGTCCGACCTCGTCGTGGTGGCCAAGCGCGGGCGTCACGACATCAAGGTTACCTGCGGCAAGTTGCTGCATCGCTTCGGTCATGCGGCGAATCGGTCGGGTGATTGAGCCGCCGATCAGCCAGGCCAGAATGATCGCCAGGATGATCGCCGCCGTGGCCATCACCAACGACAGCCGCTTGAGCGCCATGGCCGTGGCAACTTGCGCGGCGCTGGCGTTCGCACGCAGGCGGGCGAAATCCTGCTTCAGTGCGCCGATGATCCCGTCCAGGCTGTGCGTGGCCTGGCTAAGTCCGACTTCGGCATCGGCCTTGGCGGCGATGGCGTTGAGCACCTCATTGGCTGCGGAGCGATAGACGGGCGCCTTTTCCCGGATCACCCCGATGAACGTGTCGAGTTTTGCGATGCCGGAGCGCCCTTGCGCGGCAAGCACCGTATCGAAGAATTCCAATTCCTGGAGGGCGCTATCGCGGTCGCTCGGCTGGAGCGTCATCACATAACGCGCCAATGCCGCCTTGCTCAAATGGAAGCTGGATTCGAGCTTGGTCGCCGCTTGCGCCGCCTTGATTTTTCCGGCATCGAACGCGGACTCACCCAGCACTTGGGCGATGTTTCCCACCGCCACGCCGGCAGCGAGGAATTCATCGATGCTGCGGCTCTGCCGCTCGGTTGCGGTGGCGGCGATTTCCAGCGCCTTGGCGTAGCGCGCAAGGCCGGCGCGAATCGCCTGCTCCCGCTGGGCAAGGACGGCCATGCCGCCAACGCGGGCAATCGCCGCATCCAGCGCCTTGCCGGTTTCCTGCGCGGCAGCGCGGGCGGCGGCAATATCGGCCAAGTCGCGCGAACGCAGAAAACGCCGCGCCGAACTGTTGAGGCGATCAAGCTGGTTGTCGATCTGACCCACGGCCGCGTCGGCATCCGCTGCCTGCTCGGCCGAGCGCACCCCGCTCTCTATCCTGACCAGGTGTATCCAGGAAGAGGCTGCAAGTGCAGCCAGCAGCAGCACCAGGACGGAAAAGCCGCCCAGCGTGCGGATGTTGATGCCAAACCTGGAAAGCGCAAGGTCGATCCGATTCAGCTTGCCGGTGCTATTCATTATCCTAGAAACCTCCGTTGACCGCTTGCCAATATGTATAACATGATGGTTCTAAATAACTTTGTAATATATTTTGGGTTCACCCGTTTGGTGAGAGCGGCTGCGGGCTGGATTGCACGGTTTTCCGGGCGCATGGCGGCGTTGCAACTTCTCAGAATGGAACAACCATTCTTCGTCGTTGCGCCTCTTGTGCCCAGGCCGCAAGGCCGTCGGGTATGCCCTGCACCCGGAAAACCGCACACTCCAGCCCGTTCAACGGAGGTTTCTAGGATTACGGGTTACTTGGTATCGCGGATACGCTTGAGCAAGTCGGCGCCGAAGCGCTTTTCCCACTCCGGCCACAGCGGCGCGAGAGCCGCGATGAAGGCATCGCGGTCTATCGTATCGACCACCGCGACCCCCTTCTGCTTCAGGAAAGCGATTGCGGCTTTTTCCTTGTCGCTGACCGCTTGCCGGGACGCGGCTGCCGCAACCCGCGCGGCGCGCGCGAAGGCAGTGCGTTCCACGGGTTTGAGCGCTTTGTAGGTTTCTGTGTCAACCAGGACGACGGCGGGCGAATAGGTGTGCCCGGTCAGCGACAGGAATTTCTGCACTTGGTCGAAACGGCGCGATTCGATGACGAGGAGCGGATTCTCCTGTCCATCGATGCGCCTCTCCCTGAGCGCGCCGAACAGTTCGGGTATGGGCATGGGAACCACTTCGGCGCCCAGCGCCTTGAAAGTCGCTTCCATGACCGGATTGGGAATGACGCGGATTTTGAGGCCGGCGACATCCGCCGGCCTCAAAACCGGACGCCTGGAATTAGTGAGGTGGCGAAAACCGCGGTCGATGAAGCCCAAGAAAACCGCGCCACGGCCATTGATCTTCGCCCCGAGTTCATGGCCGATTGGCCCGTCGAGCACCTTGGCGGCATGTGCGGAATCCCGGAACAGGTAGGGCACATCCAGGATGCCCAGTTGCGGCACGTCGGGAGCGATGCTGGTAGTGGTGACAATGGCAAGATCGAGAGCGCCCAGCCGCAACGCTTGCCAAATATCCTGCTCGCCGCCCATCGTGCTGCCGCTCTTTTTGCTGATGGCAAAGCGGCCCGGCAGCAACCGCTCCACTTCCGCAACGAATGCTTCGGCGGCGATTTGTTGCGGGCTGACGCCGCCCGCTGAAGTCGCCATCACCAAGCCTTGCGCCGCCTGTGCCGTGGTGGCGCCAACCAGTAGCAGGGCGATAGCGACGATCAGATTCCTGAACATAGGGTCAACCTCGATCCGGGAGGCCGGGGTTATTTCGTTTCGGCGATGCGCTTGAGCAGATCAGCGCCAAAGCGCTTTTCCCACTCGGGCTGCAATGGCGCCAGAGCTGCGACAAAGGCATCGCGATCGACCTTTTCGGTTACGATAAGGCCTTTTTGCTTGAAGCCGGCGATGATGGCCTTCTCGTTTTCGGCCACGGCGCGGCGCGTCGCCATGGTCGCGGCGCGCGCCGCCGCCTGGAGCGCGGCTTGTTCCCCAGGTTTGAGTCTCTTGTAAGCATCGGCGTTGACCATGATAATCAACGGGGTGAAAATATGGGCGGACAGCGAAACAAATTTCTGGACATGGTCGAACTGATAGGCAACAATAGTCGGGAGGGGATTTTCCTGACCATCGACCCGACCATCGTCCAGTGCGCCATAGATTCCGGTGAAAGGTAACGGAACGACTTCCGCCCCCAGCGTTTTGAAGATCATCTCCATGACCGGATTCTGAATCACCCGAATCTTCAGCCCGGCGACATCGGACGGGCTGCGGATCGGGCGTTTGGAATTGGTGAACTGACGAAAACCATAGTCGGCGAATCCCAGAAACACCACTCCCTGGCCGTTAATCTTCGCGCCCAGGTTTCTGCCGATAGCGCCGTCGAGCACCTTGGCCACATGCGCGGAATCGCGGAACAGGAACGGCACGTCCAGCACCCCGAGTTCCGGCACGGAAGGCACGATACTCGGCGTCGCGAGAATCGCCATATCGATGGCGCCGACCTTCACGCCCTCCCAGATGTTGACGTCGCCGCCACGCGTGCTGCCGCCTCTATCGTCAATGGTGAAGCGACCAGGCAGGCGGCGCTTGATTTCCGCGACAAACGCGTTGGCTGCGAATAGCGTCGGACTCACGCCGACGCCGGTATGACCCAGTGTCAGTTTTTGTTCCGCACGAGCGCCGACAACCCCGGCAAGCGTCAGGAAGACGACGAAGGATACGAGCAAGACCCTTACTGCTCTTGGCGTTGTAGACAGTCCCGGTATAATCACAAGAAGGAAAGGATAAAGGACAGGAAATTCAAGCACACAGCGTTCAGTATCCATGATTGCGGCATTCCGGTCAATGCCAACTTTTTTCGCCGAATCTCCGTGCCAATACTGGGAATCGGGCGCGCCCTGAACCCCTTTGAACGAGGGAAATTATTCGTCACCTTAACCCGGATATTGCATAAATTCGCGTGATAATCGCGCAGAATTTTGATTGATATGGAAGTTTTGAGAAGGAGCGGCGTAGTTATTCATACGACCGACTAAGCAAAATTTGCCTATGAAACAAAAGACCAGCGAAGGCGTGCGCAATTTTATGACAAAGTTGTTTAGAACCATCATATTACACATCTTGGCAAGCGATCAATGGAGGTTTCTAGGATTATGAATGGCTCAGTTCTCGAACCACTCCACCCATAGTTTGCCGTCAGGCACTAAGAATGCCGTATTCAAGGAAGGACGGCGCCCAACTATTGTCGGAATAGATCAAACGTGAAAACGCGAATGTTCCCGGATGATCTGCGGCATATTTCTCCATCCGTCGATAAACCCGTCCGGCTTCCGAGCGCCCGCGGTTCAACTCCGGTCTTTGCGGAAACAGGTTCACATCCAGCCCGCCGCCCATCGCATGGGCAAGAGCATGTCCCTTGTCGAATCTGCCCTTGCCCGGTATGTCGATTCCACCGCCAAGAAAGCCCTGAATGCGGCTTTTATCGCGCTTGTGCATACTCTGTGCCGAACGACCATAAGCGGCAACCAGCCTGTCATCCACATCGCAGGGGTTGGCAGAGGTCTGATCGTAAAGAAACGTGTATCCATGATCTGGAAACTGCAAAATATTGGGCGCATGACTGCTCATATCGTAATAAGTCGCTATCCATTCATCTTCGAGAAAACGAATCAACTCCTCAATGAGGACTGTGCCCGACGCGTCGGTTGCCGCCTCGACTATCCGGTCATAGGGAATTTGGATTGAGTCAGGAAAAGCCATTTGCACTCCCCATCTGTGTCATTTCGCCCGGATCGGGCATGCCGATTTCCTTTGCCACGGCGCGCAGTTCGCGCCGGAAATACCACTTCACCACTTCGCTGATGCTGGATTAGGCCAAAACTCGTGCGGCTGCCTCGGGGGGCCGTAGCTGACGAACAGCCGGAAGAGGGATTCAGATAGATCCGCGTTCACGCTTCCTTGGTATCGCTAGTATGGTTTTCGCCCATTATTACCGAATTCGCCGGTTGGGAATAGGTGCAAATGGGCAGAGTCGAATCGTTCTTGATAAATGATGTTATCCGCGATACTATAAAATCCATGAACGCCGCGACCAAACTCCTTGAAGCCATGCACCGCAATCCGCTGGATTGGCGCATTGAGCAACTTCAGACGGTGGCGCGGCAATACGGCGGGATGTGCGGTGCGCGGGAGGTAGTCATCATGTGTTCTCGCATAGCGCAATCCCGGACATCGTCAGCGTTCCCGCGCATCGTCCCATCAGGCCGGTATATATGCACCGGTTCATAGCGCTGATCGACAAAGTAAAGGAGTCGGCAGCATGAATGATGAAGTCAAGATAATTCCCCGCACCGAACCGAAGTGGCCGTTCGAGGCTTACGCGCATATCATCAGCCCGCTTTCCGCCGAGGAAGGCGGCGGCTTTTTGATTACCTTTCCCGATTTGCCCGGTTGCATGTCGGACGGTGAAACCGAGGAAGAGGCGGTGGCGAACGGGCGCGATGCTTTCGTAGCGGTAGTGTCGGCGCTGCATGATATGAGAAGGGAGATTCCCGCACCCGCGTTCAGCCCGGACGATATGACCGCGCCAAGCGTATCGGGCAAGTTCGTCGCCCGCGTGCCGAAATCCATACACGCCAAGCTGGCCTCCCGCGCCAAAGCCGAAGGGGTGTCTCTCAATACGTTGGTGCTGTCTTTCATTGCCGAAGGCTTGGGGCGTCGCGAGCATCGTGCTTGATATACTTCGCGCGGCCATAATTTGCGAATTTAGCCGCGTCTCATTGTGGCCGCGCAAGGTATAGCCAAAAACCGGGAAGCTGAAATTCGATTAAAGACGCTATATTTCGACAGTCTGGACTAGCTCCGTCCATGCCTCCCGCTCCCGCCAACCCAGCGCTAATTCAACCGGAATATGCAAAACTTGGGCTGTGCAGGATGAATTTCTGTTGACATTTTGGAACTCGACGGAATTGGCGGGAGAAATTTCAAACCATGATATATTTGCATACTGTAAACAGAACATGGCTTCCGTGCGCCGGTGCGGGGGTGGAAATTGCCGAGTGGGGCCACACTTTAACCTAAAAACCTCCGTTGACCGCTTGCCAAGATGTGTAACATGGTGGTTCTAAACAACTTTATCATATATTTTGCGTTCACCTGTTTGGTGAGAGCGCTACGTGCTGGATTGCACGGTTTTCCGGGCGCATGGCGGCGTTGCAACTCCTTGCAATGGAACAAACCATTGCGCGTCGTTGCGCCTTGCCCTGCACCCGGAAAACCGCACACTCCAGCCCGTTCAACGGAGGTTTCTAGGTTCAAATGAGTGACATCAAAACGGTATTGATCGTTGACGACAGTCGCGTTTCGCGGATGATGATCCGCTCGATGATTCTGGCGCAACACCCTGACTGGGTGATGGAAGAGGCGGTAAGCGGCGAGGAGGCGCTGGAAAAAATCCGCACCATCATTCCGCATCTGATCACCCTGGACATCAATATGCCGGGAATGGGCGGACTTGCCGCTGCCGAAGAGCTGGTCAAGGAATGTCCGAACGTAAAAATTGTGCTGCTTACCGGGAATATCCAGGCAAGCTCGCATCGCAAGGCCGAGCAATTGGGTGTCGGCTTTGTCGAAAAACCGATTACCGAAAGCTGCGTGGCTCGCGTGCTGGCTTATATGGATCAATAGTCGATGATCACCCTCTCCGAGATACAGCACGACGCGCTGGTTGAAATTTTCAACATCAGCATCGGGCGGGCTGCTGCGGCCATGAGCAGCATCGTCAACGAGGAAATCACGCTGGCTGTGCCGACGTTTCGTTTCATGACCGTGCGCGCAGCCGCCGAAGAACTCAGCGCCGAGGAAGGACGGCGCATCTGCGGGGTGGCCCAATCTTACCGGGGCACCTTCGACGCCGAGGCGATTTTGATGTTTCCCGAAGAAAGGAGCCTGGAAATCGTGCGCATGATGGTGGGCGAGGCCTTCCCTCTGGATGCGCTTTCCGAGCTGGAACAGGAAGCCATGAGCGAGATCGGCAACATCATACTCAATGCCTGTTTCGGCACGATAGCAAACATCGTCGGCGGCAAGTTCACCTCCACATTGCCTGCTTTCCGCATCGGCACCAGCGGTGAAATCCTTCATGCCGACGAAAAGGGCGCCGACGATTTCGTGCTGTTCATCTTTATCGATTTCATCATGGAGAAGCGCGAGATCCATGGTTATGTCGCATTCCTGATGAACGTGCCCTCGATTGCCGGGCTATTGCATAGCATCGACCGTTTTATCGGAAAAATTCCCTAGTAACCAGCAATATGACCGAAACTCTGGAACCGGCCATGGATTTCGCCAAGGCGAAATTGGTGGAATCCGTCTTGGAAGCCATCAACATCGGCGTGATCGTGCTCGACCAGGACGAATGCGTGACCTGCTGGAACCTTTGGGTGGAAAAAACCTCCGGCATCAGCGCCGATGCGGCGAGAGGCAAACGCCTGACCGAGATTTTCCCCGAACTGGAAGGCAAAAGGACACAGTCGGCGGCGCGCGCCGCGTTGCGCAACGGCTATGCCTCGGTGCTGTCGCAATCCTTGAACAAAGCCCCGTTCCCATTGTTTACGCGTGACGGCGATCAGGTGGTGCGCATCCAACAGGCGATTCACGTGCTGCCGATGGCGATGGCAGGGATGGCGGCGCATTGCCTGATCCAGATTTTCGACGTGACTGCGGCGGTGAACCGGGAAAGAATCCTGCGCAAACAGGCGCTGGAAATGCGCGCCTTTTCCCATATCGACGGCCTGACCGGGATCGCCAACCGGCGGCGCTACGATGAATGCATCGAAGAGGAGTTCCGGCGGGCGCGGCGCAACACCGCCCTATTGTCGCTGATCATGGTAGACATCGATTATTTCAAGAAATACAACGACAACTACGGCCACCAAGCCGGCGACGCCTGCCTGAAAACCGTCGCAGCCGCGCTTAACGCAGCGTTGCACCGGCCCGGCGATCTGCTGGCGCGCTACGGCGGCGAGGAATTCGTCGTGGTATTACCCTGCACCAGCCGGGAAGGTGCGCGCCTGATTGCCGAAAATATGCGCGCCCGCATCGAAGCGCTAAATATCAGCCACGCCGCATCCAGCGTCGTCGATCATGTCACCATCAGCCTGGGCGTGGCCGCGCTGATTCCTCATCATAGCCGCGAACTGGACGAATTGCAGGTCGCCGCCGACCAGGCGCTGTACCGGGCGAAACGCGAAGGACGCAATCGGGTGGCGGTGTTTGACACCCCAACCGAATAGCCTTGGCGGCGCATTCCGGCAGGCGGTGTTTGCTTTACTCGACTCATGGCGACAACTCATAAAGACAAAACCTTTTTCACCGCAGAGGACGCAGAGGAAACCCCTCATGCTTTTCCTCTGCGTCCTCTGCGGTGAATTGAGAACAAATTTACCCTGAACAAGCTTGCAGTAGTTGTTCCGGCAGCCGCGAATATGCAATAATCCCCCTTTTTTCAGGCTTTTCGTCATGACAGCGCAAACCCTTTACGACAAATTGTGGCAATCCCATGTGGTGCATGAGGAAGCAGACGGCACTGCGCTGCTTTATATTGATCGCCATCTATTGCATGAAGTAACCAGCCCGCAGGCGTTCGAGGGCTTGCGTCTGGCCGGGCGCAAGCCGTGGCGCATTCCCGCCAATCTGGCGGTGGCCGATCATAATGTGCCGACCACCGGGCGCGAGGCCGGCATTGTCGATCCGATTTCCCGTCTTCAGGTGGAAACGCTGGGTAGCAACTGCGTTGATTTCGGTATCACTGAATTCAAGATGGGCGATATCCGCCAGGGTATCGTTCACGTCATCGGGCCGGAGCAGGGCGCGACTCTGCCGGGGATGACGGTGGTGTGCGGCGATTCGCACACCAGCACGCACGGCGCTTTCGGCGCACTGGCGCACGGCATAGGCACGAGCGAGGTGGAGCATGTGCTGGCCACGCAATGCCTGTTGCAGAAAAAATCCAAGACTTTGCTGGTCAAGGTGGAAGGGGTGTTGGGCAAGGGCGTGACTGCCAAGGATGTCGCGCTGGCGGTGATCGGCAGGATGGGCACAGCCGGCGGCACCGGCTATGCCATCGAATTCGGCGGCTCGACGATACGCGCGCTATCCATGGAAGGGCGCATGACCTTGTGCAACATGGCAATCGAAGCCGGTGCGCGCGCCGGCATGGTGGCGGCGGACGAAGTCACGATAGCCTATGTTAAAGGACGCCCTTACGCGCCGCAAGGCGAGGCGTGGGACAAAGCAGTGGCCTATTGGAGAACTTTGCATAGCGACGATGGGGCGCGCTTCGATGCGTTGGTCGAGTTCGATGCCGCCACGATCAAGCCGCAAGTGACTTGGGGCACGTCGCCGGAAATGGTGGTGGCGGTGGGCGATCTTGTGCCCGATCCGGCCAAAGAGTCGGATCCGGTTAAGCGCGGCGGGATAGAGCGGGCGCTGGCCTATATGGGCTTGCAGGCCAATACGCCGATTACTGAGATCAAAATCGATAAGATGTTCATTGGCTCCTGCACTAATTCGCGTATCGAGGATTTGCGCGCCGCTGCGGTGGTCGCCAAGGGTCGCCAGGTGGCGCCCAACGTCAAGCTGGCGCTGGTAGTGCCGGGTTCCGGTTTGGTCAAGCAGCAGGCCGAGCAGGAAGGGTTGGACAAGATTTTCATCGCAGCCGGTTTCGAGTGGCGCGATCCGGGCTGTTCCATGTGTCTGGCGATGAATGCCGACCGGTTGGAACCGGGGGAGCGTTGCGCATCGACTTCCAACCGGAATTTCGAGGGACGCCAGGGGCCGGGCGGGCGCACCCATCTGGTCAGCCCGGAAATGGCCGCAGCGGCGGCGATTGCCGGTCATTTTGTCGATGTACGTAAAATTTTGTGAGAGGGTTAAGAGCATGACTCTGAAAAAGCTGATTATGCTGGTTGCCATCGCGAGCGCCATGGTGCTGAACCTGGGTGGCTGCAATACCGTCAAGGGCGTCGGCAAGGACATCGAACAGGGTGGCACGGCCATCCAGAAGGCAGTCAAGTAAATGGATAAATTCACCCGCCTGGATGGCTTGGTGGCGCCGATGGATCGCGCCAATGTGGATACCGATGCGATTATCCCCAAGCAGTTTTTGAAGTCTATTCAACGTAGCGGTTTCGGCCCCAATCTGTTCGACGAGTGGCGCTATCTGGATCATGGCGAACCGGGCATGGATAATTCCCAGCGTCCGCTCAACACGGAATTCGTGCTCAACCAGCCGCGTTACCGGGGCGCGCAAATTCTGCTCGCGCGCGAGAATTTCGGCTGCGGTTCGAGCCGGGAACATGCGCCGTGGGCGCTGCTGGACTATGGCTTTCGCGTGGTGATCGCGCCCAGCTTTGCCGATATTTTCTTTAATAATTGCTTCAAGAACGGCATCCTGCCTATCGTGCTGGATGCCGCCATTGTCGATCAATTGTTCCGTGAGACAGCCGAAAAGGAGGGCTACCGCCTGACCGTCGATCTGGAGGCGCAAACAGTAACGACGGCTGCCGGCAGCACGTTCAGCTTCGCGGTGGACGAATTCCGCAAGTATTGTTTGCTCAACGGTTTCGACGACATCGGCCTGACCTTGCGCCACGCGGACAAGATCAAGGCTTACGAGGAAAAGCGGCGCGTAGCGGAGCCGTGGGTGTTTGCTTGATATTCCGGGGTGAGACTTTCCGAAACCGAGGCTGACTTTATCCGACAGTCCGTCGTCGAGATTTTTGGCGGCGGCAGCCGGGTGCGTCTGTTCGGTTCCCGCGTCGATGATGCCGCACGGGGCGGGGATGTGGATTTATATGTCGAGCCTGAAGTGCGCGACGATCTTTACCGGCGGCGTATCGTTTGCTTGGCAAGGCTGACGGCGCGGCTGCCTTATCCCGTCGATCTGGTGGTGGCGCACGAGGATGCGCCGCGCCCGATAGACCGGATTGCCGTTGCCACGGGCGTAATATTGTGACTGCGACCACGCGCGCCGATTTGATTGACGCGTTACGCATCAAGCTCGCGCAACTCGACCATATGGGCGAGCATCTGGATTACACTAGCCGTAAGGTGTCGGTTCGTTTCCCCATGCTGTCGCTAGCCGGACTGAATCCTGACGAGTTGGAGGTTCTCGCCGCATTCAAAGGACGCTATGCTGAATTTCAGGATCATTTGGCCGCAGCCATGCGGCTGGTGGCGCGCATCGAAGAGGTGAACGTCAATGCGTTTACCTATGTAATCAATTATATGGAGAAAATCGGCGTGATTTCATCCGCCGAGGCATGGAACGATGCGCGTGCGGTGCGCAATGACGCCGCTCACGCCTATTCGGACGATGCCGCTGAGCAAGCGGGGTTTTTCAACCAAGTGTATGCGAAAACCCCATTTTTATTTGAGACACTGGCGGCGCTACGGGATTTTTGCCGCCGCACCTACCCGGAAGGAAATTAATGAAAATCGCAGTGTTGCCCGGTGACGGCATCGGAACGGAAATTACCGTACAGGCGGTCAATGTGTTGAAGGCGTTGTCCAGCGACGGCCTTAAAATCGAAATGGAAGAGGCCGCTATCGGCGGCGCCGGTTACGATACGGCGGGCGACCCGCTGCCGCCAGCCACGCTGAAACTGGCACAGGAAGCCGATGCGGTGCTGCTGGGTGCGGTCGGCGGCTGGAACTACGACACTCTGCCGCGCCCGATGCGCCCGGAGCAAGGGCTGCTGCGCATCCGCAAGGGGCTGGAGCTGTTCGCCAACCTGCGCCCGGCGCTGCTTTATCCCGAACTGGCGGATGCCTCCACCCTCAAGCCGGAGGTGGTGTCCGGGCTGGACATCATGATTGTGCGCGAACTCACCGGCGACATCTATTTCGGCCAGCCGCGCGGCATCACCACCTTGGCAAGCGGCGAGCGCGAGGGAATCAACACCATGCGCTATACGGAATCGGAAATCCGCCGTATCGGCCATGTCGCCTTCGGCATCGCCGCCAAGCGCAGCCGCAAGGTGTGCTCGGTGGACAAGGCCAACGTGCTGGAAACCACCGATCTGTGGCGTCAGGTGATGATAGAAGTCGCCAAGGACTACCCGGAGGTCGAGCTTTCCCACATGTACGTGGACAATGCCGCGATGCAGTTGGTGCGCGCGCCCAAGCAGTTCGACGTGATCGTGACCGGCAATATCTTCGGCGATATATTGTCCGATGAGGCGTCCATGCTGACCGGCTCCATCGGCATGTTGCCCTCCGCCTCGCTGGACTGCAACAATAAGGGGATGTACGAGCCTAGCCACGGCTCCGCGCCCGACATCGCGGGCAAGAATATCGCCAACCCGCTGGCCACCATCCTGTCGGTCGCGATGATGATGCGTTATACGTTTAACGATGAAACCACTGCGCAACGCATCGAAAACGCGGTGAAAAAAGTACTGGCTAAAGGCCTGCGCACCGCCGATATTTATGTCGCCGGGACGAACAAGGTTTCGTGCAGCGAGATGGGGGAAGCGGTGGTGGCGGCGCTGTAATCAAGCAAGGAATGCCTCTCATGCCGGTTATCTCGATGTTCTACGGTCTGATCGTGCGTATGTTCTTCTACGATAACGATCAACATCACCTGCCACATATCCATGTGGAATTTGGAGAATTCGAAGCCGTCTTTCATATTGAAAGCGGCGACTTGCTGAGTGGCGATCTGCCGCGCGCCAAGCTGCGCCTAGCGCAAGCCTGGATTGAGCTTCATCGCGATGAGTTGATGGCGGATTGGAAGCTGGCTTCCGAGGGTGGCGAGATATTCAAGATTGATCCGCTGAAATGAGCACTGTTAACCCCAAAGTTGTCGATGTTCAGCCTAGAGACGATTTTTCGTTATTGTTGACCTTTGCCAATGGCGAGCGCCGTGTATTCGATGTTTCGCCCTATTTGGATAAGGGCGTGTTTCGGGAATTGGCTGATGCGCGTTATTTCCGTCGGGTGCGGGTGGAATCAGGCTACGTGACTTGGCCGCATGAACAGGATTTTTGCCGCGATACGCTTTATTTGCGGAGCAGGACGATTGTTGATTCTGTCGCGGCATAAATTACTCTTGAGCGGGCGAATCTATGGCTGATAAACCAACTCCGGGCAAGCAGGAAAAGCAACCGTGGTTGCGTGCTATTTCTGTTGCCGGGTATAAATCCCTATCAGCCAAACAGCGCTTGGAAATACGCCCGCTGACTATCCTGGCCGGGGCGAACAGTTCCGGGAAATCAAGCGTTATGCAGCCGGTTCTGCTGATAAAACAAACGCTCGAAGCCCCTTACGACCCCGGCAGCCTCTTGCTGAATGGCGCAAATGTACAGTTGACATCGGCGGACCAACTGCTGTCGAAACAATCCGAATCGGAATGTGCCCAAGAGTTTTCCATTGAGTTTGATATGGAAGGGCAGAAGGTCGAGGTTGCTTTCAGCCAAGTTCCCCGCAAAGGTTTGACGGTATCAAGAACAACGATATCCGGAGGGGAGACGGAACTTGTCATTTCGGAAGATGAAGATATTGATTTTGAAAAGGCAAAAGTACCTCTTAAAAAGATAACGGGTATAATATTTCCGAAAGAACTTTCTGACATAGGAATGCTCAAGGTTGTAAGGGACCGTTCTTTTCTTACGCTTGGCTTTTCTTTTGAGGAAGAAGGAAATACTTTTCGTTTCTTTCACCCCGGTGAACGACTCACCGGCAGAATAGCCAGTTTGATTCATGTCCCCGGCCTGCGGGGAAATCCAGAGAGAAATTATAAGACGACTGCGGTTGGAGATGCTTTTCCTGGAACTTTCGAGAATTACGTGGCCAGTGTGATAAACCACTGGCAATTGAACTCGGATGAGCGCTTGACGCAACTCGGTGTTGATCTGGAACGCTTGGGGCTGACTTGGAAGATCGAGGCCTATCCTCGCGATGAAACTCAAGTGGAATTGAAAGTGGGGCGCTTGCCGCATGGATCACAAGGAGATACTCACGATTTGGTGAGCATTGCGGATGTCGGTTTTGGCGTCTCGCAAACACTACCTGTTTTGGTGGCGCTGCTTGCGGCCAAAGCGGGACAAATCGTATATATTGAGCAGCCGGAAATTCACTTGCCCCCCCGTGCGCAACGCGCCTTGGCGACATCTTTTGCCGATGCGGCAAAGCGTGGGGTAATCGTCATTTTGGAAACGCATAGCGCCCTCCTTATCAAGGGAATTCAAACCCTGGTGGCAAAAGACGAATTGCCGCAGGAGTTGGTCAAGCTGCACTGGTTTCAAAGGGACGTATCGGGAATGACGCGCATATCGAGCGCCAATCTCGATGAAACGGGGGCTTTTGGAGATTGGCCCGAAGATTTCGATGATGTGGAGTTGGCTTCGGAAAGCGAATATCTCTGCGCTGCCGAAGCCAAGCTTTTTAAGCAGTCGTAAGATCACCATGGTTTCCAAGCGGTTGGTGATTGATGCCTCTATAAGCACATGCCAGCGGCGGAGAAAATGCAACACATCCAGAAGCAGTTGCTTGCCGCGATTTTTTACAGGCGACATTGAATCTGTGTCACAAAGCAGTTTTTACGTCGTCGTTGCAGGAAGAATGGAACAAGCATCAATCCCGATTTGCACGTAAATGGCGTAGCGGCATGGTTGCCAGGGGAAGATTTGTCGCTCTTGGCCAGAATGAACGGAAAGACATTCGGCAGGCAGTGGAAGACACCAACATGCATAAAAACGAAAAGTTGGCGATGCTTAAACCTAGAAAGCTCAGTTGAACGGGCTGGAGTGTACGGTTTTCCGGGTGCAGGGCAAGGCGCAACGACGCGCAATGGTCGTTCCATTGCCTTCTCTTGGAGTTGCAACGCCGCCATGCGCCCGGAAAACCGTGCAATC
>JBAYVP010000075.1:0-17224 GCA_041674485.1 Sulfuricellaceae bacterium
CCTAGAAACCTCCGTTGAACGGGCTGGAGTGTGCGGTTTTCCGGGTGCAGGGCAAGGCGCAACGACGCGGAATGGTCGTTCCATTCCAAGGAGTTGCAACGCCGCCATGCGCCCGGAAAACCGCACAATCCAGCCCGTAGCGCCCTCACCAAACGGGTGAAAGCAAAACAGGTGACAAAATTGTTTAGAACCACCATATTGCACATCTTGGCAAGCGGTCAACGGAGGTTTCTAGGTTTAATCCGTTTGCCCTAAAGCCCAGTCGAAGGGTGAATGGGTTAGTTGTGACGTTTCTTAGTATAAAAACCGCTGGCTTCACTGCCCGCAGCAGAGCAGTATAGTATCTATGATGCACGGTAATATGGGAGGAATTTCGGAGAGGATGGCGTCGGTTTAGTTGGCAGAACGAATCGCCGCCACTCTCCAGCCGGATTTTCCATTCGCAGTAAGTTCGGAAAAACCAACTGAAGAATTCAGGTTAGGCTTTATTTACTCTTGGGAAGGGCGTCAAGCGCATTCTGAATCTGGGCGCACCACTTTTCATCGGGGTCCAGCTTTGCCACTTTTTCCACGCATTCCCGCACTTCCTGTACGGAAGTGTCGTTTCTTCCATTCTTGTTCATGGAGAGCACCGCCACGTTGGCCAGGTTGATCAATATCCGCTTGTTGTTCGGCAACATATTCCTGGCGTTGCGCAACCACTCAATCGCCTCATCCAGTTTGCCTTCCTTGGCGAGGGTAACCCCCCGGTTGTTGGCGTCTACGACCTCTTTGCGCGCGGTTTCGACGAGTTTTTGCCCTTCGTCCACCATGCCTGCCTGGCTATACACCTCGTTTACCTGGGCGATCAGTTCTTTGTTCTCGTGATTGTTTTTCACGATATTTTGCACCAAACTCTCCGCCACTTCCTTGTTTCCGGTTTCGAGGAGAAGTTGCGCCGCCTCTATCATGGTGCCGGCCGGAAGGCTGTTCTTGTCGCGTTGGACGATCTCGGCGATTTCCTTGGCCGCCTTGCCTGCCGCGACGTAATCGCCCGATTTCCGATGGACCATACCCTCCACCACCTTGGCATGGAAGTTGGTTTCCTGGTCGTTGAATTCCTTGCCGACGCTTTTTAGAATCTGTAGCGCCTCGACCGGGTTATCCTTCGCCGAGCAAAGTTTGGCCAGGCCAAGGTGGGCCACGGGAGTTTTCAAGACGGAAAATTCGCCGAGCTTGATCGATTTGCGATAGGCATGTTCCGCCGCTTCCAGATCGCCCCGCTTGTGCGCAATCTCTCCAAACGATCTTTGGCGAATGTAGGAGTTTGGGGAAAGCGCCGTGCTCCGTGCCAAAACGCGTTGCGCTTCTTCCAGATTTCCCTGGCTCTCGTAAATCTTGGCCAGCAAATCGTGCGCTTCCAGGTAGGCTGGATTTTCCTTGAGCAATTCCTGTAGCAGCCGTTGCGCCGTTGCTGCGTCGTTCGAATAAAAAGCCACCTTGGCCAATCCTGTCCTGGCCCAGGGAACATCGCGCACCGCGAGGATTTTCTCGAAGACCTGCCTAGCCTGATCGTAGTTGCCCATATTGAGCAGCAAGTTGGTCTTGATGCGCAACAGGTCGGTGGCATTGGCTTTGCTCGCGCTCAGCGCTTCGTCGCACAGCGCAATGGCGCGGGCGAAGTTTTTCGTGGAAATGGCTTTTTCTATATCGTGCAGCGCAACCTTTTTGGTCATCACCTTCTCCACCCTGCTTCTCAGGGCGGCTTCGGTGACAGGCTTGATGATGTAGTCGTCGGGCATGTATTCGGCTGCGCCGACTACCATATCCGAGGTTTTTTCAGCCGAGATGATGATCCATGCCGTAGCAAGGCCGATCAGATCACGGCACTTCGCTTCTTCCAGAACTTGCTGGCCGTTTTTGCCTATGCCCAGATTGTAATCGCACAGGACGGCGCTGTATTTGTTTTTTTCGAGGCAGACAATCGCTTCTTTTCCGTTGGCTGCCATGTCGATATCCTTGGCGCCAAACGATTTCAGCATTTCCCGCAGCATGCCCCGCATCCCCTGAAAGTCGTCCACGATCAGGAAACGCTTGCCTACGAACATCGAATTTGAATTCAGGAACATTGCCATAAAATTATCTCTCTCGATGCATTAAGGAAGGCGCACAAAGCAGGAAATGCTGGCCTCCAAACTTCGAACCGGTATTCGAGGTCATTGCCATAATTATTCCTCTCGACGCATTTAAGGAAGGCGCAGCACGAAGCAGCCGCCGCCATATTCGCCGCCGTTTTCCAGCGTCATGGCGCCGGTTTTACCGTGGTTCTTATGAAGTCTGGCCACCATGGCGGAAAAATACAAGCCCAGCCCGGTGCTGCCGGAGGCGAAGCTCACCCCCTTGTTGACGGCATCCCCCGCTTCGATCACATCGGCAGGGTAGCCGCTACCGTTATCCTCCACCCTGATTTCCAACATGCCGTCCACCACCTTCAAGGAGAGCTTCAATTTGCCCTTGGTGTAATGCGCAGCATTGTTCAAAGCATGCATGATCGCGCCGGAAACCAATTCGCGATCGAAATACCACACCATGGCCGGATCGTAATCCAGCACCAGTTCGATACCCATATAGTCCAGCAGCGCCCGGTTCTGCGCAGCAACGTCATTCACGAATTCGTCAATGGAATTTTCAGCCAGGTCGAAGGGATAGAAATTATTGCCGACTTTGTAAATGGACAGCATCTGGATCAGGTTGATGTTGACGCGCTTGACCTCGTAGAGCATAGGCGCCGCCTGATTCCGGACGGAAGCGTCGAGCGACTCCATATTCTCTTCCAGAAAGCCGATCAGCATGCTGACCGAATTTTTCATATCATGTATCGCGGAAGCAAGAAAGGCCGGAATGTCGGGATTCGTTTCGTTGTCCATTTATTAAGTCCTGAGTGCTGAGTGGTAGGGTGGGCACGCTTTTGTGCCCACGCGGTCAGCGATAGTCATTTTCCGCGTGGGCACAAAAAACGTGCCCACCCTACTTAACCTTTATTGTAAACATTCCGCCATTGCCGGTTTGCAGCAGGAGATCGCCATTCAGCGAAAGCGGCGGCGCCACCGCGGCGCTGCCGTCGGTGGCGATGCGAGCGGCATAAGCGCCATCGTCGCGGGAAAGAAAATGGACATATCCCTGGTAATCGGCGACCGCGACATAGCCATTCAGCACCAGCGGTGCGGTAAGTTGGCGCCCCAGCAGCTTGTCCTGTTTCCAGATGCTGGCGCCGCTGCTCTTGTCCAGCGCGTGTAATGCACCGGAGGCGTCACTCACGTAAAGATAACGGTTATCCACGGCCAGCCCTGCAACGCTGGAAATTTCCCGTGCCCATAATTGCTTGCCGCTGACCAGCTCGAAGCAGGCGACCCGTCCCTGGAATGCCACGGCGCAGACCGCGTTGTCATCCGCCACCGGCAGGCTGGTAATGTCCGCAATGCGTTCCAATTCGGTGGCGCCGCGCGGCAGCGCCACGGTGGCTTCCCAGCCGACGTTGCCGTTGGCGAGATTGAGCGCCGCCAGTTTGCCGCCGGAAAAGCCGGCCAATACCGCGCCGCGTGTCAGGACGGCTCCGGCATAGCTGCGCAACACCAGCGTCGGCGTGGCGCGCTGGTAGACCCATTTGCGCTTGCCGTCCTTGGCGTCGAGACCGAACATCCGCCCGTCGCCGGTGCGCACCACCACGACATCGTCCGCTGCCTGCGGCGCGCTCAACACTTCGCTGGTCACCTTGGCCTGCCACAACGGCTTGCCGTCATAGTCGAAAGCCAGCACGTCGCCCTTGCCCGTACCCACCAGCACCAGATTATCGCCGACGCCAACGCCGCTGGAAAGCTTGCGCCCGGCGTCTATGCGCCAAACCTGACTGCCGCTGCCGGCATCGAAACGCGCGATCTGACCATCTTGCCCGGCGGCGAAAACGCCACCCTTGCCGATGGCCGGCGTAAACACAGCGCCTCCCGCAGCGCTCACCTGCTGCCGCCACGCCAATGCGACTGTGGCGCTCGGCTTGAATTCCGGCAACTCCGCCTTGACCGCTGCGCTGGATGCGCCGAACAAGCCGAAACCGGTGCTCACCTGTTCCGTCAAGGTGGAGCACCCCGCCAGCATGGATAGGAGCAATATCGGCAATAATTTGCTGTTCAAACTCACTGGTTTCCCCTGTTTTTTTAGTGCTGAGTGCTGAGTGCTGAGTCAGGTAGGGTGGGCACGTTTTTTGTGCCCACGCGGTTGATTACCTGTCCGCGTGGGCACGATAAAGCTGTGCCCACCCTACTTGACTCGGAACTCAGCACTGCTTTTTATAACCCGTCCAATTTCAACTGGATCAATTCCCGATAGGGGCTTTTGACGCCTATCTTGTCCAACGCAGCCTGATAGGCGCTACGCGCTTCGGTGTTCTTGCCCTGGACGGCGAGTATATCGCCTTTCAAGTCGGCGAACAGTGCTGCAAAAGCCGGGTTGGGTTGCAATTCAACCTGCTTCAGCGCTTGTGCGTAATCCTTTTCGTCCAGCAGAACGACGGCCAGGCGCAACCGCGCCATATCGCGCACGACATCTTCCTTGGCGTGCTCGGCGGCCCACTGCAACTGGGCCTTGGCGCTTTTCGCGTCGCCGGCGTCGTAATTGGTCTTGGCGGCAATCAGCGCGGCGCGCGGCGCGTAGGCCGTACTTGGGTATTGTTCCATGATCTGCCCGGCAGTGTCGCGGGTTTTCTTGGCGTCGGCGCTTTTTGCTCCGCCCTGCAATGTCTCGAACATCAGCGACGCCTTTGCCGTCTGTCCGCTCTGATACTGGCGCCAGCCCTGCACCCCCGCCACCGTTACGGCAAACACCGCCACGGCCAAAATCACCATGTTGCCGTTGCGTTTCCACCATGCTTTGATGATGTCTATCTGTTCCTGTTCTTCGAGATCGTAAGTTGCCACCGTTTTTAGCTCCTAATTCCTAAAATTCCTAGACCGGACGAGCCGGATACGCAGTGCGGTAATGGGTGATGGGTAATGGGTGATGAAAACCTCCCGACCATCACCCATCACCCATTACCGCAGCCGCAGTTTCCACTGTCATGCGCGCCTGTTCTCCCAGTTCGCGCAATGGTTTGACGCTGACCTCAGAGGCGGCGGCTTCATCGTCGCCGATAATCACCGCGTAGCGCGCTCCGCTGGCATCCGCTTTTTTCATCTGTGATTTAAAACTGCCGCCGCCGCAATGCAGTATCGCCTTTAATCCTCTATCTCGCAGGTTTTCCGCAACTTGCGACGCCATCCGCCCGGCGGCTTCGCCCACATGCAACACATAAGCATCCAGTGCTTGCTGCGGCGCTTTGAATCCGCCCTCTTCCAGCAATGCCAACAGGCGCTCCACGCCCATGGCGAAACCGCAGGCGGGCGCCGCTTTGCCGCCGATCTGTTCGATCAGCCCGTCGTAGCGCCCGCCGGCGCATACCGTGCCTTGCGCGCCGAGACGCTCGGTGACCCATTCGAACACGGTGAAATTGTAGTAATCCAGCCCACGCACCAAACGCGGGTTGATGTCGAAACTCACGTCGGCTATGCGCAGCATCGCCTGCAAATCCTCGAAATGCTTGAGTGACGCTTCGTCCAGATCGTCCAACAATTTGGGCGCACCCTCTATCAGCGCCTGCATCGCCGGGTTCTTGCTATCCAGCACGCGTAGCGGATTGGTATGCATGCGACGGCGCGCCTCTTCGTCCAGATCGTCGCGATGCTGTTCCAGGTAATGGATCAGTTTCTTGCGATGACGCATCCGGTCGTCAAGAGCGCCCAATGTATTGATTTGCAACGCGATGCCATCCAGACCCAACAAACGCCACAGCCGCGCCGTCATTATAATATGTTCGGCATCCATGTCCGGCCCGGCATAGCCGAGCGATTCCACGCCGACTTGGTGGAATTGGCGGTAGCGCCCCTTTTGCGGGCGCTCGTGACGAAACATCGGCCCCATGTACCACAAGCGCTGTGGTGCATTGTACAGCAGATTGTGCTGCAATACTGCACGCACGCAGGAGGCGGTGCCTTCCGGGCGTAGCGTCAGGCTCTCGCCGTTGAGCGCGTCGATAAAGGTGTACATTTCCTTTTCGACGATGTCGGTGACTTCGCCTATCGCCCGGGCAAACAGCGAGGTCTGCTCGACGATGGGCATGCGGATGGTGCGGTAGCCGTAGGCGGCCAACCAGTCCTGCACGGTTTCCTCGAAAAACCGCCATAGGTCGGCGTGTTGCGGCAGGATGTCGTTCATGCCGCGGACGGCTTGGATAGGAGAAGTCATAAGCGCTGAATACTAGGGTTTCCGGTCGGCAAGGACGGCCTGGTGTACGCCGTCCCAGAATCGTATGCGCGCTTCCAGCGCCGCGCAGGCCGCCGTTTCGGCTTCCTTGATGCGCACCGGATCGCCGCCGCACAGTTCTTCCAGCATCAGCAACGACAGGGGGCCGTGGGAGTCCTCATCAAGGTGGATATGGCGTTCGAGGTAATAATGAAAAGCCGGCGCGACGCTTTGGCCGATATTCATTTTTGCCAGAAAGGCGCGGAACATCTGCGGAATCACATGCTCCCGCCCCAGCGCAAAAGCCGCCGCCACGACATGGGGCTTATGGCTATTGATGAAACCGAAGGTGGCCGTCATGAATTGCTGCGCCGGCGCAGGCGCGAAACCGCTTTGCAAAGCCAAAGCGATGCCTTCCCGCCCGACGCATTCGAGAAACGCCATCGGCTTGGCGATATCGGCACCGATTTCGGCCATGGCTTGGCAGTAAAGCTCGAAGTGGCTGGCGAAGGTCGCCTGTCCCGCGCTGTCGGGCAGCCCTACATCCGACTCTTCTTCAAGGGTGATTTCATTGATGAAGCGGCGTATCGCCGGGTTGCCGACGGGCGTCCAGGGAATCGTGGTCGGCGCAATCTTGCCCTGCAAATATTTTGCCAACGACATGAAATCCCACACCGAGTAGATATGGTGTTCCATGAAACAGCGCAAATCCTCAATGTTCGTCAGTGAGCCGTAAACCGGGTGCGCATTGAGGCGCGCGCGCACCGGGGCAAGAAACGATAAATCCATCATATTTCATCCTTCTTCATTGCTGCGATTCTGGCTCTGACTTGACGCTCTATCTCATCGACGATGTCTGTTTCCGTCACCTTGCCAATCGGCTTGCCGCCGAGATACAGCAAGTTGGGCGAGCCGCCGGCCAAACCGATGTCCGCTTCGCGCGCTTCGCCCGGCCCGTTCACGACGCAGCCTATCACCGCCACGTTGAGGTGTTCCAACACGTCTTCCAGACGTTGTTCCAGCGCATTCACCGCCTTGATCACGTCGAATTCCTGGCGCGAACAGGAGGGGCAAGCGATGATGTTGACGCCCTTGTTGCGCAAATGCAGGCTTTTCAGGATGTCGAAGCCGACCTTGACCTCCTCTACCGGGTCGGCGGCGAGCGATACTCGTAGCGTGTCGCCTATCCCCTGCGCCAGCAGCAACCCTAGGCCAATGGCGGATTTCACGCTGCCCGAGCGCAAGCCGCCCGCCTCGGTGATGCCCAGGTGCAGCGGCTGTTCGATCTGCGCGGCGAGCAGTTTGTAGGCTTCGACCGTCATGAAGATTTCCGAAGCCTTGAGGCTGATCTTGAAATCGGGGAAATTCAGGCGGTCGAGAATATCGATATGGCGCAAGGCCGATTCGACCATCGCCTGCGGCGTCGGCTCGCCGTATTTCTGTTGCAAGTCCTTTTCCAACGAACCGGCATTGACGCCGATGCGGATCGGGATGCCGTGATCCTTGGCCGACTGCACCACCGCGCGCACCCGGTCTTCACGCCCGATGTTGCCGGGATTGATGCGCAGGCAATCGGCGCCGAGTTCGGCGACGCGTAGCGCAATCTTGTAATCGAAGTGGATGTCGGCGATCAGCGGCGCCGACGCTCGTTGCTTGATTGCGCCGAAAGCCTCCGCCGCCGCCATGCTGGGAATGGAAACCCGCACGATATCCGCCCCGGCCTTGGCGGCACGCTCAATCTGAGCGAGCGTGGCCTCAATGTCGCAGGTTTCGGTGTTGGTCATGGTTTGCACGCTGACCGGAGCATCGCCCCCTACCAGGACGTTGCCCACTTTGATTTGCCGGCTTTTGCGGCGCGGGATTTCGACACGGAACATGTATGCGTTCTTATTTGAGGTTCAGGCGCGCCACGTCACCATTCATATGCGGTTCCAGGTCAACCGGTTTGTCGTTGTACAGGACTTTCACGTTAGCCGCCTTGCCGATTGTCAGGGAAAGAGGAGGTGTGCCCGAAATGGTTTGCTCTTCGCCGGCACGACCGAGTTGTTTGTATATGCTGCGCCCGTTCTTGTCTCGGATATCGACCCAGGATTCTCCCAGAAAAGAAAATTTCACCTTGGCGCCCGCAAGCGCCGCCGCTTCCACGCCGACTGGCGGCGGGAGCTGCGACTGAACCGGCGCGGGCGGCGTCCCGGCCTTGGGTGCGGGCGCCGCAGCGGGTGGCGGTAAGGCGGGAGGCTGCGGGTTGGCCAGCGGCTGCACAGGCTCCGCAGGCGGCAGCGCCAAAGGCACGGCTGGATTTTCCGCTTTTTCTGCTGCCGGCTTATCTGCCGCCGGTTCCGCGACCGGCTCCCCGACCGGTTTTACCACCACCGTGCGCATATCGCCGCCGCGCAACCATTCGTAGGCGCCACCACCCGCCAGCACCAGCACAATGAGAATCGTCAACAAATATTTCAGCCAGGGACGATCGGGATCGGTGGAAAATGTGCGTTGACCGCGCGGCGGACTATACTCGACCCGACCGGGCGGCACCGAAATCGCCTGGGCTTGAAAGCGCTGCTGCGGTGCTGCGGCCAAGCGGCCTTGCAGCAAGGGTTCCGGATCGATTTGGAGCAATTTGGCATAATTGCGTATAAAACCGCGCAGGAAGGTCTTGCCGGGCAACTTGTCGAAATCGTCCGCATCTATCGCCTCAATCTGTCTCACCGACAGGCGCAGGCTACGCGCCACATCGGCCACGCTCAGTCCTTTTTCCTTGCGGGCTTGCGCCAATATTTTTCCTGGCAGGGGTGGCGCGGGCGGTGTTATCTCTATCGGCGCTTCCAGTATTTCATCCGTCACTTGACCACCTTTTGCCCCTCGGGCTTAGCAAATTCGACATACTCGTAATCACTGTTGCGCAAAGCTTGCGCTTCGGGCGAATTGGGAAATCTTTTGCGCAGTTGCATCGCATAGTCGGCCTCCGCATCGCGATTCCCCAGTTTGCGTTCGACGCGCACCCCCAGCCATAACGCCTTGGCGCCCGCCGACTCGGACGGCGGTATGCCGGCAAGGTATTTTTTCGCTTCGACGTAGTCCTTGCGCTTAAGGCTAAGCTCGCCCAGATAATACGCGGCCTGCGGCTGTTGCGGCCGTAGTTTGAACGCCTTCAGGAAGTATTCCGCCGCGTTCTGCTCGTCGTTTATTTTCAGAGAACATAAGCCGGCATTCAAATAGGATTTTTCCGGCGTGGTGTAAAGGGGATTTTTCAGCGCCGTGAAAAAATGCTTGATGGCTTCGTCAACACGCTTGCGCTGGCACAAAAACCAGCCGTAATTGTTGTGTATGTCCGGACTGGCGGCATCCAAATCCAGGGCATGCTGAAAGTTATCCTCGGCTTGCGCAAACTCGCGCAATTCCATGTACACCAGCCCGAGCATGTTGTAACTGGGCGCATAGCGGGAATCCGCCTTGACCGCTTCTTTCAGCTCCTCCAGCGCCACGCCGAGCTGGCCGGTGCTGAAATAGGCCGCCCCCAGCTCAGTGTGCGCCTGCGCGCGGGACTGGGCTGGGTCCTGCTCCGCGGCCCGCACCCCGATCTGCCAAAATGCGGCAATAAGGCTCAACAGCAACGCAATAGCCGTTTTCATGCCGCCACCTGCTGCAAGTATGCGGTGCGCCGGGTCTTGTCGCGCACCTGCCCGGCCAGTTGGCCACACGCGGCGTCGATATCGTCGCCGCGCGTTTTCCGGGTGGTCACTACCAGCTCCGACTGCATCAGCACTTCGCTGAAACGACGAATGGCGTCCGGCCTGGAACGGCTAAAACCTGACTGATTGAACGGATTGAAGGGAATCAGATTGATCTTGCACGGCACATCCCGCGTCAGAGCGACCAGTTCCCGTGCATGAGCGGGCGTATCGTTGACGCCGTCGAGCATCACATATTCGAAAGTTATAAAATCGCGCGGCGCATTTTCAACGAAGCGGCGGCACGCCGCCATCAGTTCCCGCAAGGGATATTTCCGGTTGATCGGCGCCAACTGGTCGCGCAACGCGTCGTTGGGCGCATGCAGGGATACCGCCAGCGCCACCGGACAGGCATCCCGCAAGCGGTCCATCGCCGGAACAATGCCCGAAGTGCTGACCGTCACCCGCCGCCGCGACAGGCCATAGGCATAATCGTCGAGCATCAGGTTGAGCGCCGCCAGGACATTGTCGAAATTGAGCAACGGCTCGCCCATGCCCATCAGCACAACGTTACTGATGATGCGCTCGCCCTTCGGGGCTTTAGGGGCTGCCCGCGAATAACTTGAACATTCTGGGCGCGGCTCCGGGTGCGCTGCGGCGTTGCCGGTCGCTTGCATGGAATGACCATGCGGCGCGCCCGGCGCCTTGCATCGCATCCCGGAGCCACACCCATAATTGTCCAAGTTATCCGCAGACAGCCCCTTGCCGAGCGCCTGGTTCGCCCACCACAACTGCCCGATGATTTCCGCCGTCGTCAGGTTACGGTTGAAGCCCTGGCGACCGGTGGAACAAAAGCTGCACGCCAACGCGCAGCCGACCTGGGTGGAAACGCACAAGGTGCCGCGTTCGCCCTCGGGAATGAACACGGTTTCCACGCCATTGCCGACGCCCACGTCGAGCAGCCATTTGTGCGTGCCGTCATGGGAGCGTTGCTCGCTGATCAAACGCGGCGGTTCGACTATGGCGCTACGGCTCAATTTCTCCCGGAGCGATTTCGCCAGATCGCTCATAGTGGCGAAATCGCTTGCGCCGAACTGGTGTATCCAGCGCAGCAACTGCCGGGCGCGAAAAGGCTGCTCGCCGATTTCCCGGAAATAGGCGAGTAGTTTTGCCTGGTCGAAGTCGAGCAGGTTGATCATCGCGCCATCACCCGCGATTTTGCCACCTCTACTCCCACCCTCCCCTGCAATTTGGCTACCCTCACCCCAACCCTTCCCCGGAGGGAGGGGGGGCAAACGTGAAAGGCGCTTGCTTTGATCGGCATCAGCGGGAATACACTTCCATTGACGGAAAGAAATAGGCGATCTCTATGCCGGCATTTTCCAGGCTGTCGGAGCCATGCACCGCGTTGGCGTCTATGCTCTCGGCAAAATCGGCGCGTATAGTGCCTTTTTCGGCCTTCTTCGGGTCGGTGGCGCCCATCAGTTCGCGGTTCTTGGCAACCGCGTTTTCGCCTTCCAATGCCTGCACCATCACCGGACCGGAAGTCATGAAATCGACCAGGTCCTTGAAAAACGGACGTTCGCGATGCACTGCGTAAAAACCTTCCGCTTCGGTGCGGGACAAGTGTTTCATGCGCGCCGCGATAACCTTCAAGCCATTGTCCTCGAAGCGGGAGTATATTTTGCCGATGACATTTTTTGCCACGGCATCCGGTTTAATGATGGAAAGGGTGCGTTCGACAGCCATTTACGATGATCTCCGTTGATTGAAAGTAATTTGTGAAAGTAGCATGTTGGCGGAACAAAATAAAGCTTCTTATTTTAGAGGCTAGGGGCTAGGGGCTAGAGACGGGTAAAACCCGGTGCTTAGCGCCGACCTCCACCAGGGGGCTGTTGGATTTAAAAATTCTGTAAAAACAATGCATCCTGTTTAACGAACGATTCATTAACGCACAGAAATTATTCATACGTCATAAAAAATCGTGTATTTAGTTGAATAATCGATGTATACTTTAGCATGGTAACAATTTGCGTCTTGCATCGCATCCCGCGAGACGCGGCTAAATCCACAAATTGTGCCTCTAGCCTCTAGTCCCTAGCCCCTGGCCTCTTACCTTCCAACACCTGAAAGAAGATTTCGTCGCGCTTCACCATGCCCAGTTCGCTACGCGCCCGCTCCTCGATTGCCTCATAACCCTGCTTGAGGTCGCGCACATCCGCATCCATGGAAGCGTTGCGCGCGCTCAGCTTCTGGCTGATCTGCTTCTGTTTGGCCAATTCCCGATCGACTTCCCAAACCCGCAGCCAGCTTCCTTTTCCCAGCCACAGGGGATATTGCAAAGCCAGAATCAGCGCCACCAGAAGCAAGGTCAGCCAACGCATCTTTTAACTCAGGTGGCGAAAAGCCTCCCGGCCCGCGTAGCTCGACGAATCGCCCAGTTCTTCCTCAATACGCAGCAATTGATTGTACTTGGCGATACGTTCGGAGCGGCTTGCCGAGCCGGTCTTGATCTGCATGGCGTTGGTGGCCACTGCGATATCGGCGATGGTGGTGTCTTCGGTTTCGCCGGAGCGGTGCGAAATCACCGAGGTATAGGCGGCGCGCTTGGCCATCTCGATTGCCGCGAAGGTTTCGCTCAAGGTGCCGATTTGGTTGACTTTGATTAGCACCGAGTTGGCGATGCCCTTCTGGATGCCTTCGCGCAAAATTTTGGTGTTGGTGACGAAAACATCGTCGCCCACCAGTTGAATCGATTTGCCGAGCTTGTCCGTCATCAGTTTCCAGCCGGCCCAGTCCTGTTCGGCCAAGCCGTCCTCGATACTGATGATGGGATATTTATCGGTCCAGGCTGCCATGGTGTCGATGAATTCCGCCGCCGACAATACTTTGCCTTCCGATGCCAAGTGATATTTGCCGTCCTTGAAAAATTCCGAGGCGGCGCAATCCAGGCCGATGCCGACATCCGATCCGGGCAAATAACCGGCGGATTCGATCGCCTCCATAATCAGTTGCAGCGCGGCCTCGTTGGATGGCAGGCTGGGCGCGAAACCGCCTTCGTCGCCCACCGTGGTGGTCAACCCCTTGCCGGCCAGAATCTTGTGCAATGCGTGGAACACTTCGGCGCCGCAACGCAACGCCTCGCGGAAACTCGGCAGGCCGACCGGAATAATCATGAATTCCTGAATATCGGTGCTGTTTTCGGCATGTGCGCCGCCATTGATGATGTTCATCATCGGCACCGGCAAATGCATAACGCCGGCGCCGCCGAGATAGCGGTACAGCGGCAGGCCGGATTCCTCCGCAGCGGCTTTGGCGACCGCCATCGACACCGACAGGATGGCGTTCGCGCCCAGGCGCGACTTGTTTTCCGTGCCGTCCAGATCGATCAGCGCCTTGTCGATAAAGCTCTGCTCCTCGGCATCCAGGCCGATGATCGCTTCGCACAGTTCAGTGTTGACGTTCTCCACCGCCTTCAGCACGCCCTTGCCGCGATAACGGCTCTTGTCGCCGTCGCGCAACTCGACCGCCTCGCGGGTGCCGGTGGATGCGCCGGACGGCACGGCGGCGCGCCCGATCACGCCGGATTCGAGCAACACGTCTGCTTCAACGGTAGGGTTACCACGGGAATCCAGAATTTCTCTGGCAATCACATCGACAATAGCACTCATCTTGTTGTCCTCAAATAGTAATTTTATAAATCATGTTCGGCAAAACCGTTGCGTTTCACCAAGCCATCCAACTCGATCAAGGTTTCCAGCAATCCACGCATCCTCATTAACGGCCAGGCATTCGGCCCATCCGACAGCGCCACGTCCGGGTTGGGGTGGGTTTCCATAAACAACCCGGAAATGCCGCTGGCCACCGCAGCCCGCGCCAATACCGGCACGAATTCGCGCTGTCCGCCGCTTTTATCGCCCTGCCCGCCCGGCAACTGCACCGAATGAGTGGCGTCGAACACCACCGGGCAACCGGTCGCGCGCATCACCATCAACGCGCGCATATCCGAAACCAGGTTGTTGTAGCCGAACGAAACGCCGCGCTCGCACACCATGATATTATCCGTGGCGCCCGCCGAACGCGCCTTGGCCACCACCTGCTGCATGTCCCAAGGCGCCAGGAACTGGCCTTTCTTAATATTCACCGGTTTGCCGGCACAGGCCGCAGCCTGGATGAAATCCGTCTGGCGACACAGGAAAGCCGGCGTTTGCAGCACATCGACCACCGCCGCAGCAAGCGGGATTTCTTCAATGTCATGCACATCGGTCAACACCGGAACGCCGATCTGCTGCTTGACCTCAGCCAGGATTTTCAGCCCTTCGTCTATTCCCATGCCGCGAAAAGACTGGCTCGAACTCCGGTTCGCCTTGTCGTAAGAGGATTTGTAAATGAACGGCATCCCCAGATCGGCGCAAATTTCCTTCAACGCCCCGGCCGTATCCAGAGCAAGCTGGCGTGACTCGATAACGCACGGGCCGGCGATTAAAAACAGCGGCTTATCCAGCCCGACATCGAAATGGCAAAGTTTCACGCCGGCGCTCCTGATAGGCTTTTCGGCTGCGCGTGCTTCAAAGCCGCTTCGACATATGCCTTGAACAGGGGATGGCCTTCGCGCGGCGACGAAGTGAATTCGGGATGGAATTGACAGCCAACGAACCAGGGATGGTCGGGCAGTTCCACCATTTCGCACAAATCCCTGGTCACGGATTTGCCGCTCACGCGCAACCCGGCTTGTTCCAATTGCGGCAGCAGGCTGTTGTTGACTTCGTAGCGGTGACGATGGCGCTCGGTTATCGTTTCAGCGCCGTAAACCCGGCGCGCCAGGGTGTTTTCGCCCAACTGGCAGGCTTGCCCGCCGAGCCGCATGGTGCCGCCCAAGTCGGACTGCGCGGTGCGCGTTTCAATTTTGCCGTCGCGGTTGAGCCATTCGCTGATCAGCGCCACCACCGGGTAAGGCGTATCGGGATCGAATTCGGTGCTGTGCGCCCCCGGCATGGCGGCCATGTGGCGCGCGTATTCGATCACCGCAAGCTGCATCCCCAGGCAAATGCCGAGATAGGGAATGTTGTTTTCCCGCGCATAGCGTATCGCTTGAATTTTGCCCTCGACGCCGCGCTTGCCGAATCCGCCCGGTACGAGTATTGCGTGCATACTTTCCAAACTGGCAATGCCGTTGGTTTCCAGCAACTCCGAATCAATGTAATGGATGTTGATTTTGCTGCGCGTATGGATGCCGGCGTGAATCAGCGCCTCGGAAAGGGATTTGTACGATTCCGTCAGATCGACGTATTTCCCGACCAGCGCGATGTCCACGCTACGCAGCGGATGCGCCTGATCGAACACCAGTTTTTCCCACAGGCTCAAATTGGCCGGCGGCGGATTCAATTCCAGCTTGCGTCACACGATCTCGTCCAGCTTTTGCTCATGGAAAAGTCCGGGGATATTGTAGATACTATCCACATCCACGGCGGAAATGACCGCACTTTCCTCGACATTGGTAAACAACGCGATCTTGCGCCGCTCCCCTTCCGGCAACGGACGGTCGGCGCGGCACAGCAGCACGTCAGGCTGGATGCCGATCTCGCGCAGCTCCTTCACAGAATGCTGCGTCGGCTTGGTCTTGATCTCGCCGGCGGAGGCGATATAAGGCACCAACGTCAAATGAATATAACAGACATTGTGGCGCCCCTCCTGCACCCCCATCTGGCGGATGGCTTCGAGGAACGGCAGCGACTCGATGTCGCCCACCGTCCCGCCGATCTCAATGATTGCCACTTGGGCATCGCCCGCGCCGGCGCGAATGAAATGCTTGATCTCATCGGTGATATGGGGGATCACCTGCACCGTCCCCCCCAGATATTCGCCGCGCCGCTCCTTCTTGATCACGCTCTCGTAGATTTGGCCGGCGGTGAAATTGTTGCGCTTGCTCATCTTGGCCGTGGAAAAGCGCTCGTAATGCCCCAAATCCAGGTCGGTTTCCGCACCGTCCTCGGTCACGAACACCTCGCCATGCTGAAACGGACTCATGGTGCCGGGATCAACATTGATGTAGGGATCGAGCTTGAGTAGCGTCAATTTAATGCCGCGGGTTTCCAGAATGGCTGCCAGGGACGCAGCGGCAATCCCTTTGCCGAGGGATGAAACCACACCGCCCGTGATGAATATGTATTTGGTCATGAAAAGAAAATAGACGCGAGACGGAGGCTCATTTTAGCTTAATTGGGGGGGTATCACAAATTCTGCGTCGAGGAAAACATCATTTCCCGCCGCGTGCAGGGTAAATTTGTTCTTAGCTGGGCGGGTTTGTGTTGCCAAAAACATAAGTGTATAGTGTATTATGACCATACAGTCCCTTATGAAAGGGAAAAGGTAATGCGCCCGGTTCCCGTTGTTGAAGCAAAGTCCCATTTCTCCGCGCTGCTTGCGGCCGTGGAAGGAGGCGAGGTGGTTGCCATTACGCGACATGGTAGAGTGGTTGCGCGTTTGATGCCGGATACTCCGCGCATGGCTGCTGATGTATTCCGGCCATTCTGGGCTGAAACCGACTGGGATATGGAAGCACCGGCAGATTCACCTCCCGACCCTGTAGCAGCGCTGGATTAGGCGTGATACTGTAAAGCTGATAGTAGCATAGTGGTTCTAAACAGCTTTGTCATATATACTTTGCGCGGCCACGATTTGCGGATTTAGCCGCGTCTCGCGGGCGCGCAAAGTATAAAATTCATTTTTAGCGGCACTTCATTGTCAGGCCACCACCACGCTGGTGTGTATTTCTACCTTAAGCGCTCGTTTGATGGCGGCAAAGATCGCCGAGATGTTGCTCATCGTCGGGTTGCCCGACTTGGACAGCATCCGGTGCAGGCTTTTGGCCGGCTTGTGAATATCTTCCGCCAAAGACTCGAAGCCCACGGTGGCATTCACCAGATCGCGCAGGATTAGTTTGGCTGTATCGGGTTCGCCATTGAAAAACAGCGTGATCGCCTCATCCAGCAGCGCCTGCGCAAAAGCCGGGTCCGTCCGCACTCGGGCAACGACAGTTTCTTTAAAATCACGGGTCAGTGCCATGCTCGCCTTCCTTCCTAAATTTTCGACTTTCGTTGTTTATACTTTGCGCGGCCACAATTTGCGGATTTAGCCGCGTCTCGCGGGATGCGATGCAAGGCGCAAATTGCGCCGTGTGGCTGTTCCACACAAGCAATTTGCAACGCAGCAGCGCGCCCGCGAGACGATGGATAAATGCGCAA
>JBAYVP010000076.1:0-17182 GCA_041674485.1 Sulfuricellaceae bacterium
AACGACGTGTCCTACCGCAAGGAGCAATTGCGCCGCCTGCAAGAAGAAGTGATTGAAATGGAAGACCTCAAAACCGGCGTCTCCATCACCGACCTTGGCCTCAATGACTTCCGCATGGACTTGTTGAATTACATCAAAACCCATGGCGATCTTGGCAACGTGCCCACCGGCATGAATGCCGTCGTTCCCGCCGACCCGGCACGGGGGCTGCCAGCGGGCGCGATGTTTACGCTACGCAACCGCAATAATGGCGTCAACATCAACCAGCACAACCGTCTGCACCCGTACTACCTGATCTACATTGGCGAAAATGGCGAAGTCATCGCCGACCACACCGAAGTCAAACGCCTGCTCGACCTGGTGCGTAGCGCCTGTAAGGGGCAAAGCCAGCCACTGCCGGAAGTGTGCCGCCTGTTCAGCCAGGCCACCGACGACGGGCGCAACATGAAGGTCTATTCCGACCTGCTCGACCAAGCCATCCGCTCCATGGTGGACTTGAAGGAAGACAAGGACATCGACAGCCTCTTTAGCGGTGGCCGCACCACGGCACTGGTCAATACCATCGCGGGGCTGGATGATTTTGAGCTTATCGCCTTCCTTGTGATTCAAAGATGAAGGATGTGAAAACTAAGGATGAAGGTGGAAGGATGAAGGATGAAAGGTGAAGGATGAAGGATGACAAAGGTTGGGTGGTGGTGACGGTGGGGGAAGTCGGTTCATCCTTCTTCCTTCAACCTTCATCCTTGCACTTATGAAAGACCTCAAGGCCAGGACGAAGGAATTTGCTCTTCGGGTCATACGGCTTTATGCAGCCTTGCCCAAAAGCACTGAGGCTCAGGTGATAGGCAAGCAAGTTCTCAGATCGGGAACATCCGTTGGTGCGCATTATCGCGAAGCGGTGAGAGCGCGTTCAACGGCGGAGTTCGTTAGTAAGCTATCTGGTGGAATGCAAGAACTTGAAGAAACCTCTTACTGGCTTGAGTTACTTGCTGAAGCAAAAATATTTCCGCTAGAAAAGCTCTCTCCCATTATGCAAGAAGCAGATGAGCTGATGGCAATTCTGACGACGTGTGTGAAAAACGCAAAATCAAAGAGTGAAGGTGGAAGGATGAAGGAAGAGGTGCGTTCCTCATGAGTTCATCCTTCCACCTTCATCCTTCATCCTTTCTGCTTGCTTTTCCAAAGCAAGCAGCGTTCAACCGTGTGCTGCCCAAGGGCAAGATATACGAATACGGCAAACCCAGCCGCACCGTGCGCGATGGCTTTGTCGCGCAAATCAATCAAATCGTCTGGCAATACAAGCTCGCCCCTGAAACCATCAACCTGCCGTCGCGCCCCGGCGTGCCCGAAATCGAGATTTTTTCGCTTGAGCTGAAAACCCCCGAAGTCAGCGAAGACGTGCTGCGCTGCATTGATAAAGCAATCCCGCTGCCGATCTTCTACAATCTCAGCTTCGAAGGCCGCATCAAAACCGTGGCCGCCTACAAGCGCCCCAGCGATGCCGATGCCAGCCGCTGGGTGGTGGATGCGTATTTCGCAAGCCCATGGCTGCCAGCGGATGGGGATCGCGCGGCACTTCCTGTTGCGCTGGACATGGCTGGACTGTATGAACAAATGTTGCGCCGCCTAATGCCGACCCCGGCACGTTCAGGTGAAGCGCTCAAAGACCATGTGGAGCGCCTGAACCAACTACGGGTCAAGCAGAACGAATACACCAAGCTGGAAGCACGCCTGCTCAAAGAAAAGCAGTTCAATCGAAAAGTTGAATTGAATAGCCAACTGCGAACCCTAAAAACCGACATAGAGACCTTAGCGCGTTAAATGTTCGATCACGAGAAATGACCATGGAAAAACTCAAGCTGCACAGCCCCGATTTAACGCAGGAAAACATCGCCAAGCTGGCCGAGTTGTTTCCCAATTGTGTGACGGAAATTAAAAAGGATGAAGGCGGAAGGATGAAGGATGAAAGGGGCGCGGAGGGTTCATCCTTCAGCCCTCATTCTTCATCCTTGCGCTATGCCATCGACTTCGACCTGTTACGCCAGGAACTCTCCGGCGCCATCGTCGAAGGCCCGCAAGAACGCTACCAGCTCAACTGGCCGGGCAAGCGCGAGGCTTTGCTGACTGCCAATGCGCCCATCGCCAAAACACTGCGCCCTTGTCGTGAGGAAAGCGTGGACTTCGACACCACACAGAACCTGTTTATCGAGGGCGACAATCTGGATGCGCTCAAGCTGTTGCAGGAGACTTACCTGAACAAGGTGAAGATGATTTACATTGATCCGCCGTATAACACCGGTAATGATTTCATTTATGAGGATGACTTTGCCGAGGATAGCGAAAGCTACTTCGAAAGGTCAAATCAGAAGGATGAAGGAGGAAACAGGCTGGTTGCTAATACCGAATCTAACGGGCGGTTTCATTCGGATTGGTTAAGCTTGATGTATTCACGTTTGAAACTAGCGCGTAACCTGTTGCGAGATGATGGGGTGATTTTTATTTCGATTGATGATAATGAAGCGGCTAATATTAGGAAGCTGACTGATGAAGTTTTTGGCGAACAAAACTTTCTAGGCATGTTCATTATTAAATCTACTCCAAATGCGAGAAACTATGGACATATAGCAAAAATGCATGAATATTGTCTCATGTATGGAAAGAATTCTTTATCTACAAAATCCTATGAAGAAACAGTTCAAGGTAAAGAATTTAAGTATAAAGATGAAATTGGCGGATTCAACATACACCCACTCTACAACAGTGATGAGTCGTTCCATTCAAAAAATAGACCAAATTTATACTACCCATTTTATATTTCATCTTGCGCAAGTAAAAATGATGAATTTATTAAAATTTCTCTTGAAAAGAGTAAGTTTATTAATATTGAAGTATATCCGCCAAAATCTCATAAAAATGGAGTGCAATTTGTTTGGAGATGGGGCAAAGAAAAAGCATTAGAAAACTTGAATTCAGAAATTATTGGTTACCGAAATGAGCAAGGTGAGTACCGTATCGTTAGAAAAATGCGGCATACGACACAGATCGTAAGGTCTATGCTTTTGAACACAGAATATTCAGGAAGGCGTGGCACCGCTGAAGTAGAAGAATTATTCAAAGGGAAAATATTTTCTTTTCCTAAACCAGTTTCTTTGTTAACTAAATTTATAGAGGTTACAACAGCAGAAAATGATATAGTCCTTGATTTCTTTTCTGGCTCCGCCACAACCGCCCACGCCGTCATGGCGCTTAATGCTGAAGACGGAGGTCGGCGCAAGTTCATCATGGTTCAAATTCCAGAAGCCTGCGGCGAGAAATCTGATGCCTTCAAGAAAGGATACAAAACTATCGCCGAAATCGGCAAAGAGCGCATCCGCCGCGCTGGCAAAAAAATCAAGGAAGAACTCAAAAGCAAGGATGAAGGCGGAAGGCTGAAGGATGAAAAGAGCGGCGGGGATTCATCCTTCAGCCTTCATCCTTCATCCTTGGACACCGGTTTCCGTGTCCTGAAAATCGACAGTTCCAACATGAAGGACGTGTACTACGCGCCCGATGCGGTGAAGCAAGGCGACCTTCTGGCGCAGGTTGATAATATCCGCGAAGACCGCACCGCCGAAGATTTGCTGTTCCAGGTGTTGCTCGACTGGGGCGTGGATTTGGCCTTGCCCATTACCCAAGAGACATTCATCATCAAGGATGAAGGCGGAAAAGATAAGGTAGAAGGAAGAAGGATGACGGATGAAAAAGATGGCGCGGTGAAGGCGGAAAATGAGGGTTCATCCTTCATCCCTCATACTTCATCCTTTCAAGTTTTCTTCGTCGACGGCAACGCCCTGGCGGCCTGCTTCGAGACCGGCATTAACGAAGAATTCGTGAAAGCCCTCGCCGCCCGCCACCCGCTACGTGCAGTCTTCCGCGATGCTGGTTTCGCCAGCGACAGCGTGAAGATCAATATCGGGCAAATCTTCAAGCTCATTTCGCCGACCACTGAAGTGAAGTCGATTTAAGGGGGCGCAGATGAATCCATATATTCCCGATGCGTTGCCGCTGACCGAGTTGGATTTTCGCCGGCTGCTTCCCTTGGTGGGGCAGGCCAATGCTGCGCTGGCGCGTTACGACGGTTTGCTGCAAGGCATACCCAACCCGGCTGTGATGCTGTCACCATTGACCACACAGGAAGCGGTGCTGTCTTCCAAGATCGAGGGTACGCAAGCCACGGTGGATGAGGTGCTGGAGCAAGAAGCTGGTCTGCTGAAAGAAGGCGAAAAGTTTCAGGACATTCAGGAGATTTCCAATTACCGGAAAGCCCTGTATTCCGCTCGCGAATATTTGAAGGATTACCCGATTCGCCTGGGTTTTGTGCGGGAGCTGCACCGTATTTTGATGAACAGTGTGCGCGGACAGGACAAGACGCCGGGTGAATTTCGCAAAGACCAGAATTGGATCGGCAAGCATGGTTGCACGATAGAGCAGGCCAGCTTCGTTCCGCCCAATCCGGTTCAGCTACCGGATCATTTGCAGGCGTGGGAGGGCTATCTGGGCAGCGATGATGTGGACTTCCTGCTGCAAACTGCGGTGGTGCATGCTCAGTTCGAACTGCTGCACCCCTTCAAGGACGGAAACGGTCGTATTGGCCGCATTTTGATACCGCTGTTCCTGTATCAGAAACGTGCGTTATCCCAGCCAATGTTTTATCTGTCTGAATACCTGGAGTCCCATCGGGATGAGTATTACCAGCGGCTGAAAGCGATTTCGGTGGAGGGCGATTGGAACGGCTGGATTGCCTTTTTTCTGCAAGCGGTCGTGACGCAAGCTGCCCAGAACAGCGCCCGTGTGTCGGCCATTCAGGCGTTGTATGAGGAAATGAAGCTGGCCATTCAAGCGGCCACGCATTCGCAATACACGGTGCATGTGTTGGATGCCATCTTTAGCAAACCCATCTTCCGCTCGTCCGACCTTGCGCAGCAACTATTCCAAGAGTTTGGCATCCACGAGAAGACGACGCCCAGCCTGCTGCGGCAGATGAAAGATGCGGGGATATTGCGGGAACTGCAAGCCGGAAGTGGCAGACGTCCGGCCACATTGTGCTTTCCCCGCTTGATCAACTTGGCCGAAGGGCACGATGTGCTTTGACATGGTTGTGGAGTCTGGAAGTGCCACAAGCGCTATTGCGGAGTCCATTTATAAACATACGCTCCACAAGGTGGGTTGTGGAGTTTGGCGACTCCTTAAATAGACAGGCGGACCGCTGTGGAAATGCAGAGTAAAAAGGGTAAGTTGCAGAGAGAAATTAAGAATAAAAAGAATAAACGCCAAGAATAAATTTCCTTAACCAACTGTTTAACCAACAAGTTATAAATATCAGCCAAAGCGGAATGAAATTAAAATTCAAAAAACAGTCATACCAGACCGCCGCCGTGGAGTCCGTGGCGGATTGTTTTGCCAAACAACCCAACAACACCGGCATTCAATACCGGATTGACCCAGGCAGAGCGCCGACGGGCGCGCCGCAACAGCGTAGTTTGCTGGATGAGGCCGGCTTCAAGAACCCGGATATTGTGCTTTCATCCGTCGCGCTGCTGGATAACATCCAGACGGTACAGCGCCGCCAAAACCTGCCAATCTCTGCCACACTGGCCAGTAACAAGGTTTGCGCGGTCAATCTCGATGTCGAGATGGAAACCGGCACCGGCAAGACCTATTGCTACATCAAAACCCTGTTCGAGCTGAACCGGCGCTATGGCTGGAGCAAGTTCATCGTGGTGGTGCCCAGCATCGCGATCCGCGAAGGCGTGTTCAAATCCTTGGAGATTACCGCCGAACATTTTCTGGAAGAATATGGCAAGCGCGCCCGCTTCTTTATCTACAACTCCAAGCAATTGCACAATCTGGAGAGTTTTTCTTCCGATGCGGGCATCAATGTGATGGTGATCAATGTCCATGCCTTCAACGCCACGGGCAAGGATGCGCGGCGGATTTACGAAGAACTGGATGATTTCCAATCCCGCAAGCCGATTGACGTGATCAAGGGCAATCGCCCGATCATGATTCTCGACGAGCCGCAAAAGATGGAAGGCGCAAAAACTCTGGAATCTCTGAAGGGATTCAATCCGCTGATGATTTTGCGCTATTCCGCCACCCATAAAACCACACACAACAAAATCCATCGCCTCGATGCGCTGGATGCCTATAACCAGAAGCTGGTGAAGAAAATCGCGGTGCGCGGCATTTCCGTCAAGGGCTTGAGCGGCACCAATGCTTACCTCTACCTGGAGTCCATCGAGATTTCCACCAGCAAGCCGCCGCTAGCCCGTATCGAGTTGGAAATAAAGCAAAACAGCGGCATCAAGCGCGTGGTGCGCAAGCTGGGTAGAAACGACAATCTCTTCGACATTTCCGAAGGTCTCGACCAATACAAGGGTTTTGTCATTGCCGACATCAATGCGCACACGGATACCGTCTCTTTCACCAATGGCGTGGAACTGCAAGCGGGAGAAGCCACGGGCGACGTAAACGAGGCGGCGTTGCGGCGCATCCAGATTCGCGAAACGGTGAAAGCCCATTTTGAAAAGGAGCAGGCGCTCTTCCACCAAGGCATCAAGGTGCTGTCGCTGTTCTTTATCGACGAGGTTGCCAAGTATCGGCGCTACGATGAAAACGGTGAAATGCCGGGTGAGTATGCCCAGGTATTTGAAGAGGAATACAACCAGCACCTCAATGAAGTGCTAACGCTGGAAGATACGCCTTATAACCGCTACCTGAAGGAAATTGCCACAAACAAGACCCACAACGGCTATTTTTCCATCGACAAGAAAACCAAGCGCCTTGTCGATCCGGCGACCGGCAAAAAATCCACGGAAACGGACGATGTGGATGCCTACGATCTGATCTTGAAAGACAAAGAACGCTTGCTGGCGCTGGCCGAGCCGGTACGTTTCATCTTCTCCCACTCGGCATTGCGCGAAGGCTGGGACAATCCCAATGTATTCGTGATCTGCACGCTCAAGCACAGCGACAATACGGTCTCGCGCCGTCAGGAAGTGGGGCGTGGGCTGCGCATCGCGGTCAACCAAGACGGCGACCGCATGGACAACCCGGCGTCAGTTCATCAGATCAATGTGCTGACCGTGGTTGCCAGCGAGAGCTACAAGGATTTTGTCACCGCTTTGCAACGCGACATCAGCGATTCGCTGTCCGAGCGGCCTCGGGTGGCGGATAAGGCATATTTCACAGGGAAGGTAATAAAAGCTGAGGCTGGCGATCTTGTTGTTACTGAGGATCAAGCAACGGACATCGAGTTTTATCTGATCCAGAACGGCTATGTTGATAAGAAGCGGAATATCACCGATAAGTACCACGATGCAAAAACAGAGGGACAGCTCGCCGATTTGCCTGCCGAGTTGCTGCCTTATGCCGAGCAGGTGTTCCAGCTCATCGACAGCGTGTTCAGCGATACGCAAATGCCCGGCATCGGCAACGACCGCAATGCCAAACCGAACCCGCTAAGTGCAAATTTTGATAAGAAAGAATTCAAGGCGCTTTGGAATCGCATCAACCGCAAAGCGGCATATACCGTACACTTTGAAACCCCCGAACTAATCAAGAAATGCGTAGCCACCTTGGAAAAAGAGATCAAGGTCAGCCCGCTCCAATACACTATCGTTGCAGGCGAGCAGATCGACACGGCGACTTACGACGACGTGAGGCACGGGGAATCCTTTGAGGTGAAGGTGACGACGACAGAATCCAATAAATACTCGGTTCATTCCGCCGTCAAATATGACCTGCTTGGAAAGTTGGCAGAAGAAACTCAACTCACCCGCAGCACCATCGCCAGCGTTCTTCAGGGAATCAATGTGGCGGTCTTCGACCAATTCAAGACCAATCCCGAGGACTTTATTGCCAAGGCCGCACGGCTGATTAACGAACAGAAGGCAACGGTTATTGTCGAGAAACTTAGCTATGACCCGGTGGGTGAAACCTACGATATAGACATCTTTACCCAGGAAAAACAGAAGGAAGATTTCAGCAAGGCGGTCAAGGTTGACCACCATGTCTACGATTATGTCTTCACCGATTCAAAGAACGAGCGCAGCTTCGTTAAAGAACTGGACACCAGCGCTGAAGTCGTCGTCTATGCCAAGCTACCCAAGGGTTTTTTTATCCCAACCCCTGTCGGCAATTACAACCCTGACTGGGCAATTGCATTTCAAGAAGGCGCGGTCAAGCATGTCTACTTCATTGCGGAAACCAAGGGTTCCATGTCTTCCATGGAACTGCGGGAAATTGAGAAATCAAAGATTGAGTGCGCCAGGAAATTCTTCGCCAAAATTACTTCCGAGCAAGTGAAATACGATGTGGTGGACGATTACAGCAAACTGATGGAGCTGGTGAAATAGGGGCTATCGGTGTGGGGTTGAATCAGTTTTTCAGCCAAGGAGGGCTGGCTCGCTTTTTGTGCCCACGCGGAATACTCCCCGCAGACTGAGCACAAATTTACCTTGGGATACCTCCAACTATGCCCTGCGCAGGATGCAATGCAAGGCGAAAATCGCGCCCGCTGGGGGCGATCAAACCGGACAATTTCCCCCCGCGAGAAGGCATATCGTGGACGGAGCAGCATTCGGGTCCGGCTTGGTCAGGCGGCCACCGGTGCAGCCGGTGCGGCTTGTACGTGCAGTGGCGCGGCTTTTATGCGTTGTTCGGCTTGCCACATATCATGGGCGCTTTGTTCGGCAATCCATAGTGCGTAAAGCCATTTTGGGCGAGATCGCGGCGCGACCGTTTATCATGCGGGAAAGCGTCACGCGGGCGATATCCAGTTGTTGCGCGGCTGGAGTAGACTCGATAGAACGACATCAGAAAGAGGGCAGAGTCTATAAGGGCTATATTATAAGGCCTATAAAATTGCCATCCGCCCCAAGAAAAGGTAACATTTCCCGCTTTTCGCGCTGTTTTTTTGCTGGAATGGTGTTGCCACATTTATTGGCTGTAATGATTTGATATTTTGAGGAACAACGTGAGCCATCCTTCGTTGCCGGTACAACAGGGCTTGTATGATCCGCGCCATGAGCGCGATGCCTGCGGTGTGGGCTTTGTAGCGCACATCAAGGGGAAGAAAAGCCACAATATCATCCTTCAGGGCTTGCAGCTTCTGAAGAATCTTACCCATCGCGGTGCGGTGGGCGCGGATCCGTTGGCGGGCGACGGCGCGGGGGTGCTGATCCAGGTGCCCGATGCGTTCCTGCGCAAGGCTTGCGCCGCGCTGGGGATAGCGCTGCCGGCGGAGGGCGATTACGGCGTCGGCATGGTGTTCTTGCCGCGCGACGCTATGGCGTGCGCCGCTTGCGAGGGCGCCATCGCCGAAAAAATCGCGGCTGAAGGCCAAACCTTGCTGGGCTGGCGCGATGTGCCGGTGGATAATTCCGGCCTGGGCGAGAGCGTGAAGGCGGTGGAGCCGTTGGTGCGCCAGGTGTTTATCGGACGGGGCGCCCAGTGTCCCGATAATGACAGCTTCGAGCGCAAACTGTTCGTGATCCGCAAGACGGCGGAACACGCGGTGCGCCAATTGCCTGACCGGCAAAGCCTGCATTTCTACATTCCCTCGCTATCCACGCGCACTATCGTTTACAAGGGCATGTTGCTGGCCGATCAGGTCGGCGAGTATTACCGCGACCTGCAGGACGAGAGCGCGGTCAGTGCGTTGGCGCTGGTGCATCAGCGCTTTTCCACCAACACCTTCCCCACCTGGGATCTGGCGCATCCGTTTCGCATGATCGCGCACAACGGCGAGATCAATACGTTGCGCGGCAATAAGAACTGGATGACGGCGCGTGAGAAGACGATGTCGTCCCAATTGTTGGGTGATGACCTGGAAAAACTCTGGCCGTTGATCGTCGAAGGCCAGTCCGATTCGGCTTGTCTCGACAATGCGCTGGAATTGCTGGTGGCGGGCGGTTATTCGTTGGCACATGCGATGATGTTGCTGATTCCCGAAGTGTGGGAGAACAACCCCTTGTTGACCGAAGAGCGCCATGCGTTTTTCGAGTATCACTCCGCGCTGATGGAGCCGTGGGATGGCCCTGCCGCTGTGGCTTTCACCGATGGCCGCCAGATCGGCGTGACGCTGGACCGCAACGGGTTGCGTCCAGCGCGCTACCTGATTACCGACGACGATGTGGCGTTGATGGCTTCCGAAATGGGTGTGCTGGATATTCCGCAACACAAGATCGTGAAAAAATGGCGCATCCAGCCCGGCAAGATGTTTCTGATCGACTTGCAGGCCGGGCGGGTGGTCGATGTGATCGAAATGAAGCAGCAACTCTCCACCGCCAAACCTTATCGGGAGTGGATAGATAAATCGCGCTTTTGCCTGTGCGATCTGCCGGAAACGGAGAGCCACACTGTGGCGCCGGACGCGCGGGAAAACCTGCTGGACATGCAACAGGCGTTCGGTTATACGCAGGAGGACATCAAGTTCGTCCTCAAGCCGATGGCGGACACCGGGAAGGAGGCCATCGGTTCGATGGGCACGGATATGGCCTTGCCGGTGCTGTCCGACAGGAACAGGAGTCTGTACGACTATTTCCAGCAACTGTTCGCCCAGGTGACCAACCCGCCTATCGACCCGATCCGCGAAGAACTCGTGATGTCGCTGACCGCGTTTATCGGACCCAAACCCAATCTGTTGGGCTTAGACGCAACCGAGCCGGTGCCGCGCCTGGAAATACGCCAGCCGGTGCTATCCAACGAAAATCTGGCGAAACTGCGCAATATCGGACAGCTTACGCAAGGCCGCTACAAGTCGTGCGTGCTGGATATTATTTATCCGGTCGCCGAGGGCGCTACGGGTTGCGAAACGGCAATCGAGAATCTGTGTCAACACGCAGCCCAGTCGGTGGCGGATGGCTGCAACGTGCTGATCCTGTCCGACCGCGCCGTTGCGCGCGACTGCGTGGCGATTCCCGCACTGCTGGCTTGCGCTGCGGTGCATCATCATCTGGTGCGCACCGGACTGCGCACCCGCACCGGGCTGGTGGTGGACACCGGGTCGGCGCGCGAAGTGCACCATTTCGCGTTGCTTGCCGGCTATGGCGCGGAGGCCGTGTGCCCGTGGCTGGCGCTTGAAACCCTGACTGCGATGGGACTGCCGGACACGACGGACGCCCATAAGCATTTCATCAAGGCGGTCGGCAAGGGGTTGCTCAAGGTGATGTCCAAGATGGGCATTTCCACTTACCAATCATATTGCGGCTCGCAGATTTTCGAGGCGGTTGGCCTGAATGCCGCATTCATCGAGCGTTATTTCACCGGCACGGCCACCCAGATCGGGGGCATAGGCCTGGAGGAAATCGCCGGGGAGGCTGTGCGCACCCATTTGTCCGCGTTCGGCGACGACCCGGTGCTGGCTGACGCGCTGGATGCAGGCGGCGATTATGCGTGGCGCACACGCGGCGAGGCGCATATGTGGACGCCAGAATCTATCGCCAAGCTGCAACACGCCACGCGCGCCAACAATGCCCAGACTTACAAGGAATACGCCCAGCTAATCAACGATCAGAGCCGCAAGATGAAGACCTTGCGCGGCCTGTTCGAAATCCTGCCGGCTGGCGCGCCGGCGCCGCTGGATGAGGTTGAATCCGCCAAGGAAATCGTCAAGCGTTTCGTCACCGGTGCAATGTCGCTCGGCTCCATTTCCACCGAAGCACATGCCACGCTGGCTATCGCGATGAACCGCATCGGCGGCAAGTCGAACACCGGCGAGGGTGGCGAGGATGCGGCGCGCTATCGTCCGATCAAGGCCGGCGATACGCTGGCGTCCATTCTCGGCAAGGGGCGCATAGAAAGCGATGTGGCGCTTCAAGAGGGCGATTCGCTACGGTCAAAGATCAAGCAAGTGGCCTCCGGGCGCTTCGGCGTCACGGCGGAATACCTGACCAGCGCGGATCAAATCCAGATCAAGATGGCGCAGGGCGCCAAGCCCGGCGAAGGCGGCCAGTTGCCCGGCCATAAGGTGACCGAATATATCGCCCATTTGCGCTTTTCCGTGCCGGGCGTCGGTCTGATTTCGCCGCCGCCGCACCATGACATTTATTCGATAGAAGACCTGGCGCAACTGATCCATGACTTGAAAAACGCCAATCCGGGCGCTTCCATCTCGGTCAAGCTGGTGTCCGAAGTGGGCGTGGGCACGGTCGCGGCGGGCGTCTCCAAGGCCAAGGCGGACCATATCGTGGTGGCCGGTTTCGATGGCGGCACCGGCGCTTCGCCCCTGTCCTCAATCAAACACGCCGGTACGCCGTGGGAGCTGGGCTTGGCGGAGACTCAGCAAACTTTGGTGCTGAACCGGCTGCGCGGGCGCGTCGCGCTGCAAGTGGACGGCCAGCTTAAGACCGGGCGCGATGTGCTGATCGGCGCGCTGCTCGGCGCGGACGAATTCGGCTTTGCGACAGCACCCTTGGTGGTGGAAGGCTGCATCATGATGCGCAAGTGCCATCTCAACACCTGCCCGGTCGGCGTCGCGACGCAAGACCCGGTGCTGCGCAGGAAATTCACCGGCCAGCCGGAGCATGTGGTGAATTATTTCTTCTTCCTCGCCGAGGAAGTGCGTGAATTGATGGCGGGGATGGGCATCCGCAAGTTTAACGATTTGATCGGGCGTAGCGACCTGCTCGACGTAAGGCAGGGCATCGCGCACTGGAAGGCCAAGGGGCTGGATTTCAGCAAAATATTCCATCGCCCCGACATGCCAGGCAGTGTCGCGCGCCTCCATACCGAGGAACAGGATCACGGGCTGATAAACGCGCTGGATCACCAGCTTATCGCGCAGGCGCAAAGCGCGCTGGAAACCCGGCAGCCGGTGGTGTTGAGCAGCATTATCCGCAACGTCAACCGCACCGTCGGTGCGATGCTGTCGCATGAGGTGGCGAAGCGTTATGGTCAAGCCGGGCTGGCGCACGACACCATCACGGTGAAATTCAGCGGCACGGCGGGGCAAAGCTTCGGCGCGTTTCTGGCGGGCGGCATCAGCTTCGAATTGTCCGGCGAAGGCAACGACTATGTCGGCAAGGGCTTGTGCGGCGGGCGCATCGTGGTAATGCCGCCGGCGGATTGCCCGATCGTCGCGGAAGACAACATCATTGTCGGCAACACCGTGCTCTATGGCGCGACCAGCGGCGAATGCTATTTCCGCGGCGTGGCCGGCGAGCGTTTCGCGGTGCGCAATTCCGGCGCAACTGCGGTGGTGGAAGGCATCGGCGATCACGGCTGCGAGTACATGACCGGCGGCATGGTAGTCGTGCTGGGGCAGACCGGGCGCAATTTCGCCGCCGGCATGTCCGGCGGCGTCAGTTACGTGCTGGACGAGCACGGCGGCTTCGAGCAGCGCTGCAACCAGGCCATGGTGGAGTTGGAACCGATAGCGCCGGCCTCGGACAGCGAAACCGGCGAAGAGGAAGATGTCGCCAACGTGCATTGCAACCATCTGGGCAAAGCCGACGAACACGTGTTGCGCGGCTTGATTGAGCGCCATCTGCACTACACCGGCAGTGCGCGCGCCCAGCTTATCCTCGGCAACTGGGCGGAATATTTGCCGAAATTCATTAAGGTGATGCCGACCGAATATCGCCGCGCGCTGCAGGAATTGGCCGCGAGCCGGTCGAAAAAGGAGATTGCGTAAATGGGTAAGCCAACCGGGTTCATGGAGTTCAGCCGCGTGAGCGAGGAAAGCTTACGCGTTACGGAACGCCTGAAAAATTACCGCGAGTTCGTGCTGCATCTGACCGATGAACAGGCGTCCGTGCAGGGCGCGCGCTGCATGGATTGCGGCATTCCTTTCTGCAACAACGGCTGCCCGATCAATAACATCATTCCCGACTGGAACGATTTGGTCTATCGCGGCAACTGGAAGCGGGCGCTGGAAGTCTTGCATTCGACCAACAATTTCCCGGAATTCACCGGACGGATTTGCCCCGCCCCGTGCGAAGCGGCATGTACGCTGAACATCAACGACGACGCGGTAGGCATCAAGTCCATAGAGCACGCGATTATCGACAAAGGCTGGGAGCAAGGCTGGATCATGCCGCAACCGGCGCGGCAACCCAGCGGCAAGAAAGTCGCAGTAGTCGGCTCGGGGCCGGCGGGATTGGCCTGCGCGCAGCAACTGGCGCGCGCCGGGCATGGCGTGGTGGTGTTCGAGAAAAACGACCGCATCGGCGGTTTGATGCGCTATGGCATCCCCGATTTCAAGCTGGAAAAAACCCTGATCGACCGTCGCATGGCGCAAATGCGCGCCGAAGGCGTGGAATTCCGCGTCCGGCAGCATGTCGGCGAGAATGTAGCGGCGCAACAGTTGATGGCCGATTTCGATGCCGTGGTGCTGGCCGGCGGCTCCGAGCAGGCGCGCGATTTGCCGGCGCCGGGGCGCGAGTTGCAGGGGGTGCATTTCGCGATGGAATTCCTCGCGCAACAGAACAAGATCGTCGCGGGCGATGAGCTGACCGGCCAGATTAAAGCGACGGCCAAGCATGTGGTGGTGATCGGCGGCGGCGACACCGGCTCCGACTGCGTGGGCACCTCCAACCGCCAGGGGGCGGCTTCCGTGACCCAGATCGAAGTGATGCCGCGCCCGCCCGAGCAGGAAAACCGGGCGTTGACCTGGCCCAACTGGCCGCTTAGGCTACGCACCTCCAGTTCGCAGGAAGAAGGCTGCACGCGCGACTGGTCGGTCACGACCAAGGCGTTCGTCGGCAACGGCGGCAAGGTCGAGAAATTGCAGTGCGTGCGGGTCGAATGGAAAGACGGCAAGATGCTGGAAATCCCCGGCAGCGAATTCGAATTGCAGGCCGATCTGGTATTGCTTGCAATGGGTTTCGTCAGGCCGATGCAGCAGGTGCTGCAAGCCTTCGGCGTGGAACCGGATGGGCGCGGCAACGCCCGCGCCGCGACGGAAGGCGCCGAATGCTATAAAACCAGCGTGGACAAGGTGTTCGCCGCCGGCGACATGCGCCGTGGACAATCGCTGGTGGTGTGGGCTATCCGCGAAGGCCGCCAGGCGGCGCGCGCCGTCGATGAATATTTGATGGGTTGTTCCGATTTGCCGCGTTGAGGGAACGACCTTCAGGCTTGCTTGCCGCGATGACCATGCGTTGCGCTTATCCTCCCTGCCACATGAAGTTCGTGGGTATGTTAACGCCGTAAACCGCAGAGGATGTCTGAATGAGTGTATCCATCCAATCGCTAGGCATTGATCGCCTAGGAATAGATGAACGGCTTGAACTTGTCGATGACATTCTGGCGAGTCTTTCCAACGAAGCGGAAGCATACTCACTGACTGATACGCAGAAAACCGAACTCGACCGGCGTCTCGCTTCTTACGAACAAAACCCCGACGATCTTGTTCCTCTGCACGAGGTAATGGCATCGGCGACCAGTCGTTTTAAACGATGAGCCGCGTAGTTGTTTGATCGTTCCCACGCTCTGCGCTCATCGTTACACACAAGTGTCAGGGCAAGGACGAGCGCAGGTTTGCTCCCTTCTCCCGCAGGCGGGAGAAGGGTCGGGAATGAGGGTGTTTGCGCTTCGGCAAGCGTTATCGATGTGCAACATCCCTCACCCCAACCCCTCTCCCGCTTGCGGGAGAGGGGCTTTTCTGCTGTCTTTTCGCATAGACCTGAGCAACAGTTATTATTTGCAAAGATGTGTGTAACAACGAGCGCTCTGCGTGGGAACGATTAGAAATCACCTTGAATGCACAATATGACAAAACCAAAAAACGACACCTTCCTGCGCGCGCTCCTGCGCCAGCCGACCGAATACACCCCAGTGTGGATGATGCGCCAGGCCGGACGCTACCTGCCGGAATACAATCAGACGCGCAGCCGCGCCGGGGATTTCCTCAGTCTGTGCAAGAACCCCGACCTTGCCACCGAAGTCACGCTGCAACCGCTGGCGCGCTTCCCGCTGGACGCGGCGATTCTGTTCTCCGACATTCTCACCATCCCCGACGCGATGGGGTTGGGGCTGTATTTTTCCCAAGGCGAAGGCCCCAAGTTCGAACGCCCACTCCGCAACGAATGGGAAATCCGCGATCTTACCGTGCCCGACCCCGACACCCATTTGCGTTACGTGATCGACGCCGTGGTGCAAATCCGCAAGGCGCTTAACAACGAAGTGCCGCTGATCGGCTTTTCCGGCAGCCCGTTCACGCTTGCCTGCTACATGGTGGAGGGCGGCAGCAGTTCGGATTTTACTCTGGTGAAAACCATGCTCTACAGCCGTCCCGAGTTGCTGCACCACATCCTGGACATCAACGCCCGCGCGGTGACGGCCTACCTGAATGCGCAAATCCAGGCCGGCGCCCAGGCGGTGATGATCTTCGACAGTTGGGGCGGCGCGTTGTCCCATGCGGCTTATCACGAATTTTCGTTGGCCTACATGCACAAAATCATCGACGGACTGATACGCGTCCACGATGGCGCAAAAGTGCCGTGCGTCGTCTTCACCAAGGGCGGCGGGCTGTGGCTGGAAAGCATCGCAGCCGCCGGTTGCGATGCAATCGGCCTGGACTGGACGGTGGACATCGGCGAAGCGCGCAAGCGCGTCGGCGACAAGGTGGCGCTGCAAGGCAACCTGGACCCCACCGTGCTGTTCTCCAACCCGGAAGTGATCCGCGCCGAGGCCGGAAAAATCCTCGCCGGCTACGGCAAGGGTTCCGGTCATGTATTCAACCTGGGCCACGGCATATCCCAATTCACCGACCCGAACAACGCCGCCGCGCTGATCGCGGCGGTGCATGAGTTGAGCAGGCAATACCACTAAATCTGGTTCGCGGGCGCCTGGTTCGCGCTCCCCTTCTCATCTCCGGGCGCCGTATGCACACAAGTCAAATAAGCCGTTCATGCTTCGACAGGCTCAGCACGAACGGCTTATTTGACTTGTGTGCATACGCTAATCTGCATGGAAACAGCCAACGGCATCTGTGACTCGGAGGAACGCACCCGTTTCTTCCTCTCCCTGTCTGTATTAGAGGGCAATCTGGTATCGCGCTCGCAGGCTAAGCATGTATGCCTTGCGCGGGGGAAATTGTCCGGTTGGATTGCCCCCAGCGGGCGCGACTTTCGCGTTGCAAATTGCTTGTGTGAGAATGACCACACGGCGCAATTTGCGCCTTGCATTGCATCCCGCT
>JBAYVP010000077.1:0-17164 GCA_041674485.1 Sulfuricellaceae bacterium
AAAGCATGAGGGGGTTTCCTCTGCGTCCTCCGCGTCCTCTGCGGTGAAAAAGGTTTTGTCTTTATGGGTTGCCGTCATGAGTCGAGCCTTCAGCACAAATAATGTTAACGATATTTGCGCGCAGCTGTACTAGTCACTTACTGGCCAAGTCACAAGCAATTGGTGCCAAGAACATATCGTAGATCAAGCACTGGAGCGGCTTTCCGCAAAAAAACAATGACAGGATTGGCGGGATGGGTTTTCTATCCTGTTCATCCTGTAAATCCTGTCTAAACATCTGTTTGGTTCCGGCTTGGGATGATTTCCGTTGCCGAATAAAGCGTTTTGTGCAACATTGTTATGGATATCGTCGCTGGGAAGTAACGCCTTCTTGTTTTCAGCACCCAAGCGTGGGAGAATATCCCCCGGTTCGGTGCGTGTAACTTGCACTTTTGTCCAAACTGAATCGAGGTATAAATAATATAGGGGGCGGAGCTATACCTTGCGCGGCCACGATTTGCGGATTTAGTCGCGTCCTACGGGAATTGCGGCCACGCAAGGTATGGTAAAGCGACATGGCCGGCTGTTGCTTCCGCGTCTCCGCGTAGAATCCTATCGTTTTACCTGCTCCGGCCTCTCTGATAGAGATAGAGGCGACAAACTCGGGAGAACACTGGTGGGAAAATTTAATTTTTTTGGTTGGCACAGGGAAAACCAAGCACCGCCATTATTTCCGGGCGCGTGGGGGGGGCTCGTACTGTTGGCGCTCGGCAATATTCCCGCCTTTGCCGAAGAAAGTCTGCGCCTGAGCGGTTTCGGCACCCTTGGCTATGCTTACGACGACAAGCCGGATATTGCTCCCGCCCGCGACGTCAATCAATTGCCGAAAAACGGCTATGCCACCGCGCCCGGCTGGCTGGTGGATTCCCGCTTGGGCGTGCAGATCGAATATGGCGTCAGCCCAAATATCGACCTGGTTGGGCAGTTGGTTTTACGCGACCAGTTCAGGGCCGATTTCAATAGCTCCACAGAGCTGGCCTATGCCTCCATAAGAGCGCAGCCTCAACTGGATATCCGCGTCGGGCGCATCAACTACGACGCCTTTATGATGTCCGACTACCGCAATGTGGGCTATGCCTATCTCTGGGTGCGTCCGCCAAGGGAGTTTTACGGCTGGACGCCGATTTTCTCGGTGAATGGCATTGATGCCGCATATAATTTACTCACCGACGACTTTCTCGCCGACGACGCGCGCTGGCGCGTCAAGGTGCAGGCGGGAAGCAGTAGCTATTCGGCGCCCTTGGGCGGCAAGAACGGCGGTTATGACTTCAATACCGACAATTTGACGGCGCTGTCCGTTACGCGGCAGAGCGGATCATGGCGTTTGAAAGCAGCCCATTCGCGTTACACCAAAGATGGAGAAATTCCGCTTTTCAACCCACTGTTCCAGGGACTGGAATCGGTGGCCGCAGCCGGGATTCCCCTGGTCAGTGCAGAGGCTGCGGACTTACGCAAAAACGTCACCGTTAGAGCAAAAACCAGCTATACCACGCTCGGCGCGGTATATGACGACGGCACATGGCTGCTTCAGGGCGAACTGGGTTATTCGACTTCGGCAGTCAACGCGGCGCAACACGGGCGCATGGGCTATTTGAGCATCGGTCGCCGCCTGGGCGACTGGACGCCTTTTGTGATGCTGGCCGCAGCGGTTCCTGACAACGACATACGCTATGCCGCTGCCGATTGGGGAGCTTACAACGCCAAACTGCGAGACCCCACGCTCAATATAATAAACGCCACCCGGATTGAGCAAAGCACCCTATCCGTCGGCGCGCGCTGGGATTTTTCCCGGCAGGCGGCGCTCAAGCTGCAATGGGATAGAACGAATGTCCAACCTTCCGGTTTTGGCCTGTGGTGGCGCGCTCCAGGCAGCCCAACCAGTCGCATCGACTTGCTTACCGCCACTCTGGATTTCATGTTTTGATTATGCGCAGGGTACTGATAAAACACACTATTATCTGCTTGCTGAGCGTGGCTTGGCCGCTGGCTGCGCGCGCCGACATCGCCGTTATCGTTCACCCCGACAACCCGGTGCAAAGCATGACGCCGCGCGAAGTCTCCAATCTGTATCTGGGGCGCGCCCGGAGCTTCAGCGCGGATAGCCACGGCACGCCATTGCCGGCGTCGGTCTACGAGCAGCCGGCGGACAGCGGCGTGCGCGAAATATTCTTTCGCACGCTGAACGGCATGGATATCAAGCAACTCAATGCCTATTGGGCGCGGTTGCGTTTCAGCGGCGAAGTATTGCCGCCGGCGATTTTACCGGACAGTCGGGCGGTCGTCGAAACGGTGAGCCGCAAGCGTAGCGCCATCGGCTATGTGGATGCAGCCGCCGTCAACAGCGCAGTGAAGGTCGTCCTGCGCTTGAAGGAGTGACGACTTTACGCCATACCCATTTTGCAGCGTGAGCCGCATCCACCTTATCTTGCGTCGGCACGGTGGTTGCGGCTCATGCTTATCCACCCTACTTCCGAACGTATGGCTGCATTGCAACTTATCGGGAAGGCAATGAATGACCATTGCCTTCTCTTGGAGTTGCAACGCTGCCATGCGCCCGGAAAACCGTGCAATCCAGCCCGCAGCCGCTCTCACCACACGGGTACGCGCAAAATATATGACAAAGTTGTTTAGAACCACCATGTTACACATCTTGGCAAGCGGTCAACGGAGGTTTCTAGGATGATGCCAATGCCTTTGCTCAGCGGGCGACTTGAAATCCGCCTGATCGCCATTGCCGGCCTGGGCTTGCTCTTGTTCTCGGTTATCGCCGGCATCTTCACCTACAACTATGCCTATCGACACCAGCTCGAACTGGCGAAGTCGCTGCAACAGCAGCTTGTGCGCACCGTGCAAGCCCAGGCCGAAGTCGCCGCTTTTGCGGCCAACGAAAAAATCGCCCAGGGCGTACTCAACGGCCTGCTCGCCAACCCCATCGTCCAAGCCGCGCGCATCGAATCGGAAGGCTTCCAGATCGAAATGGGCGCGCGCAAGAACATCGGCTTCAGTGACGGCAACGTGTATCCCTTGCTCTCTCCGGTCGATCAGAGCGAACGTATCGGTACGCTGGTAGTAGTCCAAAACGATAGTCAGGTTGGCGGCATGGCGGCGCAAACCGCCGTGTTTCAGACCACGCTGCTGCTGTTGCAGGTGCTGATCGCCGTTATCATCATGGCCGTTGTGTTGCGCATCATGATGATCATACCCATCACCCGCCTGGCGCAGGCCATGAGCACAATCCAGCCCGGCAGCGCAATGCGTTTGGCTATTGACGAAAAACACGCGACGGACGAAATCGGGCTGCTGTCGAAAAGCGTCAATGCCATACTCGATGCGGCGGAAACCGCTATCGACGAAGTAAAAGCGCAACGCAACGAACTGGAGGTGGCAAACCGCATAGCGGAAGACGCCACCAAAACAAAATCCATGTTCCTCGCGAACATGAGCCACGAAATCCGCACTCCGATGAACGCCATCATCGGCATGGCCTACCTTGCGCTCAAGACCAAGCTGACGCCGCGCCAGAAGAGCTATATCGTCAATGTGCATAACGCGGCCAATTCCTTGCTCGGCATTCTCAACGACATCCTGGATTTCACCAAGGTGGAAGCCGGCAAGCTGGAGCTGGAACAAGCGCGCTTCGTGCTCGAAGACGTGGTCGGCAATGCGCTGTCGCTGCTGCGCCAGCGCGCGCAGGAGAAGGAAATCGAACTGCTGTTCGACATTGCCGACCCGCGGCTGCTCGGCGACAGCGGCGCGCTGCTGGGCGATGCGCTACGCCTCGGGCAAATATTGATCAACCTGCTGTCGAACTCGGTCAAATTCACCCACCAGGGCTACGTCAAGCTGACCGTCAACATTGAAGAACGCAGCGACGACGACATGTTGCTGCGCTTTAACACGAGCGACACCGGCATCGGCATGACCCCCGAACAACTGGGCAACCTGTTCCAGGAATTCACCCAGGCCGACGGCTCGACCACCCGCAAATACGGCGGCACCGGGCTGGGGCTGACGATCTCGAAGAAATTCGTCGAAATGATGGGCGGGCGCATCTGGGTCGAAAGCGCGCCGGGCGTGGGGTCGAGCTTCATCTTCACCGCCCGTTTCCCGATTGCCAAACCATTGCCGCCCGCAGCCGTGTTGCCGGGCGTCGATATGTTGCGCGTGCTGGTGGTGGACGACCAGCCGGAAGCCCGGCTGGTGCTGGTGCATTTGCTCACCGCGCTTGGCGTCGGTGCGGCGCGCGACCGGCAAATCGCTTGCGCCGCAGACGGCGCTGCGGCTTTGGCAATGATCCGGGAAGCACTCGATAACGGGCGCCCCTACGACCTGCTGCTGCTGGATTGGGTCATGCCGGAAATGGATGGCGGCGGCGTGCTGCAAGCGCTGAAAAACAGCGGCATGGATCGCCCGCCGCTGTCGGTGGTGGTTTCCGCCTACGATTCGGAAACCATGCACGAAGCGGCCGACCTGCTGGGCGCGCATTACTTCCTGCCCAAGCCGATCTTGCCCGAAGCGCTACGCAAGCTGCTCAACGCGCTGACCGGAAATAGCGCCGCCGAATACAGCGACGACCAGGACGGCGCGACCAACACCGACCTTAGCGGAAAACGCATACTGCTGGTGGAAGACAACACGCTTAACCGCGAAGTCGCCACCGAATTCCTGAAAGAAGCGGGGTTAGCCATCGACACGGCGGTCAACGGGCGCGAAGCCGTGGAAAAAGTCTTGGCCGGCGATTACCAACTGGTGCTGATGGACATCCAGATGCCCGAGATGGACGGTTTCACGGCCACCCGGCTGATACGCGCCGACGCGCGCTTTGGCGCGCTTCCCATCATCGCGATGACCGCCCACGCGATGGCCGGCGACCGCGAGCGCAGCCTGGAAGCCGGGATGAACGACCACATCACCAAGCCAATCGACCCCGATGTGCTGTATGCCACGTTGAAAAAATGGCTGGGCGGGGGTCAGAGGACAGAGGACAAAGGACAGAGGACAGAAAAAGACTTTCTTCGTTCCGATTTGAATGTGCAAGCGGGTTCGGAACCGGGGAGTATTCCTTCGATGGATGGCATAGACATCCGCGAGGGTTTGCGCAACCACATGGAGAAGAACGCCTTTTACTTGCGCATTCTGCGGATTTTCCAGCGCGATTTCGGCGATTCCGACAGCCGTATGCACGGCCTGATCGAGCACGGCAAGCTGGTGGAAGCGCGACGTTTGGCACACTCCGTCAAATCCTGCGCCGCCACCATAGGCGCGATGCCGCTTTCCGCCCACGCCATGGAGCTCGAATTGGCGCTGGCCGATGGTCGGGTCAATGCCGCGCTGGTGGACAACTTCGCCGCTGCGGCGCGCCATATCGCCCAGTCGCTCCAGGCGCTGCCGACGGAAACGCAGCCGGTTGCCTGCGCGCAAGGCGCCGACGCGGAAACGATCCTGCCGCTGCTAACCAGACTCGAAGCGCTGTTGGCCGACGACGACGCTGCTGCGGACGACGCGTTCCAGGCATTGCGCAAGGCCATTGCCGATCCCCGGTTCGACGCCTTGCTGGACAAGATAAGCGTCCAGATCGAAGATGTGGAATACAAAAAGGCTACAAAACTGCTCGCCGAACTCAAATTGAAATTGACTGGCGACAACGCCACCTCAGCGGAACGGAGATTTCCAGAGTCATAGATCAAGCACCGGCGCGGTTCTCCGGGTGATTCTTTTTCACCGCAGAGACGCTTCAGGCGCGGAGAAATACAATGGAGGGCGAAACCATACCGTTACTCTACAAAATCTCTGCGTCTGAAGCGCCTCTGCGGTAAATATTTTTGGTTCCGGCTTTCTGATCGTTCCCACGCTTCGGCGCTCATCGTTACACACAAGTCGGAGCGGGAAGCCCCTCCCCCTTCAAGGGGGAGGCTGGGAGGGTGATGGGGTAGAACGACACAGGCTAAATCAATATCTTACATTGTCGCCTGTGACTTCCACCCCATCCCCACCCTAACCCTCCCGCTTTCCGGGGAGGGAACGCCGCACTCCATCTAAACATCTGTTTGGTTCCGGCAATCGTCCGGCTTAGGTTAAACCTAGAAAGCTCAGTTGACCGCTTGCCATGATGTGTAACATGGTGGTTTTAAACAGCTTTGTCATGCATTTTGCGTTCACCCGTATGGTGAGAACGCTATGAGCTGGATTGCACGGTTTTCCGGGCGCATGGCGGCGTTGCAACTCCAAGAGAAGGCAATGGAACGACCATTGCGCGTCGTTGCGCCTTGCCCTGCCCCCGGAAAACCGCACACTCCAGCCCGTTCAACTGAGCTTTCTAGGTTAAAGCAAATCCGGTGAAATCACCAGTTTCAATGTTTTCTGGTATTCATCGTGGCGATTGCGGTTGGAAAGCCACCATACCGCGCCCTTCTTGATGCTCCAACTGTCCTTGCTGTCCGCCAGCACGTAAGCCGCCACCTCCCCCAATGTCGGTTGGTGGCCGACCACGACCACGGCGCCTTTGGCATTCGGCCAGCCGATGGCGCCCAGCAGCGCTTCGGCGGAAGCGCCCACGGCGATTTCCTTCAACGTCGCGAAATCCGCCGTCAGAGCCTGCGCCGTCTGTTGCGTGCGTCGCGCCGGGCTGGCCACGACCCGATAGCCATCCGGCAAACGCGACTTCAACCACGCCGCCATGGCCGCAGCCTGTTTCTCGCCTTTCGCCGTCAATTTGCGCCCGCTATCCGGAAAGCCGTCCTCGGCCTCGGCATGACGCCATAAAATCAATTCCATGTGTACTCCATTTCAGTAAACCTAAGCCGGACTATTGCCGGAACCAAAACAATATTTGCGCGCTACTGTACGAGTTGCACGGTGCTCTCGCAATGAATAAATGCCCGATTGTCCGGGTTCGCTACATCGCCCCCCGGCTTTCCCGGCGTTGCCGTAACGACACTTCCACCTGTCCGTAAGGAATGCGCTCCTGTTCCAGGCGTAGCGTGGCGCCGTCGGGTTGCGTCAGCGCGGCGCAGGCGGCGGCTTCCTCGGGGGTGAGTGCTGTGGGGATGCCTTCCGCCGGTTTGTCTTCGACGACGCATAGCGCGCGGTTGGCTTCCAGGGTGTGGATGTCCATCAGCATCGATTCGACATGCGGGAAAACCGCGCGGAAGCGCGCGAGTATTACATAGCCGTGGGTGTCGATGTCGCCCCAGTAGACCAGCCGGGTGCGGTGCAGCCAAGGCGTTGCCGCGAGACTGGAGAGGCCGTAGCCCAGGCCGAACACCACCAACGCGTTGGGGAAAGGGGGAAAGGCCAGCCCGTTGACCTTGTTCTCGGTGACGAACACAGTTTCCACCGGCGGGTGCAGGCGTTGGAAATCTTCCAGCGGGATGGTTATGTCGTCCAGATTTTTCAGTGGCAGCTCGGCAAGAGATAACGCCGGATCGAGCAAGCGCAAGCGGATCAGGTGCTGGTCGTAGCGCAGGCCGTAGCGCCGCTCGAAATCCTTTTCTTCGCGGGCGACTGTGGCATCCGGCAGCACGGCATCAAGCAGAACGGTCAGGGGGGCTACGTGGCGTTCAATGAATTTGCTGTCTATGCCGGGCAAGTCGATCTGGCGCAGATAAATGCCGGGGCGCGGATGTGCGACGAACCAGGCGGCGACGCTGAGGAGTTTTTCCCACACGGGGAGATAATCAAGCAGCAGGCGCGGCCTGGTGTGCAGCAGGCCGGACAAAACAGGCAAGCGTTCCCCGGTAAGGCAGGCGAGACGCTCGAACTGCGCGGCCTCGCGGGCTTTGCCGATAAAGCGCAGAAAATCGGGTTCCGTTTCGAAAAAAATCCGCTTGGGCAATTGCTGCTCGCCCAGTTGGCGATGGGCGATCGCTTCGAATTCGATAACGTAGCCGTAACCTGAAACTTCCTTGGAGGAAGCACGAAGCGCGCGCATCGCGTCGGCGATGGTCGCATAGCCGCTAAGCAGTTCGCGCCCGCCGGGTTTGCCGAAGGGGACGGTTAGCGCCTGCCAAGGCAGCCCCGCCAGCCGGTCGCGGTGGTAGGTGTGGCTATTCCAGTGACGTAGCGCCTTGGCGCGGATTTCTTCCGGGGTGATCACGAGTCCGCCCGTTCCAAACCCCTGCCTACCAATTGCAGCAAGCGCCAATGGAGACAAGAGCCGTTCGTGCTGAGCCTGTCGAAGCATGAACGCCTGTCGAAGCATGAACGGCTCTTGTTTACATTGGGCATGATTTGACGATGCTTCTTAATCCGTTTACCCTTCGACAGGCTCAGGGCGAACGGATTAAAAATCCACAGGTTGGACGATATAGGCATAGATCAGGCCGCCCGGCTCAGGGTAAATTTGTTCTCAGAAAAAATGTAGGGTGGATAAGCGTAGCGCATCCACCTTTCTTGCGCCTGCTACAAATTGCGGCAAGCCCCAATGGAGACAAAAGCCGTTCGTGCTGAGCCTGTCGAAGCATGAACGGCTTTTGTCTCCATTGGGTATGATTTGGCGATGTTTTTTAATCCCCCCTTCGACAGGCACAGGGCGAACGGATTAAAAATCCACAGGTTGGACGATATAGACATAGATCAGGCCGCCCGGCTGAGCGCCTTTTCCTCGCGATACTCATCTATAGTCAGAGAACGGATCATCGAGTTCCGTCCTTCCTCGTTATGCACCAGATGCACCGATCTCACGTAATTTTCGATCACATGGATTTTTTGCAGCGGCGTGACGATCAGCAGTTGCAGTTCCAGTTTGGCGAACAACTCCAGGCCGTAGCGCGCGGATTCGTCCGAACCGCGCCCGAAGGCTTCGTCTATCATCACGAAGCGGAACGCCCGCGCGCTCTGGTTGTGGCGGTCTATGCCGTATTGGTAGGAGAGCGCGGAGGCGAGAATGGTGTAGGCGAGTTTTTCCTTTTGCCCGCCGGATTTGCCCGCCGAATCGGAATAAAACTCCTTTTCCGCGCCGTCTTCGCGCCAGCGTTCGCTGGCGGAAAAGCGGAACCAGTTGCGCACGTCGGTTACTTTTTTCGTCCAGCGCCGGTCGATTTCCGCGTGGTCGGGGCGACCGTTAAAGCGGTCGATCAGGCGCTTGACCTGAACGAAGCGGTGTTCGGTGTAGGGTTCGTCGTCCGCGCCCGCCAGCGTGTTGGTGAGGCAGCCTTTCAGGTCTTCCTTGAACTGGCGGATTTCCATGTCCGGGTCGGAGTCGGGCGCCAGTTGGATGTAGGTGGCTGGGTTGTATTCGATCAAGCGCAACGAGCGGTTGATTGCGTCGATTTTCTTGCGGATAGTGTCGGATTCGCTTTCCAGCTTGTCTTGCAGCAGAACAACTTCGTGGATGGTGTTTTTATTCAGCAACTCCTTGAATTTAGCCTTGAAGCGCGGCAAATCCTCGGATTGCAGGTGCGTCAACATGCGCCGGAATTCGTCGGCGGAATCCAGACTGGCGTTCACTTCGCGGCATTCGGCGGTGTAGATGCCGATGTATTCCTGCATTTTCGCGGCAATGTTGTTGGCGATGTCGGACGCCTGCCTGCGCTCCCTGTCAATGCGGGCTTGCAGCCAGGCGCGCAGGGTTTTCTCGGCTTCTTCGCATTGCTTGGGCGTACCTGGGAGCTTGCCTTCCAGTGCGATGTGCTCCTGTTCGGGGAAGAGTGCAAAGCAGTGGTCGCGCTCAATCGACGGCAATTTCGCGAGAGTGGCCTGGGCGTCGCGCAGGTTTTCCGTGGCGATTTTTTGCTCGTTTTCCTTGATGCCTTTTTGATTCAGCAATTCCCGGTAACGATCCCCGGCGCTTTTGAGATTTTCGTTGATGCTTTCCAGGCGGGCGTTGAGTTCGCGCAGGATGTCCGAGCTTTCCTCCAGCGCGCGTTTTTCTTCGAGCAGCGAATTGATTTCAGCCGCGACATGCGGCCAATCGATGACGCTGAATTCTTCCGGGCGCAGCAATTCTCCCAGCGCTTCCTGGCGCGCTTCCAGGTTTTTTAGCGCAGTCTCGATCCCGCCCCGGCGCGCGACCAGCGCAAACCCTTCGGCCTGTTTTTTCACCAGCAATTCTTCCAGCACGCGGATTTTTTCCGTGTTGCTCCAGCCCAGCACATAACGGCTGCGGTCGTTCAAGGCGTGACGGTCGTCTTTTTCGTGGCGCGCGCCGCCGCTCTTGGTTTGTCCCAGTCGCGTCAGCGCCTTGGGGTGGCGGCGGAATTCCTCCAGGCTGTCGCAACAGGCATAGTCGTAGCCGCGCGCCAGTTCGTCAATCAACCACGGGCGCAACGGGCTGCCGCTCTTGATTTCGAGCTTGCCCGCCAAACTGTGGGACGCTTGCGCGCTGGCCGCGCGCCCTTCGCCGCCGGCGCGGAAATACACCAGCCGCCCGCCCAAATGGGTGCGGTCCACATAGCCTGCAACCGCCGAATAGTGATCCTCGCGCACCAGCAGGGACAGGCCGAAGCCGTGCAGCACCCGCTCAATCGCGCCTTCCCAGAGGCTCTCGTCGGCGCGCACTTGAACCAGCTCCCCGGCGAACGGCAGTTCCGCTTCGGCGACACCCAGCGCCGCGCATAAGCCCTCGCGCAGGCGCAGCATCGGGCTGGGGATGTTGGATTTGCGTTGCTTCAGCGAAGCAATTTCGTGCGCGAGGCCGTTGCATTCCTGGTTAAGTGCATGGATGTCGGGGATCAACACGTCGCGTTGCTGCGTCAGTTGTTCTTTCTCGCTTTCATATTGCTGCCCGATGGAGAAGCCCTTGCGACGGTTGTCGTGGAAAGTGTCCAGGCTCTGGGCGCGCGGCAATTCCAGCTTGCTGCAGGCGTCGCTGTAGGCGTCGAAAGCGGCTTTGCGCCGCGCTTTTTCCTGCTCCAACTGCCGGACTTGTCCCTCGATTTCCTTGATGCGCCCGCCCCCTTGGTCGTGAATCGCCTGATTGACCTCGGCGCGGCGCTGGTGCAGTTGGTCGATGGCGGCTTGCTGCTGCGCGGCGTCGTCTTCCAGGCGCTTGCCGTCCAGGGTCAAGCGGGCGATCAGGTCTTCCAGCAAACTGCTCTTGCGCTGGGCAAGCCACGCCGGCAGCGCCTCGCGCAAGCGCTCCGCTTCGGCTATGCCGGCGCTGAGTTGCTCGTGCCGGTCGCAATTGTCCACCAGCGGCGCAAGCCGGGCGATTTGCGCTTCGGCCTTGAGCACCGCCTCGTGGGTCGCGTTGAGGTTATCGAACAAGCGGCACAATTCTTCGATGCGCGGCGCGATGGCCGGGTCTTCCAACATATGCAGGCGGACGAAATCGGTGATATTGGTCACCGCCTTCATCGACACCGTCTGGTAAAAAAGCTCCAGCGCCTGCTCGTTTTTTAGCCCCAGGCGTCGGCGGAATTCCTGACCATAAGATGAAAAGGAATCGTGTAGCGCCACCCCCGGCATTTTGCGCAAACGCCGCCCGAGTTCCTTAATATCCTCGCCGAAACCGGAAAAATCGTGTGCGATAGTGAGTTCGCGGGTCGCGGTCAGGTGAAAGCGTTCCGGCTGACCTTTCTCGTCCTTCATCCAGAACACCTGCGCTAGCGTCACGGTTTCGTCGTAATGATCGTTGCGAAAGCACGCGAGAATCACCGAATAGCTATCCAGCCCGCGTAGCGCGACCGCCTTGGCGGCCAGGCGCTCATCGTCCTTCTCGCTCTTGAAGTGGCCGCGCACATAGGAAGCCAAGCTGCGCTCGCGCGTTTCCGCGCCCGCCGCCTTGTTGAAGATGATACGATTGGCCGGCACCAACAAAGTGGTGAGCGCATCCACCAGCGTGGATTTACCCGAGCCGATGTCGCCGGTGAGCAACGCGTTTTCGCCGCCCGTTGCGATGCGCCAAACGCGCTGATCGAAAGTGCCCCAGTTAAGCACCTCGAACCGCTCCAGGCGAAAGCCCGGCGTCTTGAACAGGTCAAGCCCCATCGACGGCATGTTTACGGTACTCCTCCAGACGCGCATCGAAATCGGCCAACCACTCGCCGTCCACAAAAGCTTTCAGCACCCGGCGGATTTCAAAAATGCCGGGCTGCGCCGCCAGTTCGCGCAGGAAGCCCATCTTCTCGACCTTGCCGATATGCTCGTCGATCTTATCGACAATGCGCGCCTCGTTGGAAGCCTCGGGAAGAAAAGTGCGCATCAGGTCTATCATATCCGCACGGGTAATCATCGTGCGCGTCTCACCGCCACTGGCATCGGTTTCCAGCAAACGCTTGCGCAACAGCACGCACAACAGGCTCACCGGATAGCTCAACGGTCGCCGCGCCACTAGGCGCGGCACTGGATTTTCATCATCGCCGCCATCGCGCTGGCGCACGAATGCATAACCCTCGGCATCGTCCAAATCCAGGACCAGACCCAGCACCGCGAGATAATCGCGCACAGCAGCTTCGAGCGTCAGCAGATCGTGCCACAACTGCGGCGTCTGCTCCCGATAGAGCACGCCTTTGAGCAAATGCACCAGGATTTGGGAAAGGGCGGGGGGAAAGTCGTTCATGTCAAAAATCGTGGACCGGATGAAACCTTGCGAAAATCCGGGGATGCCGGCAGGGGGCAATTATAGCGCTCATACGTCCTGCGTGGGAGCGCATTCCGTTGCTTGAGCGTCGATCAAAACGTCGGTGTCGAGCAACAGAGCGCCTACCAAACGCTATTCTCCAGGGGCAACGCAGTTCGACTCGCGCCGCAACGCAGCAAAATCCGGCAAATCGTCACGGTTTTGCCATATGCCGGCTGCTTCAGCCATAATCATGTTGCTGGAAATGTCGCGCAACGCGTATTGTTCCTGTTCGGTAAGATAAACCTGATTGTAGCTTCAGCCCGACTTGCAGCGGATTCGTCACTTCAAGTTCGGATTTCAGACCAAATCTTCGTGCTCAAACCGGCGCTTGAGGTTGCCGTTGGCTGAATGTCGATTCAAACCGCCAGGGGTCAGGTCTTGGCATCACGCTTTCTTTCCTCGCCTCGATATTGTTCATTGCAGAAGTGAAACAATGATGTCAAGACTTGACCCCTTGTATGCAGGTCGCAATTTCCGATAAGAATTTCTCACGCGAAGCCGCGAAGACGCGAAGAAAAACCAAACCGGCCTTGGTTTTTCTTCGCGTTCTTCGCGGCTTCGCGTGAGTAAGTTTTTTGGTTCCGGCAATTGTCCGGCTTAGGGATAAAAATGGAAAAGAGAGGGAAAAGGGGGCTGACTTAGCCCGGAGATATTGCATAAATTACGCGCGCCCTCACTAGTATTTTGATTGATATGAAATTTTGTTGACCCGTGAAGGGCATCACCGCCATTGTAACGGCTTGCGCCGGTACAATGGCGCGACAGTCGGTCGTATGAACCTAAATTCCGCAGTTCAATCCGCAGATAACGCAGATTTTCAAAGCGTTGTTGGCGAATGTCACCTTACCCATCCGGTTGCGCATGTTCGGGGTCAGGTCTTGCATAATTATATTATTTTGCAAGACTTGACCCTGAAAGTGACCCTGAAAGTGCTGCTGAAAGTGCTGTGACCCTGAAAGTGCTGAAAGTGCGAGTGTTTAAGGCTAAGATGATTGCATATCGTATTGCGAACCGCTACTTCCAGGCGTTCGACCGCTTCTAAAATCAGCGCTCTGATTTCGCGGTCAAATTCATAACGAGTTTTGATGACCTCAAACGTTGTGCCCGGCTTGAACTGCTTGGTTGCGGGATCCGTTAAGTGGAACCAGTAGCCCTTTAACCGGTAGTGCCCAACATAGGTAATGTATCGAAGCGCCAGCGCGCTATCCGGGACGACAAGATTTTGCGCTATAAGCTTGTCCAGAAGGGCTTGTGGAGCCTTTGCCTTTTTCGCAAAAGTTGCCAAATGACGCCTCAAAATAGAAAACTCGCCTTTTGCACGCCTACTTGCGTAGGACCCTACCCGTTGGGCAGGACGTGTGGCGAGTGTGTTATGGCGAATCCTAGGCTTTATTGACGGATATGTCAATAAGAATTTGGTGGCGTGTAGGCGCGTTTGTGCCCACGCGGAAATTACCGTCGCTGATAGTCCACCGCGCTTGCTCTTTCTTTCACGCAGCCTGACGCAAGTGCATGTCCACATGAATATCCGCGTATGGGCAGAGCAATCCTCCGCGAGAGGTGCGTTCCACCAAGCCGAGGTCAACAAGAACGCCGGCGTCTTCATGCACACGCTTGACGTCTCGGCCTACCCGCCGCGCTAACTCGCGCACCGGCAATTCTCCGCACCCTTGCAGGGTATTGACCAGCACCCAGCGCCGTTCCGTCAGGCGTGAGAAAAATGTTGCGGGAGAATCGAAGTTGAGGATTTCGCCCTGGTAGGCGTCAGCTTGAAAAGCCGCCTTTGCCTCCCGCCGCAATACCTCTTGCCAGTTCGGCTGCATGGTAATGGTTAGTGTTCTTGTTTCCATCGCTCAACCTCCTCGATAAAATTATCAATCAGCCTGTCAACTGTGGTAAATATGTAGGGCAGCTCCGTACCGCCGACATGTTTGTGGTCGCCTTTGCCGCGTTCGTTATCAAAACCAATAAGACGCAGTCCGCGCTCTATGTACACCAGCCGGTATTTGTACTGATGCTCCGATGGCGGCACCGGTTCGGACACGCGCCAAACCACCATTTCGATTCCTGTGCCGTTCCCGGATATGTTGCGGAAACGGGTAATCAGATCAGCCTTCATGTTGGCAATATTGCCAACAACATCCGGCGTTGTCAATTGCGCCAACTTCCGATGCCGCAGCACTGACGGACGCCCCCATACGTCATCTAACGTATTCCACCCTCAGCCGTCCCCCCGTAATCTGTCAGCGACTGGAAACGCCGCCAGTCCGATCCAACCAACTTACTCAAGGAGCTTTCCAGGTTAATAAGATCGACCTCGCCCCCCTAGTGGGCGCTTCGCTGGCAGTGATGGCGCGGGATGCGAAAAAAATGCGCGGCGCGCGCCCTTTCGTTTTTTCCAACATGAAAACGGGACAAGGTCTCCCGGAAATCATTCATTTTATCGAACGCCAAGGTATGATAGGCGGGTAAGCAGGGTAAATTTGTTCTCCGCCTGGGAAAAAACCATTCACCGCAGAGACGCTTCGGGCGCTGAGGAAAAACAACGGGTTGTAGAATTGAATGGTTTCACCCTTTTCATTGATTTCTTAGCGCCTCTGCGTCTCTGCGGTGAATATTTTTTTCTGGGCGGAGAACAAATTTACCTTGGACGGGTAAGCCCCATGTCGCGGCTCGGGAACATTTCTTGCAAACATTGCGCCTGTACACCATTTTCTGACAAACAACGGAGGGAAACATGCCGATTTACGACTATCGCTGTATGGACTGTGACAAAATCTTCGAACAGCTAACACGCGCCTCCACGGTTCCGCTCTGTCCGGCGTGCGGTAGCCGGCAACTGGAAAAGCTGGTATCGGCGCCGACTGCGCCGGGGCAGACCGCCGGGATCGTTGCGCAAGCGCGTTCCCAGGCTGCCCGCGAGGGGCATTTTAGTCACTACAAGGCATCTGAATATCCTCGTGGTAAAAAGCGGTAAAGCGCCGCTTATAGGTTGAAAGCCCTTCGCATGAAACAAGACAGCCATGAAAAAACGTGGGAGTGGTTGAAAACCCATCCCTCATTGGACGACCTTTGTTCCAGGTATCCGGCGCAATGGGCTACGGTGCAGCAAGACATTTTTTCCATAATCGAACGCGGCGCACCGGAAGAATTGCAGGCGTACCTGCAACGCCTGGGCACGCAGGGCGCGTTAATGGTCAAAGCCTCGCGCGGCAGCCGAAAAAGCTCCAAGGAAGCCATTCTGCTGCATTTCATCCGCATCCGCATGGCGCACGAAGCCGTGAAGAAACTTTCCCTGGCAACGCTGGCGGCAGACGCCGGAGTCACATCGGGGAAGCTGCGCTTCAATCTGTTCAACGGTTACATAGCCCAGAAACTGCTTTTTTCCCACGGGCTGGAGCGCAAGCCGGTTTCCTTATTCTGGTTTCGCCTGTTCTGGCCGCTTTTGTGGCAGAAAAAAAGGCTCATGCCCCTCGTCCAACCCAAGGGGATTTATTGCTTTTATTCGCAGCCATTGATAGCGGCGCTGGCGAATAGGGTTGCCTCCCGCATCTGCCTGGAAATAGGTGCGGGAGATGGCGCCCTGACGCGGTTTTTGAAAAACCGGGGGGTGCAAATAACGGCGACCGATAACCATAGCTGGAAACATGCGGTGACCTACCCCGACTGGGTCGTCAAACTCGATGCCCGCGAGGCATTAAGCGTCTATGCGCCGGAAGTGGTCATCTGCTCGTGGCCCCCGTCGCAGAACGACTTCGAGTGCCAAGTATTCAGCACGCCCAGCGTGCAGCTCTATATCGTCATCGGCAGCCGCCACCGCATCGCATTCGGCAATTGGAGCGACTACCGGCAACAAACCGCCTTTGACATGGAAGAAGACAAAAAATTGGGTTCGCTGGTGCTGCCCCCCGAACTCGAAGCCGGCGTCTATCTATTCCGGCGGAAAACCCAGTACAAGCTGTAAAATCGAAATGGTGAATCAATAGGGGATAGACCTAGGCTGTCGAAATTTATCATTTTTTGACAAAAAACAGCACTGGTTTTTGGATTTTCTCAATTGACGGACTGAGTCAAATTTCCCCGTTCATGGTTCGACAGGCTCACCACGAACGGGGAAATTTGACTCAGTCCTGGCGCGTATACCGGCTTGCACCATAACAACCTACCTTATTTTTAATCCGTTCATCCTTCGACAGGCTCAGGACGAACGGATTAAAAATAAGGTAGGTCGTGACGTTTCTTGGTATATCCAAAAACCGGGAAGCTAAAATTCGATAAAAACGCTGTATTTCGACAGCCTAGGACAGACCTAGTACAGCTGCGCGCAAATATCGTTAACATTATTTGTGCTGAAGGCTCGACTCATGACGGCAACCCATAAAGACAAAACCTTTTTCACCGCAGAGGACGCGGAGGACGCAGAGGAACCCCCCTCATGCTTTTCCTCTGCGTCCTCCGCGTCCTCTGCGGTGAATCGGTTTTTTCCGTGCCGGGAACAAATTTACCCTGCCGGTTGGGGTGAGGGCGTTGCACATTGATAACCAAGATGTTTGGAACCACCCT
>JBAYVP010000078.1:0-16986 GCA_041674485.1 Sulfuricellaceae bacterium
AGCTTCCCGGTTTTTGGATATGCCCAGAAACGTCACAACCTACCTTATTTTTAATCCGTTCATCCTTCGACAAGCTCAGGACGAACGGATTAAAAATAAGGTAGGTTGTCATGGTGCAACCTCCGCATACGTATCAGGGGCCGACTGACCGCGCGGGCACAAAAAACGTGCCCGCTCTACCTGGCTCACGCAGCCAACAATTCCCTGGGTTTGACGTTACTCTCGATGTCCCGCCCCACCGCCTTACGCGTTTTTTTGATATCGTAGCTGCTTTGCAGGTTCATCCAGAAATCGGCACCGGCGCCGAAGAATTGGGCGAGGCGCAGGGCGGTGTCCGCAGTGATGCCGCGTTGTTCGTTAAGGATGGCCGTGATCCGGTTGGTCGGCACGTCCAGCGCTTTGGCGAGGGCGTTGGCCGAGAGCTTGAGTTCGTCCAGCTCTTCCTTGATGATTTCGCCGGGGTGTATGGCGCGCATTCCGTTCATGTTCTTTCTCCTTAGTGGTAATCCACGATTTTCACGGTGTAGGCATCGGTGTCTTTCCATTCGAAAGCCGCTCGTTATTTTATCCTCTCGGATGATGTCTAGCGTGCAGCAGTTTGAGGCGTTCGCGGGCGACGTGGGTGTAGATTTGGGTGGTGGAGATGTCTTGGTGGCCGAGCAGCATTTGCACGACGCGCAGGTCGGCGCCGTGGTTGAGCAGGTGGGTGGCGAAGGCGTGGCGTAGGGTGTGGGGCGACAGGGTTTTGGTGACGCCGGTCTGGAGGGCGCGGCGTTTGATCAGATACCAGAAGGCTTGGCGCGTCATTGCTTCGCCGCGTTGGGTGACGAACAGGTCGTCGCTCGCGCGACTGTTCAGCAGCAACGGGCGCGCTTCGTTCAGGTAGCGGGTGATCCAGGCTATCGCTTCTTCTCCCAGCGGCACCAGGCGTTCTTTGCCGCCTTTGCCGATGACGCGCACCACGCCCATATCCAGGCTGACTTCGGAGATTTTCAGCGCCACCAGTTCGGACACCCGCAGGCCGGTGGCGTATAGGGTTTCCAGCATGGCCTTGTCGCGCATCCCGAGCGGGTCGTCGACCGGCACTTGGAGCAGCGCTTCGACATCCGCTTCGCTGAGGTTTTTCGGCAGCGGGCGCAATTGTTTCGGCGAGGGTATCTGCAAGGTCGGGTCGAGGTCGATCAGGCCGGCGCGCAGCAGGTAGCGGTAAAAGCGCCGGAGGCTGGAAAGCTCGCGGCTGGCGGTGCTGGGTCGGGTTTGCGCCACTTGGAACTGGTGCTGGAGATAGGCTTGCAAATCGCCGGCATCGGCTTCGAGCAGGCTGGGTTTGCCGCGTTCGCGCTCCAGCCAGACGGCGCATAGCGCGAGGTCGCTGCGGTAGCTGCCGAGGGTGTTGCGCGCCAGGCCGTCTTCCAGCCACAGCGCGTCGCTGAAGGTGTCAAGCAGGTCGTTTGTGGTCGGCTTGTTCATGGCGCAGCAGCCAACGCTTGATGTCCAGCGGGTCTCCCGTGCCGTGGCTCATGAAGCCGCCCAGCCCGTTTTTCGCCACTACCCGGTGGCAGGGGATGACGATGGGGAGCGGGTTGGCGCCGCACGCCTGCCCCACCGCGCGCGGTGCGGAGGCTAACCGCTGCGCCAGCTCGCCGTAGCTGGCCGTTTGTCCCGGCGCAATTTCGCGCAATGCCTGCCACACCCGGCGCCGGAAAGGCGTGCCGCCCAATTCCAGCGGCAGGTCGAAGACGAATGAGGGGTCGGCGAAGTAGGCGGCCAGTTGGGTGCATACTTGTTGCGCCATGGGGTTTTGCGGCGCCAGCGCCGGGGTGTCGGCGGGCAGGAGGTCGATGCCGATCAGCCGGTCTTGCCCAGTGCGGATGCCGAGCGCGACGCAAGGCGCGATAAATATGGCTTGGTAGCTGGTCTGCGGTTTCATAGGCAACTTCCGCGCGGTCACAATTTGCGGATTTAGCCGCGTAGGGGTGCGTTGCTCATAAGCGGCTCAGCGCCTGTTTCAGGGTTTCACGTTCGGCGGGTGTTTTCGCGGTTTTCAGCAATAAGGTGTATTGCCGTTTGGCGTCTTCCTTCAAGCCGGCGCGCGCCAGGCAATCGGCTGCCTGTTGCCGCGCCTTGGTGCCTTCCGACCATTCCGCCGCCTGCAAATAATATTCGGCGGCCAGCGCGAAATCCTTGCGCCCGTCGGTGATCCGCCCCAGCGCCAGGTATATTTCGCTCCAGTGCCTGCTGTCGGCGAAGGCGGCCAATTGCAGCAGTATCATTTCCGCCCCGGCGTGCCTGCGCCCGTCCAGCTCAAAGGCAATGCGCAGTATGGCCGCCGTGGCTTTTTGGTCGAGCGGCGGCCCTTCCGCATAAATGCGTTGCACCGTGGCGGCCGCTTCGTCCGCCATACCGCCCAGCACAAAGGCCAGCGCGCGCTTGAGTTGCCATTCGACGGGCGGCATGTCGGTTTGCGGCGTATCCACGCCGTGCCAGTATTTCGCGGCCAGCGGGTAGGACTGGTTGCGCATGGCGATTTCCCCCAAATACGGCGAGCAAGGCATGATTGGCCGCCGGGAAATGCGCGTCGGCTGCGAACAGGCGCATCGCCGCGACATCCAGCTTGTTGTCCAGCAACTGCGCAGCCAGGTTGGTTTCCGCAGAGATGCGCAATTCGAGCGAGGCGTTTTGCGGCGACAGGGAGGAAAATAAGGCGCGCGCCGCCAACGGGGAGGGGGCGTGCGTCGCCAATTCGAACCATGCTGCGTCGTCGCCGACCAGCAGTTGCGCCTGGTTGGCAATATTCAGGGCGAGTTCCGCATAGGCCCGCCGCAGGCTTTCGCCGGTCACGCCGAACAGCCCGTCTTCCTGGGAGGCCGGCAGGTTGAGTTGGCGTTCCAGCGCCTCGGCTTGCAGCGCCGGGTTTTTTTGCAGTTCGGCGGCCTGTGCGATGATGGACCAATAAGCGGCGATATCTTTTTCAGCCAGCTTGGGCTGTAGCGCCGGCGCCATCTTGAATGCCTTTTTGACGACCACCGCTTTCTTGTTGGCTTTGGATTTGGCCGAGGCTGGTTGCGGAGGCGGCGCCGGCGTCGGCGGAGTTTGCGGCTGAGGCAGCGGCAGTGGATTGAGCGCCGCGCGGGCAGCCGCGATGGCCGCTTCCGGCGAAATCAGGCCGGCTTTCAGGCGCAACAGCAATTTGAGCGGGCTGGCATCGTCGAGTTGCGCGAGCCAGTTGCCCGCTTCGGCGACGCCGCCGGCCAGCAGCAATTGTTCGACGAACTGCGTCACCTCAGTGGCGGACAGCGGCTGGTAATCCTGCTGGTAGCGCAGCATCGCGAGATAGGCGGTATCCGTCCTGTGCTGGGCGAGATAGCTTTGGATCGCCATGCGGCGCGCTTCTTTTTTCTGGTTGTCGTCCGGTTCGCCCAGCCATAGCCATTTCGCCAGATATTCGCGCGTCAGCGGCGGGTCGTTCAGGTGCTGGGCGGCAAGGGCGGCGGATAGGTACAGCGTGCGGGATTCCGCAGGGATTTCCGGCGGCAGTTGCGAGGCGCGCTGCAACGCTTCCTGGTCGCGGTTCAACTCCGCCAGCAGGGACAGGCGCAACGCTTCCCATTGCAACCATTGCGGCGTATCGGCCTGGGTCGGCTGGTCGCGCTCGACGCGGGCGAGCGCCAGATGCGGCGCGCCGCTACGGGCAAAGCGGGAGGCGGTGTCGAGCAGGCCGTCCCCGGCGTCGGCGGACGCAGGCAACAGGGCGAGGAGAAACAGGAAGATCGGATAGAGGCGCATGGAATGGTATTTTACCAGCGTCGGCGATTTTATGAAGCGATTTAATAAAGGCATGATGACTCCTGTTTTGGAGAAATTAACTGCTCGACCACTGTGCCGGCCAGGAAGTGCGGCTTGTCCGGCTCCGGAATCGGGAGCCGCTTTTCTTCCCATGCGTGTCTTTTCGTTCGGGACGCTGGAGCGTCCTGAACTGCATTCCCACGCTGGAGCGTGGGAACGATCAACTACGATACTTTGAAGTTGGGCATCACTTAATGCAACGGCACCACCACTGCGCCGATGCCGAGGCCGCGCACCTTGGCCATGGTCTGGTCGGCTTCCGTCTTGTTCTGGAAGGTTCCGATATTCAGTTTGGTTTCGGTATAGGACTGGATGCCGTGCTGGGACAGCTTTTCCTGCATTTGCATGGCGTTGGTCGGGTTGGAGAATACCCCGAGTTGCACGGCGTAGCCTTTGGTCGCCGCCCCGCCGGGCGGACTGGTCGGGGTCGCGGCGGGAGGCGGCGCGCTCGACGCTGGCTTGGCCGGTTCCGCGCGCGCTTCGACCGGCTTTTTCAGCTCGCCGTCTTTGGGCGCGGTTTCCCTGACGGGCGCCACCGGCACCAGTTCCAGCGCGGCGCGCGGCTTGACGGGACTCTCCGCTTGGCTGGGCAGTGCGCTCGGCGCAGGTCTGGCCGGCTCCGCGCGCACCTCGACCGGCTTTTTCGTCTCGCCGGTTTTGGCGGCGATTTCCTTGGCGGGAACCGGTATCAGCTCCATGACGGCATGGGGTTTGGCGCTTTTCTCCGCTTTTTCCACGACCGCTGGGGCGGGCCTGGCGGGCGGCTCCACTTCCTTGAACGGCTTTATCGCGACCGGTTTGTCGGCCTTGTGTGCAGGTTCGGCGGGCGCTTGCGGCACGTTGACCACTTGCGGCGGCGGGGGGGGAGGCGGTGCGGCGGCAGGCGGCAGCGGCGCCACGACCGGCGGCGCTTCGGGCGCAGCCGGGGTTTCGGCCACGGCGGAAACCGGCGGCGGTTCCGCTACGCTGGCCTGCACTGCGGAAGCGGGCGTCTCGGCGGGCAGAACGGTGGGTTCCGCTTCGACAAGCGGCGCCGCCGGCTTGCGGTGCGTCAGCACGGTGACGCCGATGGCGGCTATCAGCGCGAGCGCGACAGCGGCGCCGACACGCCTGATCGCGCGTTTCTTGACATCTTCGTTTGTTTCCGTTCGGTTTGTTTCTTCTCGTCTGTTCGCTTCCGGCATATTCGGAATCCCCTGAAAGTACACGGATTTTTATCGAGAGCAATGTTAGCATGTAATTCCGCGCCATAACAGGTGAGCGGGATGGCGTGACGCGGTAAAAGCGCGCTATGCAAAGTTCCTTACTGCTTAACGCTGATTTTATATACTTGCGTCATAGACGAAACCTGCGGTAGAGTTGACGCTTTAGACTTGGCAATCGATGATCCTTCCCCGCAAAAAAAGCCACCCGATGGCCAAGCAGCGGTTATGCATATCTTGCTAGCCATGCCACCACACAACGCAGTGATCCGTATTTTACTCGCCGATGATCATGCCATCGTGCGCGATGGCCTGCGGCATATCATGTCCGATACGCAGGATATCGCCATAGTCGGCGAGGCGTCGACGGGCGCCGAAGTGCTGGCCATGGCAAAGTCGCTGGATTTCGACCTGCTCCTGCTGGATATGAATATGCCCGACCCGAGCGGCATCGACTTGGTGCATAGGCTGCTTGCCAACGATGCGACGCTGAAAATTCTCGTGCTCTCGATGCATAGCGAGCCGCACTTGGTTAGCCGGGTGCTGCGGGCGGGTGTGCATGGCTACATCACCAAGGGCAGCGGCCAAGCGCTGCTCACCGCCGCGATTCGCAAGGTTGCTGCGGGCGGCCATTTTATCGATCCGTCCCTGGTCGATGAATTCGTTTTTAACAACGGCGCCAGTAGCAGCACCAGCGGCATTTCCCCGCACGAGAAACTCTCCGACCGCGAGTTGCAGGTGCTGAGGATGCTTGCCGAGGGACAATCGCTGACCGACATCGCCCAGTCGCTGCATCTGAGCGACAAGACCATCAGCGCGCACAAGGCGCGCTTGATGCAAAAACTCAGCATCCACAGCAACGCCGGCCTGGTGCGCTATGCGGTGCGGCATGGGCTGGTTTCGGAATAGGTGTGTCATTCGTCAGCGCCAAGGTGAATTTGTTTCCGGCAAGGCATAAACACGGATAGCCCATGACCTATATTTCCACCTACCTCGGCAACCGCTTTTACCTGTCAAACCCGCGCATCGACGACGTGGTGATCGAGGATATCGCGCACGGCCTGGCTTACCAGTGCCGTTTCAACGGTCAGACGCGCACGTTCTATTCGGTGGCGCAACACAGTATTATCGTGGCCGGACTGGTGCCCGCAGAGCAACGGCTGGCGGCGCTGCTGCACGATGCCGCGGAAGCTTATCTCGGTGACATGGTGAAGCCGCTCAAGCTGCTGCTACCGGAATTTTCTGCCATCGAGCTTCAGGTGTCGTCCATTATCGCCGAGAAGTTCGGGCTGCCCGGCTTCGCTTTTCCCGAAATCAAGCGCGCCGACCTGATTGCGCTGGCGACGGAAAAACGCGACTTGATGCCGTATTCGACGGAAAGCTGGGAATCGTTGCGCGGCATACACCCGCTGCCGCAAATCATCGAGCCGATGAGCCCGGAGGAAGCCAAAGCCGCGTTTCTCGCGGCATTCGAGCAATTGTCCGGCTTGACCCGTAGCCCATGAGCAAGGCTTTCACCAAGGAATCCGATGCGGATTCCGACGAGGAACTGGAACCCGCGCCGCAGTTGCCTCCGGGGTTGAAAAACTATATCACGCCCGGCGGCTACCAACGTCTCAAGGACGAATTCGACCGCTTATGGAAAACGGAACGCCCGGAACTGGTGAAAACCATCACCTGGGCTGCGTCCAACGGCGACCGCTCGGAAAACGGCGACTATATCTACGGCAAAAAACGGCTGCGCGAAATCGACCGGCGCATTCGTTTCCTCTCCAAACGTCTGGACAATGCCGAGGTGGTCGATCCGGCGCAACGCGGGGAATGCGATCAGGCGTTCTTCGGCGCTACCGTCACGGTGTGCAACCCGCATGGGGACGAACACACCTACAGCATCGTCGGCGTGGACGAAGCCGACGCCGGACGCGGCCTGATCAGTTGGGTCTCGCCCCTGGCGCGCGCGTTGCTCAAGGCGCGCGCGGGCGACACGGTGACGCTGCAAACGCCCGGCGGGCTGGAGGAACTCGACGTGCTGGAGGTGCGCTATGCGCCTATTCTGCTTGCGTGATTTGTTTGGTCGTGCCATGCGCCGCGTGGGAACGAGGTAAAAAGGCTTTCACCGCAGAGACGCTAAAGGCGCGGAGAAAGCGCAGCATCTCAGCGTCTCTGCGTCTCTGCGGTAAAGTCCTGCCTAGCGGCAAGCTGAAAATCCGCAGCGAAGCGGGGCACTGCGGTAAGCATTGAAATTCCCGTCCGGGGAAACGCTCACTTCATCCTGTAACCGTCATCCGGGCGAGCGTTTTCAAGGTCGCAGATACGGTCGAAGACAGCGGTCGCAACATGGGCGCAAATCGCTTTCACGGCATTCCAGTCGTGCCAACGCGGCGCAAGGTTCTTGTATTCGGAGAGTGCCATTTCCTCCAGGTCGTATGGAAGCGCATTGGCCAGTTGTACGTGCAACTGTTGCAACGCAGATTCTCCGTTGTCTTGCGGATACAGCTTGTCGAACGGCAGGAGAGCCTGTGCTACACGGTCATCGCCCATGTAATCGGCAAGCGCCACGAAGTCAAGGTAATCTCTCGTGGCGTTGCGTTTGAGGATCAGCACACCTTTGATACGCAGAATCTCGCCCTCTGTAGGCACCGTAAGGCGTTCTCCGCGATAGTCGAGAACCATGGTTTCCAATGGCTCATCGCGGATCAATTGGCGCACCCCGGTTTCAATCCCATCGAGACTGCCGAGAATTTGCACCGGGCGCTGAACGCGAGCCGTTTTCCATCCGGCAACCGATTCGAGTTGCGCCAGAACATCATCGAAGCGTACGCGCAGATCCGTGAGTATGCCTTGCGCGGGGGAATTGTCCGGATTGGATTGTTCCCAGCGGGATGCAATGCAAGGCGCAAATTGCGCCGCGTGGTCATTCTCACGCAAGCAATTTGCAACGCGGCAGTGCGCCCGCTGGGGGCAATCAAACCGGACAATTCCCCCGCGCAAGGCATACATGATCGGCATCGCGCGAAAACCGATGCTCGGCATGGATAGCCGACGCCGTTCCGCCGACCAGCACGGCGTCCGGCAGGATGCGCTGCAAGCGGGCGGCAGACGAGAGGACAAGCTCCCAATCAGGAAGCGGCGCGGTGTTCTTTGACATAGTGCATCCAGAAGTGATAACGCTGCGCGTAGGGGTCGGAAACGTAAGGGCGACAAATGCATTCCACCTTGTCCAGCAATGATCGATCCCGCAACGCAGCATGGCGCAGGTCAGCCCAATCCCGCCAGCGTCCACGGGAGATCACGTCGTCGATGGCGGCCAGGGTAAAACGCTGATGGTTTAGGTGACGATGCAGCATGGCGGTCAATAAGGTGATTTCCAGGAATATGCCAAATGACGTAGAATTTTTGCTCATCTACAAGGCGCAAAAAAAGGGGATGCGGATCGCGCTTATCCATCCACATTCTCCGAGAACAAATTTACTCTGGAAACACCCCCGTGGATAAATAGCGGTCGCCCCGGTCGCAGACGATGGAGACGATCACCGCGTTTTCGGTTTTGGCGGACAGGTGCAGCGCCGCCGCCAGCGCGCCGCCGGAGGAGATGCCGGCGAAGATGCCTTCCTCGCGCGCGAGACGCCGGGTCATTTCCTCGGCCTCGGCCTGATTGACTTCCATGATGCTATCCACCCGCCGGAAATCGCAAATTTTCGGCAGATATTCCTGCGGCCATTTGCGGATGCCGGGGATTTGCGATCCGTCCGCCGGCTGGACGCCGACGATTTGAATGCGGGGATTCATTTCCTTCAGGTAGCGCGAGCAGCCCATGATGGTGCCGGTGGTGCCCATGCTGCTGACGAAATGGGTGATTTTGCCGCCGGTGTCGCGCCAGATTTCCGGTCCGGTGCCTTCGTAATGCGCCTGCGGGTTGTCCGGGTTGGAAAATTGGTCGAGGATTACGCCCTTGCCTTGCGTGCGCAGGCGATTGGCGGTGTCTATGGCGGCTTCCATGCTGCCGGCCTGGGGCGTCAGCACGATTTCGGCGCCGAAGGCGCGCATTACCTGGCGTCGTTCGACGCTCATGTGCTCCGGCATCACCAGCACCATTTTGTAGCCGCGCATCGCCGCCGCCATCGCCAGCGCGATGCCGGTGTTGCCGCTGGTGGCCTCAATCAGCGTGTCGCCCGGCTTGATTTCGCCGCGCTCTTCGGCGCGCCGTATCATGAACAGCGCCGGCCTGTCCTTCACCGATCCTGCGGGGTTGTTGCCTTCCAGTTTGACCAGCACGGTGTTGCTTGTGTTGCCGGGCAGGCGCTTGAGCTTGACCAGCGGCGTGTTGCCGACGAAATCTTCTATGTTCTTGAACATGCGGCTTCCTTTCGATGGGATGGGGTCCATTTTACGAATGTCGGCTTATCCCGTCCAGAAAATCCGGGTAGTATTGGGCTTTGGGGCGGCGGAATCAAAAATACTATCGCAAATATGCTTCAGACGCGGAGAAATAACGGAACCTTTGCGCCTCTGCGGTGATAACATTCCAGGCTGGGGAGTCGCGCCGGCGCTTGATCTATAACATGCCCTAATGCCATAACAAACGACAACAAATTGTCGCTTGTGAAGTTGCGATTTCAGATGAAGGTCGCAATTTCCGATAAGAATTTTTCACGCGAAGACGCGAAGACGCGAAGAAGTGGGGGCGAGTAAGAATGGGCGGCCTCATTCCCAACTCGCAAAAAAAGATACGGGTTCGATTCTCTTCGCGCCTTCGCGTCTTAAAGCGTGAGTCGGCTTGCCTGGATTCTTCACAAACGATATAAAGACTTGGCCGATAGGTCACTAAATAAATGTACGTTCAACCTTGGATGGCAGCGCGTTTGATATGGCCACCCTGCTGATCCGTTCCGCCGCCGGCGAACGGCGGCTGACGGTGTCCGTCGGCCAGTCGGTGCGGGAAATTCTGGATGCGACCGATCTGCGGGTGCGCGCCGCATGCGGTGGGACGGGCGCCTGCGGTGCATGCGCGGTGCGCCTGCTGGGTGGCGCGGTCAATCCGCCCAGCGTGGCGGAATATATGAGGTTATCGAAAGGCGAGCGGGCGCAAGGCGCTCGGCTGGCCTGCCAGTTGCGCCTTGCGGGCGATGCGGAAATCCAGCTCGATCAACCGGCGCCGCCTTGCGTATGGAAGAGCATTGCGCCGGAAAACCTGATTTCCCCGCCCGGTCGGCTGCCCGCATTGCAGGAGTATATTTACGGCGTGGCGGTGGACCTGGGCACGACCCACATCCGCGTGGCATTGTGGGATCGCCGCGCGGGGCGGCGCATCGCCACGCGCCGCGGTTTCAACCCGCAGGGCATTTTCGGCGCGGATGTGTTAAACCGCCTGAGCGCCGTCCCCGAGCATGGTTACGAATTGGCCAAGCTGGCGCGCTCGGCCATCAATCAGGCGATACGCGATATGCTGGTGCGCGATGTCGGCGAAGTCGCGCCGATGCTGATGCAGATCGGGCAGATGATCGTCGTCGGCAACACCGCGATGTTGGCATTGCTGACCGAGCACGGCGGCGCGGAACTGCTCGCCCCCGACAACTGGCAGCGCCCGATAGACTATGCTCCCAGCGACCCGGCGGCATGGCATGAAGCGTGGCACCTGCCCCATGTGCAGATTGTGCTGCCGGCGCCGGTGGCGGGATTCGTCGGCTCCGACCTGATAGCCGACCTGATTGCCACGCATTTAGTCGAAGGTGTTGCGGGCGCCTTGCTGCTGGATGTGGGCACCAACACCGAAATTGCGCTGTGGGACGGGCAGCGCCTGCACATCACCTCAGTTCCCGGCGGGCCGGCTTTCGAGGGGGTGGGCATACGCCACGGCATGCCCGCCGAAACAGGCGCGATTTGCCGCGTTCGCCCCGGTCAAAACGGCTACGATTGCGAGGTTATCGGCGGCGACGCGGCGCGCGGCTTGTGCGGCTCGGGATTGGCCGACGGTATTGCCGTTCTGCTGGCGGACGGCCTGCTTAAGCCGTCGGGGCGTTTTGCTGCGGCGTCCGGCAGCCAAGGCTATGAATTATTGCCGGGCAATCCGCGCAGCGCCATTGGCGCGGGGGACGTGGACGCCTTCCAGCGCGCCAAGGCGGCCACGGCGGCAGCCATGGAGGTGTTGCTGCATGGCGCCGGGATGGGCTGGGGCGACATCCGCCGCCTATGCGTTTGCGGCGCGTTCGGTCGTCACCTTGATATTGGCCATGCCCAGGCGGTGGGGCTGTTGCCGTCGATAGACCCGGCCTTGATCAAGCTGGACGCCGACGCCACCCTGGCCGGTTGCGAATGCGCGCTGCTACGCGCCGATGGCGCAGACTTGTTTTCCGCTTTGACAAAATTGACCTGTCCTGTCAATCTTTCCTTTATTGAAGGGTATGATGACCGCTACATCAATCATCTGCGGTTGAAACCCATTTCTCCTATTATTGCTTAAGGCGTCGCCATGCTTGCTGCTATTGTCAAGGCCTATCAGGACGCGGTTTTCGACACCGACAAAGAAGCCGCTTTTGCGGCAGTGAATGCTGCCCTGGCGCAGGGCATGACGGCTGAGGACGTGGTTTTCAAGGTGGTGATCCCGGCGGTGGAAGAGATGATGTCCTTCATCGCCAAGGACCCGGATGCGAATCTGGCGCAACATTTTATGACTGCGCAGATTGCCGCGGAAGTCACCGAGAAAATGCTGGAAAAGTTCCAGCATCCGCCGGAAATCATCGGTCGGGTGGTCATGGGCACGGCCTACGGCGATTTGCATTCGCTGGGCAAGCGCATCGTGATGGGCTGCCTGAAAGCGCTGATGGTGGAAGTTATCGACCTGGGCGTGAACGTTCCCGCCGAGCGCTTCGTCGATGAAGCGCTCGCGCGCGATGCTCAGGTCATCGCCATTTCGGCGATGATGGTGCATTCCGCCGGCGGGGAAAACGGCTGCCGCAAGGTCAGGCGGATATTGAAGGAACGCGGCCTGGAAAAGCGTTTTCGGATCGTGGTGGGCGGCGCGCCCTACCGTTTCGATCCCGAACTGTACAAGACCGTGGGCGCAGACGGCTGGGCAGGGGACGGCGTGAGCGCCGCAAAGGTGATCGTTGACCTAATCAAGGAAGTGAAGTCATGACCCCATTGGAAATCCTCGCTGCCGCCATCACCGGCCAAAGCGCCCCGCGCATCCCGATATTCTGCAATCTGCTGGACCAGGGCGCGCGCGAACTGGGCATGACGCAAAAGGAATATTACGCCAGGGGTGAAAACGTCGCCGCGGGCCAATTGCGGATGCGCGCCCGCTACGGCTACGACAATGTGTGGAGCCTATTTTACGTCGGCAAGGAAGCCGAGCTGCTGGGCTGCCGGGATATTCTTTTTGACGACAACGGCTCGCCCAACGTCGCGGATTTCGTCATCAAGAATTACGACGACATCGCCAAACTGAAGATACCGGACGACATCACCGCCCACCCTGCTTGGACGGAAACCGCCCGATGCCTCAAGATATTGAATGATGAAGTGGGCGCCACCCACCCGATCTGCGCTTATATCACTGCTTCCACCACACTGCCGGCGCTCCTGATGGGCATGGAAGGGTGGATGGAACTGCTGATGATGGGGCCGTTTGACGTGCGCGACGAATTGTTGCGCAAATGCTCCGATTTTTTCCGCCAGGAAGTCGCCGCCTACCGCGCAGCCGGGGCCAATGTGCTGGTGTATTCCAGCCCTTTCGGTTCGACTTCCATGGTCGGCATGAAACGTTTCCGCGAATTTTCCCTGCCCTGGATGAAGCGCGACCTGGAGCCGGGCGGCGTGGGCGGCATCGTCTATTATTGCGGCATGGCGCCGTTTAACAACGTGATTGAGCAAGTGCGCCAGGAATTGGGCATAAGCGTCTACTATATCAGCCCGATGGCGGGCCTGGCCGAAGCCAAGGCGTTGGTCGGGCGGCAGGGGCTGACCTGCGGCGTGATCGACGACATTAAGATGATAGGCTGGACGCCCGAGGAAACCCGCGCCGAAGTGCAGCGCCTGTGCGACATCGGCAAACCCGGCGGGCATTTCCTTTTCGGCACCGGCGTGATGCCGCTGGCCGTGCCCGAAGCCAATATAAAGGCCATGCTGGACGCGGCATTCGAATATGGGCAGTATCCATGAATGCTGCCATCGCGCCGAACAAGCCCATAGTTATGGTGGGCTGCGGCATCCTGCGTAAGGAAGTGGCTTACCTGATCGGGAAAAACGGCTGGAACCTGGAAACCCGGTTCCTCGTTTCGTCCTTGCACAATTATTTCGATAAGCTGTATGCGCAGCTCGACGCCGCGCTGGATTCCGACGACGAGAAGGGGCGGGAAACCATCGTATTTTACGGCAGTTGCCATCCGCGCATGGACGATCTCCTGAACAAGCACCGCACCCTGCGCACGCACGGACAGAACTGCATCGTGATGCTGTTGGGCTATGAGCGTTTCATGGAAGAGCTGGGGCAGGGCGCCTATTTTCTGCTGGAAGACTGGGCGCTGACCTGGGAGCCGATGATTACCGAGTGTTTCGGCAAGAATATCGCCGTGGTGCGGGAGATTTTCCACAGCAGCCACCGGAAAATGATTGCCATCCGCACCCCCTGTTCCACCGATTTCACCGCTGCCGCCGAAGTCGCTGCACGTTTCGTCGATTTGCCGTTGGAGTGGATGGATGTCACCCTGGACCACCTCGAAGCGGTATTGGCCGATGCACTCGCCCGAAAGGCCGCAGCATGACGCTGGACGCGGGTGCGGAAATCGGGCGTTTGCAGGCGCGCGTGCGTCGGCTGGCGGACGAAAAATCCTACTTGCAACTGGTTATCCGCCTGATTGAGCGCCTCAATCCCTTGCCGGGCATCGCGGACATGGTGCGCAACCTGCTCCAGAGCATCATGGAGACCGTTGGCGGAACCAATGTCACGCTGTATTACTGGATAGATGCGGAACTGTACCGGATAGATTTTGCTGGCGCGATTGATTTTGCCGGTGCGGACAATACCTTGACGGCTATCGACGACCCCCTGGTGGCAGAGGCGCTCGCCACGCGAAAATTTCTGGAGCACGCCACAAGCCCGGCGGACGCGATGATGCCGGACGGCAAGTTCCGTAGCGCCTGGACCTGGGTTTTCCCGCTGGAGGTGGGGCAGGAGCTGATAGGCGCGGTCAAGCTCGAAAACCTGATCCTCGACAGCCTGCCCCTGCGCGATTATCTGCCCATATTCTTCAATCATGCGGCGCTGCTCCTCAGCAATGAAATTCGCAACGTCAAGCGGGAAAGAGCCGAGGCGCGGCTCGCGCAAAGCGAGGAGCGCTTTCGCCGGCTGGTGAAGGTCGCGCCGATTCCACTGTGCTACGTGACGCAAGACAACGTGATCGAGGATTTCAACGACCGCTTTGCACAGGTTTTCGGCTATACGCACGAGGATATTCCGACTCTTCATGAATGGTGGCGGCTGGCTTACCCGGATGAAGATTATCGCCGCTGGGTGCTTGCGACCTGGAGTGCAGCGCTACGGACAGCCGCAGAGTCGGGGCAGGATATACAGCCGGTCGAATACCGCGTGACGTGCAAAAATGGCGAAGTGCGCACCATGGAAATTTCCGGCGTTGCCCTCGGGGACGATTTCCTCGCGACTTTTATCGACCTCACTGCCCGCAAGCAGGCGGCGGATGCACTGGTGCGCAGCCATGCCGAGTTGCAGCGCTTTGCCGAAATCTCGGCGCACCACTTGCAGGAACCCGCCCGCCGCATGGCCAGCTACGCCGAGCGCCTGACCGCACAACTGGCCGGACGGGTGGACGACGCCGAAGCCCGCCTGTCCCTCGAATACATCGGCCAACAGGCGCGCCGCCAGCAAAAAATGCTGCACGACATTGAACGCTACCTGGTGGCCGACCAGGCGCGCGGCGAGGTCGCCGACATCGACACCCGCAGGACGGTCGCCCAATTGCTGGAAGGCTTGGCTGCAACGCTCGACGCCGCCGGCGCCGAAATCGCGCTGGGCGAATTGCCGGCGGCGCGCATCGACCTGCCGCGCTTGAAAGACCTGTTCACCGAGGCGCTGGAAAACGCCCTCAAACACACGCCGAGCGGGCAGCGGCTGCGCATCGCCATCGCCGGCGTTCGCCTGGGGGAGCGCGTGCGCTACAGCGTAACCGACAACGGGTCGGGGATAGAAGAGACTTATCGCGAACGCGTATTCCGCGTCTTCGAGCGGCTGTCGGCGGGAGGCGAAGGCACCGGCATAGGATTGGCGATTCTGCGCCGCATCGCGGAAAGCACCGGCGGGCGCGCCTGGATAGAGGAAGCGCCGGGCGGTGGTTGCCGCCTGTTGTTCGATTTGCCTGCGGGGGAAATATCGTCTTGAATCGGAACGAAAAAAGCTTTACTGCAGAGACGCAGAGGCGCAGAGAAATATAACGGAGGGTGAAAGCATACCATTACTCTACAAAATCTCTGCGTCTCTGCGGTAAATATTTTTGGTTCCGGCAATAGTCCGGGTTAGGTTCATGACGCAGCACCTACGACCACGTTAACGGAGGAATCCAGAATCATGAGCATTATCGCCAAGCCTTTCGTCATTCTGCTGGCAGAGGACGAACCGGCGGACGCACACCTGGTCAAGGTGGCGATTTCCGAAAACCATATTCTGGCCGATTTGCATATCGTCTCCGATGGCCGCGAAGCTTTCGGGTTTCTGCGCCGGCAGGGGGCGCAATTTGCCGATGCGCCGCGCCCCGACCTGATCCTGCTCGACCTCAATATGCCGCGCATGGACGGACGGGAATTCCTTGCCGCAATCAAGCAGGATGCGGCGTTGCGCGATATTCCGGTGGTGGTGCTGACCACCTCGGACGTCGAGCGCGACATCGTGGCTTCCTACCATCTCGGCGCCGCCGGCTACGTCACCAAGCCGGTGGACATCAACCAGTTCATGGAGGCCATTCGCCAACTTGGCGAATACTGGTTCGCGCTGGTGCGTTTGCCGCAGCAGTCATCCTAGAAAGCTCAGTTGAACGGGTTGGAGTGTGCGGTTTTCCGGGTGCAGGGCAAGGCGCAACGACGCGCAATGGTCCGTTCCATTGCCTTCTCTTGTAGTTGCAACGCCGCCATGCGCCCGGAAAACCGTGCAATCCAGATCAAAGCGTTCTCACCATACGGGTACACGCAAAATATATGACAAAGTTTATTAGAACCACTATGTTACGCATCTTGGAAAGCGGTCAACTGAGCTTTCTAGGATCATGATTGCCTCGCGCAACTCGTGCCTCCTGGCGGTGGTGGACGATCCCATTGATGTCCGTCTGTTGCAACTGGCGGTGCAGCAAAGTCCAGTTGCGGTAAAATTGTTTTTTGTCGGCGACGGTTCTGCGGCTCTGCGCTTTCTGCGTCGGCAAGACGCCGGTTTCCGGCATGTTCCCCGCCCGGACCTGATTTTGCTGGTCAACGGGACGCACAGCCTGGAGTTTCTCGCTGCAGCCAAGCAGGACGAGCAGTTGCGCGCCATTCCGGTGGTGGTCATGGGCTGCCCGGAGAGCGAAGCCGACGTGCGCGCCGCCTATCGCCTCGGTGCGGCAGGGTATATGCAAAAACCCGCAGATGGCGACGAATTCAACGGCGTAATGGACAAGCTTATTCGGTATTGGTTCGGGCGGATGAGATTGCCGGAAAATGACGCTTGCACCGGCCAGTGCGGGCAATAATCCTAGAAACCTCCGTTGACCGCTTGCCAAAATGCGTAACATGGCGGCACTAAACGACTTTGTCATCTATTTCGCGTCCACCCGTATGGTGAGAACGCTACGGGCTGGATTGCACGGTTTTCCGGGCGCATGGCGGCGTTGCAACTCCTCAGAATGGAACAACCATTCTTCGTCGTTGCGCCTTGCCCTGCACCCGGAAAACCGCACAC